>JAGVYX010000013.1 GCA_018303045.1 Candidatus Woesearchaeota archaeon
CCTAAAGCAAACGGTTTAAGGCATTTAATAATATCTTCCTCAATTCCTCCGGCAGAAGTTACCAAAACTTGCGCTTTTTTATGTTTGGCTAAATAAGCAATAGCTTCCCTAACTCCTGAACTGATCATATTTGAGGTGAAAGATAAGAAAATTGTTGCTTTCTCTCTTTGCATAATTTTAGTTATTTCAATGCCTTCGGCTAAATTGGTGGCTTGAAAACCGGTTGTGGAATAAGCCTGCAGGAATTCTTTTAAATTGAATCCTTCTTTTTGCGCTTTTTCAAAATCAAAGCCTTTAATTTTTGGCGAACTTTCTAAAGTCATTAATTGTTTTACTGATTTGTACTGATGATGCTGTTCTTTAATGTTCTGTGGTTGTTTCATTTGTTTCTGATACCTCGCCGCTTGCGGTGGTAGGGATTTTTATTGATTTTGTTTTTAGGATGTAATTTTTTGAATTTAAACTGGTCTCTAAACCGGCAGCTTGCCAACTATTATAAACTAAGAAAAAGCGCTTCAACTTCCTGATTTGCGGACTGAATCCATATTTGTCTTAAATTAGAGATTACTTTTAAATGTTGCTCTCCATTTCTTAATTATGAATAATTTCTTCATTCTGAATAAAAACCACTTTTCAGATACTTTTTTAAATTTTAGAATTATGCTGGATCTATGAGAAAAAAGTGGTTTCTGCCGGCTTTAGCCTTGGTTGCCTTAGCCATTGTTACTGTAATGGTTGTTTTAGGCATTAAGCTTTCAACACTCTCATCAGCCGTAACCGGAGCCGTTGTCGGCGCGGAAGCTGCTGCGCTTCCGGTGAACTCTGAACGTATCTGGAAACTTGTTTTCAATGATTCTTTTGACCGCAACGACAGCAATCAGCTGGGCTATGGTTGGCTGGAATTAGATGGCGCTGCTGCTGATGAAGATGAAGAAGAAGGTGATGAAGAAGGTGATGAAGAAGGTGATGAAGAAGATGATGATAAAGAGAATGACAATAAAAGTAAAGACGATAATGAAGGAAATGAGAACGATTCCAGCGCTGAGGATCTGGATGATCGGAGTATTGAACCAGTAATTATAGGCAATTCCAAATCTAATTCCCAGTCCAATGCCAAAATCAAAAATCGTCGTCTAGTTTTTGATACTGATCGGGCTCGAAACAGGCCGTTAATCAGCCAGGCCCTTACACCACGCAGTTATGGAGTTTTAAATTGGACTTTTACTTTTAATTTTAAGCAAACCAAGAAGGCTAAGGATTATGAATTGTGGCTGCAGTTGGGAGAAAATTCTACCCTGGCCTCGCCAGCCGACAGTGATTCCCATGGGGTAGCGGTTAACTTAAAATGGGGGGGGACGAAAAATGGCTTTGCTCATGAAGAAGGCTTTGGTTATGCTCAAGGAAATTCCACGGCTGAAATAGCCGTAATTAGCGGGGGAAACGCCTCCATTCAGGTTTTGATGTCATTAGATCATTCTATGTTTAATGTTAGCGTTAATGGCGCTCTGCTGGCTTCCAATGTTCCTTTTAACCAGAATACAGCTATTGATGCTTTAAGGATTTATGCTGATAAAATTAAGCAGGATAAATTCGCTCTGCGGGAAATAGACGATATAACGATCTACTATACTGAAGCTGTCCCTCCCCGGGCTGCTATTTTAACTGCGGCGGCTAGCCCTTTAAATGTTAGTTCAACCTTAGATTTAATAGTCAATGCCACCGATGATTCCGGCTTAGATTCAGTGTTAGCGTTAATTAACTACCCGAATCAGACGCAGATGTCTTTACCCTTGATCTTTTCTGGTTTATATTATAATGCTTCTTTAACCATTCCTAATCTGCAGGGTTTTTATAATATTTCTATTACAGCCAATGATCTGTTTAATAATATTAATAATACTGCAAGGATTTCTTTCTTAGTCAATTCTACCGATGCTGATGCCGATGGAATTCCCGACGAGATAGACATGCTTCGCGGCAATTGGCAAGATATCAACAGCAGCGGGGTAACCAGCTTAAATGCGACGATTGATGGACAAAATGCCACCGGCAGTTTTAGCGGGGTTAAAGAAGTCCAGCTGCGCGACGGCCGGAATTTGCTGGTTAATTTCAGCTATAATTTTTCTCTAGGCCCATTGGATTTTAAAAAAATAAGCCTCCTCGCGGCTGCCGATTCGCTAATTATTAATTTAGGGCCGCAATTTTCCGGCAGCAAAACTCTGCACTTGCCAGACAATAATTTTATCGGCTTATGCGTTAAAGATGTTGAAATTAGTTCTATCTCGGAAATAAGCTCTTTATGCCAGGAAGCCCAGGAAATGGATTTTACTGGTTGCATAGGCAATTCTAGCGGAATTACTGTGCAAAATTATTCCTGCTTTGATGAAGGTTCTGTTTTTAAAATCACCGGCCTTAGGCATTCCGGCGTGAAGGGGTTAATCAGCGCAGAGGCACCGCCCAGTTCTTTCGGCGATGCCGGAGGCTCATCCGGATATGGGGCGCCTAATTCAGAAACTAGTTCAGAAGAAACGGCGGCTGTTGAATCGCCTTCAGAAACTACTCCTGCGCCAGGGCTAACCAACCTGCTGCCGCCATCTGAGAATGAGGTTTTGCCTGTTGTGGATGATAAGCCTGCTTTCAGCGCTCTTCCAACGGGAGCTATTGTTAACCCATTTCCCTCCAGAACGTTAACTGCTTACATTCTGGATGCAGTGATGATTATTTCGATTTTGATAATCGTTTTTGTAGTAGTTTATTTCGCTAAATCTTCTAAAAAAAATCGAAAGACCAAAAAGGCCAGAAAACTTTAAATCATCTGGCGGTAAAACTATTAAAATGAATCTTGTTGACGTTCATTGCCATTTGAACCATAACTTATTCAAGCCCGATTTAGATCAAGTTCTGGAACGAGCTAAAAAGGCCGGCTTGAAAGCTATCCTCTGTTCCGGCGTCAATCCAGCGGCTAATAAAGAAGTCCTGGCCCTAGCCGAAACAGATCCTTTAATCAAAGTTAGTTTAGGCATTTATCCCATTGACGCCTTGGGTTTAGCCGAAGCTGAAATCGGCTTGCCCCGGCAGGTGGTTCCTATTAATCTAGCACAGGAATTTAAGTTTATGGAGAAGCATAAAGCCCAAGTTATAGCAATTGGCGAAGTAGGCATGGATTTTCACTGGGCGGATAAGGGAAAGACTTATCAGCAGCAAGCCGATAATTTTAGGCGGATCATTAAGTTTGCCCTCAAGTTAAAGAAGCCAATGGTGATTCATTCCCGCAAAGCGGAGAAAGAATGCCTGGAAATTTTGGAGCAGGAAATTAAAGATAAAGAAATACCCGTTGTTAATCATTGCTTTTCCGGCAAGAAAAACTTAATTAAGAAAGCCGCGGAACTGGGGCATTATTTTTCCATTCCGCCGAATATCTTACGATCTCACAGCTTCCAAACTTTAGTGAGAATGGTGGACTTAAAACAATTGTTAACGGAAACTGATGCGCCTTACCTCAGCCCTTTCCCCGAGCAAAGAAACGAACCGGCCTTTGTGGTGGAAACAATTAAGAAAATTGCGGAGATTAAGGAATTATCTGAGAAGGAAGTGGCTGAACAGATTTGGCTGAATTATGAGAAGGTGTTTGTAAATCATTAAGGATAATTGTAGTATAGATAATTCTGATAATTAGAGCATATTTTTGCGGTTGAATATATCATCACTGAAAAAGCGGATAATGAAGGGAACGTAACTGTTACCCAAACAATCCGAAAGACCTATTCTCAAAACAGGGGTTAAACCTCTCTTCCGTGTAGAAAGCCAAGAGGGTGTGTATAAAGTAAGCCAAAATTAGGACTTTTTACACAAAGCCTATGAACAGCCAAAATAATTGTTTTGAAGGCATATCTTTTTATATTTCCTCATCTAAAACTCCAGCTGATGGCCTCTTTTGCAGATTATTTAACGCAAGGATCGAAAGTTTTTCTCAGCAGTTTTAAGACCAGAATCAGCCCTAAAAAATATGAAGGGACTGCGGAACAAATCTGTGAACAAATAGTCCGGGATTGCTGGAACGGCCGCTATTTCCAGACGTCCAGGCAAAACTTTCCGGGATTCTGGACCAGAGATTTTGGCTGGTGCGCGCAGGCCTTATTGAAACATGATTATAAAACAGAGATAGACCAAACCCTGCGCTATGCTCTTAACCGGTTTAAGGAATCCGGAAAAATCACTGCCACGATTTCTCCAGAAGGCAAACCCTTTGATTTTCCTGCCGAGGCGGCAGATTCCTTGCCCTGGCTGATTCATGCCATTAAAATTTCCAAGTTTCATTATCTTCCGTATCAGCAATTCTTGAATAAGGAAATCCGGCGATTTTTCAAAGAGATTATCGAGGAGCAAACCGGGCTGGTTACGCCCAAAAAACAGTTCTCTTCTATGAAGGATTTTGCGGTAAGAAAAAGTTCTTGCTATGATAATTCGATGGCGGGATTGCTGGCTAAAGACTTGGCGGGGATGAAATTAATCAACCCTTTGGCTGAATTTAACTATTCGGATTTGTTAAAGCGCCATTTTTGGAGCGGCGAATTTTTCTTTGACGATCTGCGGAAGAAAAATTATGTTGCCGGCGATGCCAATTTATTTCCGTTTATCTTAGGTTTAATTAAAGATAAGGAAATGATGGAATCAGCCATCAGGAAAATTCAGGAGAATGAATTAGACCTGCCTTTCCCTTTGAAATACACTAAAACTGCCGATGGCGTTAAATTCATCTGGCAGGAAAAATTAGCGATGAAAGATTATGAAAGCAATGCCGTTTGGACGCACATGGGGCCCTTTTTTATTAAGCTGGTAAAGCATTTTGACAAGGAAAAAGCTAAGGAATATAAACAAGCTTATACGGAAATGATCGAGAAATACCAAGGTTATCCGGAAGTGCTTAACAGCAGCGGAAAACCGTTTCAAACATGGTTTTATTATTGCGATCGTTCCATGCTCTGGGCGGTTAATTATTTGGATATTTAGTTAGGTTAAACCAGTTATGTAATATGTTCATTCCAATATACAAATCCTTTAATATTATCTTTACTCAACTGGGGTGGTGGTTCCAAGAATTTCTGTTATTATCCCCGCGCATAATGAAGAGAATTATCTTAGGTCAACCCTGCACGGCCTAAAACAACAAACCTTTCAGAACTTTGAGGCGATTGTAGTTGCCAACGGCTGTACGGATAAAACCGAAGAGATTGTTGGCAAGCGCATTAATGACCGGCTGCAGCTGTTAAAGATGCCTAAAGCTAATGTAAGTAGAGCCAGAAATCATGGAGCCAGCAAAGCTCAGGGGGAAATTCTGGTTTTTTTAGATGCAGATACGATTTTAGACGAAGATGCTTTACAAAAAATAAATTCGGTGTTTAACGAGAACTGTTCTGTCGCTACGACTAAAGTAAAGCCTGAGCCATCAAGCCCAGCGTTTAAATTACACAGCTTCATTAAAAATATCGCCAATAAAACCAAATTATACCAGGGCTGGGTCGGCGGGGTGCTAATTTGCCGAAAGAGGCATTTTGATGCCGTTAACGGCTATGACCATCAGCGAGAAATCCGTGAACAGAAAAATTTAATTTTAAAATTATTGCCTTATGGCAGGTATGCGCTGATAGATACTTATGCCACTACTTCCATGCGCCGGTTTCAGCAGTGGGGATTAGTTAGAAGCGCCGGGTTTTGGCTGAAGCAATTAGTTCTGGATCATTTCGGCGATATTACTAAAAGCAAATATGAAAAAGTAAGGTAAGTTGAGGACATAAGATTGATTTTTATAGTTTATCCAACAAATAACCACTAGCTTCGGGAATAAAATTACTCCAGAAAAACATTTAAATCAGAAAGCTAATTCCTTCCTATTTAAATATTAAAGACCGCAAAAATTAAATGCTTTAAATATGATTACAGAAAAAAAATTCAAAACCTACAATTTCTTTGAACAAATAGATAAATTTGTTGAGTATACAAAAGAACTTAAAAATATTTCTGCAGACCTTCTAAATAAAGCCACGGCATTCTTTAATTTAATTAAAAAGGCCGACTTAAAACAATATCGCAAAATTGATGCAGATAAATCTTTCATTTTCATAAATGAAACAGATTTTGGATTAGAATTATTTTTATTTAACCAGCCTGAAAACAGAATTGTTTTTCATTTCGATAACAATGAAACGACATTACTTTTCTATGAACAAAAAAAAATTCAAGATGGTTTGTTTGGACAAGGAGTGGCAGACAGTTGCGATTATTTATTAAAACATTTACAGAGTGTATAATACTTTTCATTGCAACACTGAACTGGAACACTCAAATTCATTAGCAGCTTAAAGCAACTTCTCCGTCTTCCAAACAAACCAGCCGATTGTTGGAAATTTCGTAAGAATTAATATTAGGATTATCCACCCTGGCTTTGCAGCAAACGCTTCGGGCTAAGTTAAACGCAAATTCATCAAGGTCCTCTTTTAAATCAGTTAATTTTTGTTCCGCTTCAGCAATTTTTTTATCTTTCTCTGCCAATTGCCGATTTACTGCTTCTGCAGCTGTAGTTTGCTGCTGCCGGCACTCCACTAATTCCAGTTCTGCTTCATGTTTGACCGTTTCAATCTCCAGAGTTAAACCTTCTTTTTCAGATAAACAACTAGTAAGATCCCCCGTGGTGGTTTTTACTTCAGTCCAAACTTTATCATATACTTCCGAATATAATGACAAGTTGGCTTTAGTGGAAGCTAATTCCGTTCTTAACTCCTGCAGTGTTGCTCCCAATTCCGAAACGCTGATATTAGCGTTATCCACTTGCCTGACCACGCTATAGCCAATTAAGGCTGGCCTGATTACAAAAGCGCTGATTAAAACCAGAGCTAATAACACTGAAATAATAATTACCCCCCGGCCAGCAGTATTTTTTCTTAGTAGGTTTCCCTGGTCCAGATTTTCAACTTTATCTTTAGCTGCCTCTTCTTTTTCCAAGCGCCTTCCTGGCGGAGTATCCCAGTCCATGGTTTCCAGAAGATGCGCATCCTTTTAAAGTTGTTTTACCACTCTAGAAGTACAAATTGCTGATTTAATAACTTTTATTAATTATTGCTTTCTAATTAAACTAATTAATGATTGTTACAATTTCTGGCGACCCCGGCAGCGGCAAAAGCACTGTTGCGGAAATCTTAGCTAACAAGTTTGAGGCTGAAAGAGTGTATGCCGGCGGCATTTTTAGGGAGATGGCTAAAGAAAAAGGAATGGCATTGGAAGAATTCCTTAAATATACTGAAAACCATCCGGAGATTCACCGCCAAGTTGACGAAAGAATAAGAGAAAAAGCTCTGGAGATAGATCAAGAAGGACTAACAGCCATTGTTGAAGGCCGCGTTCATTTTCATTTCCTGCCGAAATCCTTCAAAATTTTCCTAAAGGTTTCCCTTGATGAAGCCGCCAGAAGAATTTGGAAAGATCTAAATAATAAGGAAGCTTCTCTTTCCAGAAATGAGGAAGCCGTTAGTTCTCTCCAAGAACTGAAGAAAAAGATTAAACAGCGCATTAAAACCGACCAGGAGAGGTACAAGGAATTATACCATATCGATATTCTGGATGAATCTCAATTTGATTTAGTTATTGACACCACCAATTTAACCCCAGATCGAGTTATACAGGAGATTCTGGATAATTTTCCATTATGAAAGAATCGGTCCAAGAAACGCCAGCATTATATTCAGTCTCAGTCAAGGACAGATTTTGCATCAAGGCCGTTCGAGTGTGGAAGAACCCGGCCCATGCCCGACTGGAAATTAAGCCGATAAGAAAATCATCCCGTTATTCCTTGGAAAGACTAATTCTGGAAGGAGGGTATGCTAAATCGGTTTATCGAAAAGTTGGAAAATCCGGCAATTACAGTATAACGCCCCTGGACGATTTAGACAGTTTATTGAAAGAGTTAAAATATTTCGGCAAGAAATTTAAGGGCATTTTTGCAATAAACCAGCAGCTTAATGAAGTTTATTTGAAAGATTATTTTTCGGATTTAAGCTATTACTGGAACAGAAAAATAATTTAGGATAATGAAGTTTATTTGAAAGATTATTTTTCGGATTTAGGCTATTGCTGGAAAAGAAAAATAATTTAGGATCATCGTTCGTATATTGCGGCGGCGGGGGTAGTTGGAAATTTTATTTAACACAACAAAAAAGCTTATAAATCATGCTCTAAACAAGTTGAATTATGTCTGAGACTATCGAAAAACATGATTTTATTGAACTGAATTATACCGGCCGGTTAACTGACGGCACGGTCTTTGACACTACCGAAAAGACGGTCGCTGAACAGAATAATCTGCCTACCCAGGGAATGATCTTTGCTTCGCAGATTATTTGTATTGGGGAAAACCAGGTTTTGCCCGGGCTGGATAAAGAATTGGTTGGCAAAGAAGTGGGCCAGGAATATGAAATTACCCTCTCGGCTGAACAGGCTTTTGGCAAACGCGATATCAAGAAAATGAAAATCGTGCCGATGAGCACCTTTATTGAGCATAAAGTCCAGCCGCAGCCGGGGCTGCAAATTGATGTGGATGGCGAGCGGGGCATTGTCGCCCGTGTTTCAGGAGGAAGAATCATTGTTAATTTCAATCATCCGCTGGCTGGCCGAGAAGTAATGTATTCTTTTAAAATAGTCAGGAAAATTACTGATGCCAGTGAAAAAGTTAAATCTTACCTTGGTAATGTGTTAAGAATTCCTCGGGAAAAAGTGGAAGTGAAGGTTGCTGATAATCAAGTTGAAATTACTTTGCCAGTAGATTTTCCCGCAGTTTTAACTGATTTGCTAACCAAAAAACTGCTGGAAGTAACGGGCGTTAAGGAAGTTCTGTTTAAGAAAAAGGAAGTAAAAGCGGAAGAGAAGCCGGCTGGTAAATAATTATTAAACCTTATTTTTAATCATAATAATCTTTATATATCTTCAAGATGCCTCCCTTCCAGAGAAAGGGGGGGTAAGATATGGCTGAGAAACTTAATTATACTGATCAGGTGGATTCTTTTTCCAAAATTTCTTATCAAAAGGCTACTCTGGATATTGACGCGGAACTGGAGCAATTGATTTCTAAGCAGAAAACTAGAATTAGAGTTATCGGC
Organism: Candidatus Woesearchaeota archaeon; assembly: GCA_018303045.1. Classification (GTDB taxonomy): domain Archaea; phylum Nanobdellota; class Nanobdellia; order Woesearchaeales; family GW2011-AR9; genus JAGVYX01. Next base: position 9,147 of record JAGVYX010000013.1, read on the forward strand.
TGCGGCGGCGGCGGTAATAACACCGTTAACAGAATTTCCGAAGTGGGCATTAAAGGAATTGTTACGATTGCCATAAATACCGATGCGCAGGACTTGCTGTACACTACGGCTGACCAGAAACTGCTGATCGGCAGAGAACTGACGAAAGGCTTAGGGGCTGGCTCTAATCCTAAAATCGGGGAAGATTCCGCTCGGGAGAATGAGCATGATTTAAAAAAACTAATTGAGGGCTCGGATATGCTGTTTATTACCTGCGGCTTAGGCGGAGGAACTGGCACGGGCAGCGCGCCATTTGTGGCCCAGTTAGCCAAAAAAATGGGCATCATGAGCGTTGGCGTGGTAACTATTCCTTTTACCATGGAAGGCTCGCATCGCTTTGAAAATGCCCTGATCGGGTTGGAAAAACTGGAGCAGTCAGTTAACACTTTAATTGTTATTCCCAATGAAAAATTATTGGAATTAGCTCCCCACCTGCCGCTGCAGACAGCTTTTAAGGTCGCGGATGAAATTCTCACTAATGCGGTAAAAGGCATCGCTGAATTAGTTACCAAAACCGGATTGGTCAATCTGGATTTTGCCGACGTGAAAGCCATCATGAGCGAAGGGGGAGTAGCTATGATCGGCGTAGGCGAATCCGATTCGGAAGACCGGGCCATTGAAGCGGTTACTAAAGCTCTGGAGAATCCGCTGATTGATGTAGATGTTTCCAGCGCTACTGGCGCTTTAATTAACATTTCCGGCGGAGAAAACCTTACTTTGGATGAGTCCAGGAAAATCGTGGAAACGGTAGCTGAACGATTAGATGCCAAAGCTAAAATTATCTGGGGAGCGCAAATTTACAAGGATTTGGAAAGAACTATTCGAACCATGCTGATTATTACCGGAGTTAAATCCCCGCAGATTTATGGCGAAGACCACCGCCATTTTGAGAAAGGAAAGAATGAAATAGAGTCAGAGTTAGGCATTGACATGGTTAATTAACGATGGCATTTAAATTAGGCGATCCGCGAATTTCAGCTGAGATTCAGAAAGAAGCATTTAGAAATTATGATTTAGTTTACGGGCCTAGAGGCTGGTTATTAATTGATGGTTCATTGGCGGTAGAAAAGCCCTTGCCGCCGGCTGATCTTTATTTTTGCACCGGCAATCCTGGAAAGGTAACTTCAGCCCAGCGCTCTCTGGGAGATAAATTTAAAATTTCTTCATTAGAACTGCAAATTTCCGAAGACGATCATTCCATTGAAAAAATTTCCGAGCATAAAGTCCGCGTAGCTTATGCGGTCGTTTGCTGTCCTGTTATCGCTGATGATTCGGCCTTTGTAATCCCCTCGCGGGAGGGTTATCCTGGAGTTAAAGTCGGTCGGGAATTAAAAGATAAAGGACTGCCTTATTTTCTGGAAATTGCTCGAGCTGACCGGCGCGGCTATGTGGAAGCTTCTTTTGTCATGGCTCTGGCTTATTTTGACGGGAATTTAGAGCGCCCAGCGCATTTTGTTTCCACGGTCTCAGGCCGCCTGATTAGCGAAGAGAGGGGAGAATATCCGCAGCCCCATACTAAATCCGAGTTGTCCACAGCTTTCATCATTAACGGCTGCGCTAAAACTATTGCGGAAATGACCAGGGAAGAATATGACCAATATGCCAGAACTGACCGCTGGAAATTATTAAAGGAATTTCTGGAAAAAAGATAGTTGGCGATTATTTCCTGGAAGTTTTTTCCATGTATCCGCATTTGCCGCAGACTACCCGGTCATTGTGCTGGGCTAGAAATACTCCCGGTCCGCACTTGAGGCAGAACTTATTTTTACGAGTAATGGAACTTCCAGAAATGGTATACAATTGAGCTAATTTTTTGCCTTCTTTCTTAGCTTTGGTTCCTTTTTTGTCCGCCATAATTTTGTCTCCCCAATTAAGCTGAAGCCGCTTCAGCGGTTTTTTTGGCTTCCTCAGCTTGTTTGCGCTGGTGCTTAGTTTGCTGTTCTACATCATTTTTATCCTTCAGAGAATCATAAATAACTGCGCTGAAGGTAGCTTTAGCTCTGCCATAGCTGGTTTTAATTTTTTTAATTACCACCAAGCTGGCATCTTTTCCCCGGCCCAATTCTAACGTTAAATCGTTGTTGCTGGGCGTAGCGCCGCCTTCTAATTCGATAGCGCCGGTTAATTCGCTTCGATTTAACAATACATTGTGTTGATTTTTAGTGATGGTAACTTTCATTTTGAATCCTTAATTGCGGTGAAATTTAGGTTTATCTAAGTTTAATAGCATATTCTCCTTTCAGTTTATAGCCTACTTTCTGGGCAATCAGCGATCTTTCCGGGTCAGTAATATATACCCTTCCCTGCCAATTGTTGCTGAACGAACTGGTTTTACATTGCGGGCAGGTGTCGCCTTCTACCCCGAGCTTACAGCGTTTGCAAAATTTTTTCTTGCTCATTTTTTGGTATTAAGCTCCTGTATTATTGATTGGATGTAAGATCTTTTCTCTTCTTCTGTAAACGGTTTCTCTCTCATTTTTTGGTTCTGTTCTATGCCCAGATCAACTTTACTGCTTACATCCTTATACCTTAGATAAGTTGCCAGAGCAAGACCAGCGCTCACTCCAGCCATGGCAATTCCCCCCACATACTGCCCTTCCATTAATAATTCTGCTGCTCTGAGTGATCCAGTTGTAGTTAGAACTGAATAAGCTATAATGCTTCCGGTATTGTTCTCTAACGGCCTTTTCCGTAGATCAATAAACTCTTTCAGTTTTGTATCTAAACTCATGTTGCTGCCTCCTTCTTAATTTCCTGATGGTCAATTAATTCCATCTTGCCTAAACCTTCCTGCCTCATGGTCAAGCCGATTTTAGGATTGCTTAAATCTTTGTAACTGACGGCAATAATCCTAGCTTTGCACCTGTCTCCAACTTTAATGGTTTGTCCTGTTTTTTTGCCCTGCAATACTTTGTCTTTGCTAAAAGATACAAAGTCATCCATGCTCTGCGAAATATGCACCATGCCTTCCACTCCGCCAATATCCATGAAAGCTCCAAAATCGGTAATATCGCGGATTTTGCCAAAGACTAATTCATTTAACTCCGGCTTGAAGGTTAATAACTCAAATTCCGTTTCATAAAATCCCGCGCCATCGCCGGGAACGATAACTCCTTCCTTAATGACTCCTACATCCACCACATTCAGGACAAAACCCAGTTCTTTAGAAATATAATTGTCATAGCTTAACCTGATATTAGCCAATACCGCTTCTTTTTTAGTTAAGTTAAACATCCGCGGCGGCACTCTGATATGGTCTTTAATTTTGATGCGGTAGAACATTTTAGATGTGTTTTAATTGACAGTTTATAAAGATTTGGGTTTTGTTTAGCCGGCAGCGAGCATAGTTTTATAAAAGAAAATAACTAAAAAACAGTTATGTCACTGCGCGAGCTTAAAAAAGAGATTGAATCCTTGCCCAGCCTCGGAAAAACTGTAGCGGACTTTAAAAAACATTGGCTTAAGCCGATTAGAGCCAATACTAATCAGCACCTGCCTTTCTTGCAGCAATTAACTGCGGAGCAGAAAGAACAGCTTAACACTTTAATTCTTAAAGCTAAAGGGGTCATGGGCAATCTGGAAGAAGCCCAATTGCTGCAAAATAAATTACGATCGTATATACATTATCTGATTGAATTAAAATTAACTGCTTTAAATAATAATAAATCCAAGGCCCAGTTGATTACCAATCATCTGCTTAATGATGAATTTCTTAATTTAAAAAATACTATTGCCGACATCAAATCCTTTGAAGAAAACGTTAAAACTCTGGAAGCCCACCATCACGAGGTAACGGAATATCTTGAAAAACAAATCACTCTGGAGCAGGCCCTAATTTTTATGGAACTGCCTCACTGGCGCTATTTGCAGAATTTATTGCAGGTAACTCAGGATCACAAGCGGATTGTCCGGGATTTAGGCCGGCATTTTGTTTCTTTGGCGAAAACAAGTAATCAGAATGAAGACTAGGATGATTTTAGGATAATTATTAGGATGGTTATTAGGTGGGTTATTTTATTCCGAGCGGTGTTTATGCATTTTTAGGATTTACAAACTAAATTTAAATAACTGTTGAGCAAGAAATCCCCACCATTTATGGTTGGGGAGGAGGTCAATTTTACCTCTTAAACCATAATTGCAATATCTTTTAATCGCGCATTCATCGCATTTCGGCTTAATTGGGCTGCAGATAGTTTGCCCGTGCCCTACCAACAGCTTATTGGCATTTATCCATTCCTCTCTGGGAACGGTTCTCTGCAGCTCTTGTTCGGTCTCTTCAGGAGTTTTAGTGTCAATCCATCCTAGTCGGTTAGCGATACGATGAACATGAATGTCCACAGCAATCGTGGATTTATTAAAAGCATAATTTAAAATACAGTTAGCAGTCTTCCTGCCAATGCCCGGCAGCAAGATCAGTTCTTCAAACGTCTCGGGAACTTTTCCCTGATACTTTGTTTGAATTATCCTGCTTAATTGCTTTAAATGTTTAGCTTTTACCCGATGAAAGCCAACACGATAAATCAGCTGCTCGATTTTCTCTACTGGCAAGTTAACATAATCTTTCGGATGCGGATAGTTCTTAAACATTTCTTTAACAATGGGAATCGTTGTAGTATCCTTAGTTCTGGCGCTCAGCATGGTCATTACCAGCAGTTGAAATGGAGTATAATTATTAAGCAGCTCCAGCATCGTTGGCTGGTGAGTTTGCTCTAGTATTCTGAAAACTGGTTTTACTGGATTCATAGATGAACAAAAATAGATCCTACATTAAAATTGATCTATAGCGCAGGACATAATTATTTGATCATTTACCTGTGCTATATTCCGAAAGATACAACTATTTTAATTAATTATTTGTGTCTTTCGCTATACATTTGCTATACCTATTAAAGTATTACTAACAATATTTGCCGTGTTACATAAATAAAATCTAAAATAGTCAATGATTAAATATAGTTGTTCTCGATTAAACAAATTTAGCAACTTTTGATTAAAAATGAATTATGCAACACAGCTAACAATATTTTGTCATTTTTAGGGTAAACTTAATACCTGCTCTATATAAATAACAACAAAAACCCAACGATCAGCATAATTGAACTAACTGCAAACCTCAACACTTTCTGCGTGTGATCCCGCCATTTCTCGGCTTTAGGATCATTGTAGGGCTCTTTATCGACCGCATGTTTATCCAGTTTTTCAGCTGCCTGATACAGAATAACCACCATCAGCGCCGGCATGATGATTATAATTAAAGAATGATAAAATAAATAACTGAATAATTTGAAATTATAAACCCCATCCAAGGTCAGAGTTCTTAATAAATTTAATAATTCGCTAATCCTGCCGGTAGACAGAACTGCCATCAGAAAACCAACGATCATAAATCCCAACGGCGTAAATAAATAACGGAGATAGTCCATGATTTCTTGTTCGGCAGTTTCAGAAATGCCTTCAAAGACAATTTTCCAGGTGCCAAAAAACCCTCTAATCCGGATAATGCTGGCAAAAATAGCTAGAGCGCCTACAACCTTAGTTGTCCAAACTGGTGCTTGAAATAATAACCCCAAGCCAAATAATAACGAAGCTATAAATAAGGCTGCTACGGCCAGTATTCCTCTCTGCTGGACATTTTCTTTTTTTCTTAAAGAGGACAGCATTAATAAGAAGACTAATAAAAAAGCGATAATCCCCGGCCTAAAAGCATCTCTGAAAGCGGCTTTAGTAACTAAGCTTAAAGTTAAGGTGTTCAGCACGTCAGGGGGTTCTTTTTCTCCCACCAGGCCCAGGGCTTTCTCTCCCTCTACGGTGGAGCAGGCGCTGTTTTGGTTATCTAAAATCCGGCTTTCCAGTAAATCAATCATCGTTGAAGAGCCGACAAAATAACTTCCGGGCATGAATAATACTGGCAGGCCCTGCGAAGCTTCAGGAATTCTGTAAGATTGAAAATACTTTTCCAAGGTCCGGGTATTAGCCCGGTTATAATAAACCTCCAGTTCTTTAATCTCCAGTTGCGGATACTTTGTTTTAAGATAATTGAGATGCGCTTTAGCTTTAGCGCATTCAGCGCAGTTGGTTCCATAGAAATAGACTAGGCAGTCATCCTCCTCGGCAGCTGCCAAAGGAATTAAACTACTAAGAATAATAACCAGCAACAATAATCGCTTACCTATCACCATATTGCTTAGAAGATGATTTAATTTTATAAACATTTCCTAATTATTTAGATCTTTCCAAAATATTCTTAAAAACACGAAAATCACTCACTTTTCGAACGATGCCTTCTGTTTCATTTTTAATGCTTAAAGCAAAAATTTATTAACTTTAGCTTTAAGAGGAAATTATGGCAACGGAATTAACGGATCAAACCTTTAAACCAGAGACTAATGAAAAACTGCCGATAATTGTTGACTTCTGGGCTTCCTGGTGCGGGCCCTGCCGGATGTTAGCTCCGATATTTGAAGAAGTAAGCCAGGAATACACCGGAAAATTAAAATTCGCCAAACTTTCCACGGAAGAATATCCTGAACTGGCTCAGGAACATGACGTGCAGGGAATTCCTTGTTTGATTGTCTTTAATAAGGGAAAAGAAGTTGGCCGGATCATCGGCTTCAAGCCCAAAGAAGCTTTAAAACAAGAGATTAATGGGATTTTAGCGGAGATTTAAAGGGTGGGCGAGGTAAAATGAACAATAAAAGGGATGAAAATATAATTAAAAAAATTGGAAATCTGGGGCTTTACTTGATTCAAGGCGATATTACTCAAATTCCAACTGATGCTATTATGGCGGCAATAAATTCTAATGGCTTGTGGTTTGGTAAAATTGATGGAGCAATTCAAAGAGTTGCCGGGAATCAATATCATTTACAAGCTGTCGCAGCTATGCCGTTATCTAATCTGCAGGCTGTTGTTGCCAGAGGCAGCGCCGCAAATCACGGCGGAAAATTCAATGATGTTGTTTTTATTGTTGATGATTTGCAATCTTCATTAGATAAAGTTGTTTATTCTGGTTTAGAAGCTGCGCATGAAGAAGGATATAATCAAGTACTGATTCCGGCAATAAGAATGAGAGTCATGGCTGGCGCAGTGGAAGAATCGCCCCAAGAAACCATTGCTAATCTGGGAAGGGGAATAGAAGAATTTATGCGCAACTATGGGCAGCAAACCCGTTTGGAAAAATTAACTGTTGTAGTCCATAGAGACCAGAACGCTGTCAGGCAATCAGCTGCGGACTGGCCAGCTTATAACTTGCTGGGTCAGAAAATTTAATATAAGAGGTTCGCCATTAACTTGCTGGGCCAGAAAATTTAATATAAGAGGTTCGCCATTTTACTATTCTTTAATATCCCCCTCTCTTCTTAGTCTGCTAATTCTTAAATTATTTATACTACTTCCCTCTAAATCAGTTATGCGCAATCTGCAGCCGATAATTGTTTTCTTGTATGACTGCGATTTAACTCTTATTCCTGAATATATGCAGAACCCCATGCTGAGAAGCGCGGGCATTACTCCGGAAGATTTCTGGGCCGAAACCTGGGTCTGGAAAGACGAGCAGGCTAAGTTAGGCGTTAATCTGGATCCGGAAAATGCCTATCTGAACTTATTTTTTAAGTATATCCAGAACGGAAGATTTCCAGCCTTATCCAATGCTCAGCTGAGAGAATTTGGCAAATTAATCGTTCCTTTCCCGGGCCTGCCGGAATTTTTTAAAAAACTGAAATTTCATATCGAACAAAAATATAAAGCCCAGGGATTGGTTCTGGAGAATTACATCATTAGCACCGGATTAAAAGAGATGATTGCCGGTTCACCGCTGGATGATCCAGATGGGCTTACCGATATCTATGCTTCAGAGTTCTTTGAAGAAAACGGCATAATTGCGGGCATTGCCAGAGCAGTAGGGCATATGAAAAAAACGGAATTTATTCATCTGATTAACAAGGGAGGAAATGTTAATCCTGAGATCGATGTCAATGGCAAAATTGCCTATGAATACCGCCGGGTTCCCTTTGAGAACATGGTCTATATCGGCGATGGCCCCACCGATGTGCCTTGTTTTGCCACAATTAACAAGCGCGGCGGGAAATGTTTAGCCGTATATAACCCGGAATCCGAGAAAGCTTTCAGGCAGGCCTGCCAATTGCAGCATGAGGGAAGAGTTTTCACAATTGGTCCCGCAGATTTCCGGGAAGGAAGCCAGATGCATCGGGTTTTATTTCATTTAGCTGAACAAATCGCGGATAGAATTGTGAAAGACCGGGCGGAAGAGTTAAGAAGCAAAACAGGGCCGGCGTTGAAGTATTAAAAAATTTATCCATTATTGGAAAATATACCTTGATGTAAAATAAAAAGAGTACAATACAATAACAACGCCTTTAATTTTATCACTATTCCAATTCTGATTCAGAAAGGCCATAGGTTTGTTACTAACTTAATTAAGAGCTTATCCCAGTAGGCGATTTTGGCCAGGCCATCCTCGACGGAGTAATGGCGAACCCTACGTCCTATCGAGATAGGTTCTAAGTCTTTATTTTTCTAATACTTGCTCAATGCTTTCAAGCGTACGTCCTAAGGACTTCAGATCGCTGCTAATGTCCTGCGTCTCTTTCATCGGATCGACCTGTGACACGGCTGGTTTTAATGGTTGGATCGGTTGCTTGTTGAATGAGTCTACAGTAGCAGACTGCTTAGCGCAGCCAACAAGAACCAACAGAAGAACAAGAAAAAGATAAAATTTCATGAAAATTACCTTGAATGACTGATCTTGGTCCTGATTTCTCTAAGTGTATCCTTAATCTCCTTTATTTTGTCATTCAGATAACTGCGGGTTTCCGGATTAAGATTTGAAACAGCAGCTATGCGCTCTTTCATTTTTTTAACTGTAATATGAAGCCCGGAAAAATCAGCGCCAATTTCTCTCCAAAGCTGCTCCTTTTTTGATTCATCATGAGAAGAATAATACGTTGCAATTGCCTCGGATTTTTCAGAGAGGCTTTTGAAAGTAATGCTAAGACTCTCCAGCGCAACCTCCAGCACTACAAGTTGGGTATCATCATCATCTGATATATCTTCCTCTGCTGGTTGTGATGAACTTCCATCTTCTGGCGTTCCGGACTGAACTGGGGGTATAGGCTCCTCTTCTTCTCCTTCCTCGGATGCTGGCGTGTCAAACGGATTCTGGCTTGGTGTATTAACTTTTTGAAATGAAATACCGCCCCCTCCGCATTCTAACTTAAGCGTGCGATCTCGATAACGACAAATCCCTTCATCACTGCCAGTGTCAATATAGGTAATATGCTTTCCTTGAACAGTATCTTCATATCTACGGTCTTCTTTGTATAGGACAAAATAAACATGTTCATTATTTGGAATATATGCGGAATGAATTATGGCATAATCAGCATAATCTTTAGCTGAATACAGCAGTGTGTTATCGCGCGCCCGATACATCTCTAGTAAGAAGTTTTCTTTACCGGGGTCAGTATATGCAGGATAAAAGCTAAGAATGAGGGGGTAGTCCTCTTGGTAATCAGGATACTCATTGTAAAAAATCTGAGAAGCTGGATCTGAGTTATCATATACTCTAGACAAGTAATAGAAAATAAACTGGCTCCTGGACTGGAATATCTTCCTGTTTAAAGCTGGCGAAACCATTTTCATCAACATAAAGCGATTTCAAGAGTTGTCCATCCATTGCGCGATACATTTTAACTTTAAGATCCTTTACTACTTCTTTGCTCCAACCTCCACTTGAAACTAAGACAATACCTCCACTAGATTCTGGGGGAGGTGCTGCATTGGCCGGTGGTGGGACAGGTGTTGGTGTTGGAGAAACCGGTGTTGAGGGGATGCTATCAGCAACATACTCTATAATCAGTTCTGGTCTTTTTTGGACTCCTGCAATCGGATAATCTGCTGTTGCAAATAAACCGCTTCCTTCGGACCCTTCATTCTGTTTTTTAATTAAAAAGCCATAGTCGGCAACATTACCGTTAAGTCGCGGAAGGACCATGTCTGTAACATCAAATTCATAAAAGCCATACGCTTTTGATGCGCCAACAATAGAAACTGGATCATATAATGGCTGGTTATTCCAGGTAACGCTGTCCGTGCTCCAATCCTGAGCGACTGCATTTAAAACATAGGGTTCATTATTGTCCCAAGTATTACTTACACGCTGGATGCGCAGGATAACTTTGGTAATATTCTCCTTTACAGAGATGCCTTGAAGGTCAAACCTAATCAGATAGCGGTTAAGATCATTATAGTACTGTGCTCTTCCAATATCCGCATAAACACCGCTATTTAGGACATTGTTTGCGTTCAAGAGACTGACTTGGTTATCATGAAGTGAAGATACCGTCTTGCTGGCATTAGCTGAAGTAATCATTAATAAAGAAAATAGGATCACTAAAAGTAGTTTAGATCTCATCTTCAAAACTCTGTTTCGTATAAAGGACGATGTTTTAACATTATAGTGGTTAAAATTAAGTTTACTTTATTAATACTTCTGTTAATAATTTTAATAATCTGGTATTGGTGAAATTTTTATTCAATCAATTCTAACCAATAACTTTTTATAACTTCCTGCTTTTTTACTGGTTATGGACCAAATCGCTCAAGGCGCGGAAGCTGTATTGTGGCTGGACAAGCAGAGAATCTTAAAAGAACGGGTAACCAAGGGATACCGTTATCCGGAATTAGACCAGAAAATAAGGAAATTCAGAACCAGAAGGGAAGCCAAAATTCTGCAGCGGCTGGAAGAAATAGATTTTCCTGCCCCGCGGCTGCAGGAGTTTTCCGATCAGCGCATGTCGTTAACTCTGGATTTTATCTCGGGTCCTAAACTGAAGGATGTTTTAAAGCAAAGCAACGCCAAAATCTTAGCTAAAGCCATGGGCGAAAATATTGCCAAGCTGCATAATCATAATATTATCCATGGCGATTTAACTACCTCTAACATGATCCTGGACAAGGAAAAAATTAATTTCATTGATTTTGGCTTGTCGCAGTTTTCAGAAAAGATTGAAGACAAGGCCGTAGACTTATTTTTACTTGACCGGGCTTTAGCCAGCGCTCACGGGGAAATTTATCCTGAAGTCTTTGAAACAGCTTTAGAAATGTATAAGAAATATAATCAAGATGCCGGAAAAGTCTTGGAACAATTGCAAAAAGTTAAGGCCAGGGGAAGGAATAAGAATAAATAATAATATTAAAACACTACCTTATACTCTCCTGCCGCTTCAATCTCTTTTTTAATTTGCTTTAAATCCAGTTTGCCTTCATGTTCTATTACTGCTTTTCCCGTCTTAAAATCAACTGCGCAGGATTTAACTCCATTAATCTCAGAGCAAATGTCTTCAATTAACATTTTACAGGAATTACAATGCGTTCCTTTCACAATAAATTCTGTTCTCATGCTATAATCTCAGCTATATTTATTTATCTCTTTTATTCCAATAATAGATTTACTCTATTAACATATAATTAGACTACCTTAAACACTCCCGGCCCGGCCATGCCCATGCCGCAGGTGAAAGTTATTTTTCCCGCTTCCGTAGGCGTAAAGACAATGGTCTTAATCTGGTCTCGGGGCAATTTCTCAGTAATTCCTAATTTAGGCACGCTAATGATCTGGCCGCAGCCCCTGGCCTTGCTGCCGTCAATCCGCCATTCCACGGGAACATTTTTTTTCAAAGTAAATTGGTCTGGATAATATTCTAAGCCCTCAACTTTCAAGCTGATGATTTGCTTTCCATCTACGATATTAAACTGGCTGTCGCCAACAACGTTATTTGTGTCGGGCATTCCAATGGTGGCGCCGACTAAATTAAATCCGGGAGTTAAATTAAATATCCCTAAAGCGATCACCAGCAAAGCAGAAAAAATAGTAAAATACTTTTGAACCGTTCCTTTAGCAAAACTGGTAAATGCTCCTATAGAAATTAAGGCGGGCAAAGTTCCTAATGAAAAGGCCAGCATAGTTAATGCGCCGGTAATAAAGCTGCCTGTGCCTAACACATATAACTGCAATGCCTGTGTGAAACCGCAAGGCAGAAAGAAAGTGGCTGCGCCAAACAAAAAAGCATTCTTCTTGCTAAATTCTTTCTGTTCGCCGGCTCCGTAAATTTTATGCGCAATAAATTTAGGCATTTTAACCTGAATTTTATTCAGCCAGGGGAAGACATTCAATAATTGCAGGCCAATAATAATCATTAAAATGCTGGCAATAATCGTGATCATTCCGGTTACTGTTGACGAAAGAGTTAATACTGAACCTAACGCGCCAATGGCTCCGCCTAATACAGCGTAGGATATTATTCTTCCAGCATTGAAATATAAGTGCGGCTTAAATTTCTGCGCGCGGCTTAGGCCAGCATTAAGCTGATTATACTTATTTACCACAGCCAACAGCAATCCGCCGGCTACCGCTAAACAAGTAGATATCGCTGCTACTAAGCCAATTAAAAACACTAAGCCGTAACTCATGTTTTCAGTTACTCCTAAATTTGGAGGCAATACGTCTAATTGGCTTAACAAAATGTAGGCGCCAATCATGATTACCAGAACTGAACCGATTTCTTTCCAGCGTGATCCATCTGCGGCAATCAGTTTTGCGGATAATCTGGATGAATCATCAACAACGTTTAATGTATATCCTTTATCTTTCACTGCTTCCTGTAATTGGGCCAGCTGAACTTCGTCAGAACATTTAACTTCCACCTGATCCTTAGCTTTACTGGCTTTGGCCTTTTCAACTCCAGAAACTTGCCGCAGTTTTCGTTCTATTAACACTTCACAGCTGGCGCAGGTCATTCCGGCTACATTAAAAGTTAATTTTTTCATTTGTTTTTGATGCCCGTCCCTTGGGGCGGTTGGGATTTTTATTTCATCATCGCCTTTTTCCTGATTTGGAATTGGTTTTATCGCATTTTTGCGTATCCATCCAGAGTTTCTTAATAAGCAGAGCTAAGACTATTACGATGCCAATTAAGATAAGATAATACAACAGCATCATTAATCCTCCCCCGCCAAAACCGCCATAGCCCATCATACCAGATCCCCAGCACATGTTATTCACCTTTATCTCCATTTTTCTATATAATTGTTTTTTAACTTTATTAATTTAACTTTATTAATATTTGGTTCATTTTTTTTTGGTTATCTTTTTCAGGTTCATAGCTTTTTACCCCGCAATAATAATGTATTTATAACCACGCTTACTGAACTTAGGGCCATGGCTCCTCCGGCAATTATCGGATTCAATAACCAGCCGGTAACAGGATATAAAACCCCTGCAGCTATGGGGATGCCTAGGACATTATAAACCAAAGCCCAGAACATATTCTGCCGGATTTTAGACATGGTCATTTTACTTAATTTTATAGCTCTAGCCACATCAACTAAAGAATTGCGCATTAGTACAATATTGCCTGTTTCCATAGCTACATCTGTGCCGGATCCCATGCTGATGCCAATATCCGCCTGAGCAATGGCCGGAGCATCATTGATCCCGTCGCCGACCATGGCTACGGCCCCTTTTTTTTGCAGGGTTTTTACATGATTAACTTTATCTTCTGGCAGCACCTCAGCAAAAAAATGTTCAATGCCCGCTTGTTTAGCAATAGCTGCTGCTGTACGCTGATTATCTCCAGTAATCATATATGGAACAACGCCCATTCGCTTTAAAATGCCCATGGCTTGAGGCGAATCTTCTTTAATCTGGTCAGCGACGGCAATTAAGCCCAGAATCTGTTTTCCTTCTGCCGCGACCATTACTGTTTTGCCCTCATTTTCTAATTGCTGCAACTCGTTTTGAATTGTAGAGAAGTCAATTTTATTCCTGTCCATCAGTTTTATATTGCCGATAGCATAATTCCTGCCGCTAATTTTAGCTTCTACGCCATGGCCGATTACTGCTTTAAAACCGGTTACTTTTAATAATTTTAAATTTTTCTCTTTAGCCTTATTAACAATAGCTTCAGCTAAAGGATGTTCGGATTTATTTTCAATACTGGCGGAAATTTGCAGCAAAGCTTGTTCAGAAACTTTACTTTTAGAAACAATTTCTGTTACTTCCGGCTTTCCTTTAGTGATCGTTCCAGTTTTATCTAAAATTACATATTTTATTTTGTGGGCGGCTTCCAAAGCATCCCCGCCTTTAATTAAAATCCCCCTTAAAGCTCCCTTGCCGGTTCCCACCATGATTGCTGTCGGTGTAGCTAAGCCCAAGGCGCAAGGACAAGCAATCACCAGCACCGCAACAGCAGCAATTATGGAAAAGCTCAATTCGGCATTAAATATTGAAAACCAAGTTATGAAAGTAACTACAGCAATTAAAATTACCGCCGGCACAAAATAAGCGGAAATTTGATCAGCAAATCTCTGGATGGGCGCCTTCTTCATTTGCGCTTCTTCGATCAGCTTAACAATTTTAGCCAGAGTGGTTTCTTTGCCGACTTTAGTTGCCTTAAAAATAAAGCTGCCCTGCTTATTGATGGTCGAGCCGATAACGTGGTCGCCTTTCTTTTTTTCTGCCGGAATGCTTTCTCCGGTGACTAAACTTTCATCTATTGCCGAGTATCCTTCTGCGATAACGCCATCAACGGGAATTTTTTCTCCCGGCTTTACGATAATTAGATCATTAACCTGCACCGCTTCTACGGGGATTTTAATTTCTTTTTTATTTCTAATCACCGTAGCCATCTTGGCGGAAACTTTCATTAATTTGCTGATCGCTTGGCTGGTTTTGCCTTTAGCTACTGCTTCTAAATATTTTCCCAGCAAAACTAGAGTTATTAATACTGCTGATACTTCAAAATATTGAAAGCCTTCGCTAAAGAAAATAACATATACAGAATAAAAATAGGCGGCGCTGGTGCCGATAGCAATCAGGCTGTCCATGTTCGCTGTTTTATCCTTCAAAGCCGACCAAGTGCCTTGATAGAATGTTTTTCCGATGTAAAATTGCACCGGAGTAGTAAGCAGGAATAACAGATATTTAGCTCCAGGCAATTCATAGCCCAGGAAAAAGGGGCTTTCCATCATGAACAGCATGCCGATGATTAAAGCCGGCAGGGATAATAAAGCGCTTAAAATAACTTTATGGCGTAATTTTTTAATTTCCCTTTCCCGGAACGTGTGTTCCTTTTTGGTATCTTCCGAGGTAAAGATTTCTGCGCCATAGCCTTTACTTTTGACCGCTTTAATTAATTGTTCTTCGTTAGTCTTTTGCTCATTAAATTCTACCAACCCTTTTTCAGTAGAATAATTTATTGACGCCGACTTAACTCCTTCCACCCTAGTCAAGGCTCTAGTTAAAATATTGACACAGCTGGCGCAGGTCATTCCGGTAATTTTTAAAGTAGTTTTTTTCATTCTGTTTCTCCATTATTAATGCAGTTCTATTTATCCTCATTCTCCCTAATTTTGAGTTATGCTTTTTTAACTTCCTTATTATACTGAAAGTTAACTTCTTTTATACTGAAAGTTAACTTCTTTATTATACTGAAAGTTAACTTCTTTTATACTGAAAGCTGGATTATTTCTAAATTACAGCTGTGATGAGCTTTGCACCATTGCTCGCATTTTTGGGCAGTTTTTTGGTCATTATACCACAGGTTGCATTCTTCACATTCAAATAAATTCTTAATCCTTTTCACCATTATCTTTCTCCCCGCGCGATTTTGCAGCAATACTCTCCCATATGGTCCTCAATTAACTGCAGCAACGGCTGAATGGTTTTTTTATTCAGTTGAAAGTAAGAAAATTTGCCATTTTTTTCCCGGAAAATCATGCCATGATATTCCAGTTCCTTAAGGTGATGAGAAACCAGGCTTTGCTCCAATTTTGCAGCTGCGCAGATTTCGGTTACATTTTTCTTTCCGTTTCTTAGCGCATTTAGTATCTCTAATCTGCTCTGGTTTCCTAAAGTGCTGAAAAATAACCGATAGGCCTGCTTGTTGCATGAATCCATTTTCATATGAAAAATAGTTCATCTATTTAAAGATTGCGGTGTTTTTGACCATTTAATCGGTAATTCAAACCCACTTCCTAGCTATCGTCCCCGGCCCTCTTCTGCCGACAATCGGCCCATCATCATAAACTAATCCTGCCGCCGCCATATTTTCCCGAGCCATTCGCGCGCAGGTATACGTAGCTAAAACCCCGGAATCTTTCATCACTCGATACATTTCGATAAATAATTCCCTAGTCCACATCTCCGGAGAAGTCTTAGGCGAGAAGGGATCATAAAAAATAGCATCAAATTCTTGATTTTTTAATTCTTTCACTTTATCTTTAACATCACCCAATAAAACTTTAACTATAACTTTGCCTTGTCTTAATTCCAAATGATTTTTATTTAACTGTTTATAATACTGAAAAAAAGCAATGGGTGGATTGACTTCCTGGATTTTAGCCAGGATTTCCGGATCTTTCTCAATGCCGATAACTTCAATTTGGCAATTCGGATTGCTTTCCAAAGCCACTTGAATGGCCATGGCTGAATTATATCCTAAGCCAAAAAACATATCTAGAATTTTTATCGAGCCGGTTTTAGCCCGTTCCTTGATCTGGCAGGGTTCCGCATATTTTTTTAACGCTTCTTCCACTGCTCCAGTTTGCGAATGATATGTTTCATTCACCTCTAAATTAAGAAAAGATTCAGTATTGTCGGCAGTGATAATTTTTTTCATATTAAACTAATCATTCCACCGGTGTTTTCACCAGTGGTTCAACACCAGTTCCATTCGCGCAAACTCACGATGTTCGTAGCTTGCTTGTCAGCAAGAGTCAAAATGTTCAGCTCCCGCCATCAGCGGGCGATCCGAGGCGAAGCTGAGCATGCCGCCGGTCGTTTCCAAAGGAAACTCACGAACGTTAGTGACTGGATGTGGCCAGTGATGATCGCGAACATTTTGACAAATAATTTTATTTTTTTTCTTGTCACATTTTGAATTTGAAAAAAAATGTGGGGCGGCGTCTCCTGTTAAACTCCCTGAGCGATAGCGAAAGTGCAACGTGGTGCGAACCGCAGTGAGCAAGTTTTTGCGTTGCTGAGACTTTAGGAGCTAACATAGTTTTTTATTGCTTTAATTCTGATCAATCTCTGTGTAGCAGACTAGATTTGAGTCGTTAGGGGGGAGTTCCGTTTAGAGTCTTCCGTTATGCGTCGCCGTTGATACTATGGAGAAAATGTCTTTTTCCTCTTTTAATGCTTGAAGTACATTCTTGAACATGAATGCTCCCTCAAATCCGGTTTTTTCTTCAATGCTTAGAAGCTCAATAATGTGACCAATGAATTCCACTGAATGTTCTCCGTATTTGTTTAGCGGATCATATCTTTTCAATTTTTCAGGGCTGGTAAACTTCAACTCACATTTTTGCTGTTCCGCTTTATTTTTGAACGGTTGAATTTTATCATACATAGAGAATAAGTAATTTATGAATTCCAGAGTTAGTTCTCGGTCATGCTCTTTCTTAATGAGTAAGTCTATTACCCAATGGATATGTTTTGGCGTTCTAACTACTCTTTTGGTAAACTTATCTTTGTATTTGACAACAATGTCTAAGTCTGGATTTTTTCCTTTAGAACCCTGAAACACGCCAATAACTGCTCCATCTTGTAGGTGAAATTCTTTGAAAGCTTGGACTTTATCTTTCTTTTTGGGTTTCCATTCCAGAACCATAAGAGCAGGAATCAGAAAACTTTATAAAAGAGTTATGCATATTACTATTTATTAATAAATATTAGTAATGGGGAGGGGGGGTAAAATGGGGAAAGTTCCACTGAATATCACTGTTGACAAAGAAGTTCTGGATAAATTTAAAGATTTCTGTGAAAATAATGATATGAAGGTTTCTACAAAGATAAATACTCTTATGAAAGAGTCGGTTGAAGGTAATGGGAAATGAAAACAACTCATAAAATTATTATTGGAGACGCTTTAGAAAAGCTAAAAGAGATTCCCGATGAAAGTGTAGATTTAGTTTTTGCTGATCCGCCTTATAATATGTCTAAGAAAAAAGGGCTGGGGTGGAAATACAGCAAGCATGTTACCATGCAGGAAGGATGGGATATTTTTACTAAAGATGAATTTTTTCAATTTAATGTAAAGTGGATTAAAGAGTGTATGAGGGTGTTAAGGCACGGCGGTAGCTTGTGGGTTTGTGGTTCTTTTCATAATATTTATCAACTGGGGCATATCATCCAGAATTTCACAGATCTGAAAGTAAATAATCATATAGTTTGGTTTAAGCCAAATGCCCAACCAAATATTACTTGTCGTTTTTTTACTGAAAGTGCTGAACATCTTATTTGGGCTTCTAAAAATGGAAATGGGATGAGATGGACATTTAATTATGAAGATACTAAAAATCAGATTTATGATGATATAAACCCAAAAGGAAAGCAAACAAGAAATGTCTGGAGCATTCCATTAACGCCCAAAAAAGAAAAATGGGCTGGAGAACATCCAACGCAGAAGCCAGAAGAATTACTAAGAAGGATAATATTGGCTTGTACTAAGCCAGGAGAAACAGTTTTGGATCCATTTGTTGGCTCTGGAACTACCTCTGCGGTTGCTTTGACTATGAGAAGAAATTCTGTGGGGATAGAAAAAGAAGAGAAATATCTTAAAGTAATTGAAAAAAGATTAAAACCGGCGCAGAAAACATTAAATGAAGAAGTAAATATACAAATATTCAATTAATTTTTCTCGGTTAAAGCCAACACGATCAATATACCAGCTAAGATTAAAATTCCGGTTGTTGCGAAATTTTCAACCTGCTTTCTTCTTACTTCACAAGGGGTTTCCTCTATCCATCTCTGGGTCTTACTGATCAACTGTTTAGTATTGATATATACTCCACTATCACCGAGCGGAACAATATTTTTTTCTATAATTTCTGATTTCAGGTTTTACCTCCTACTTTCTATTTAGTTCTTTTAGTAACAACCATGCACCAATACCAACTATTGCACCTAAAGTAAACTTTTCTAAATCTGTTAATTGTTTATTCTTAATTTCTAGGGGTAATTTATTTATCCCTTCCATTGCCAGTTTTTTTCTGGCTTCTACGATCATATTGTACTCTTCATCCGAAACTTTTATTGTTGGCATTTTTAGGTATTTTGGTAACCTCGGTGGTTAAAAGTTACCCTGGTATTTGAATCTTGTGGTAAAAATAGATTAAAAATTCCAAGTTGTTATCTTTACGTCTCGTTTTTTAGTTTTTTGTTTAGTTAAATTTATGAATTCCCCCCGTTAAAGTAATAAAAAATTTTGTTTAGCATACGTTAGATTCAGTTTCTTATCACAGATAATCTTAAATAAGTTGCGCTAAAAATATTGCTTATGGGGGTTATACAGCCAATTGATGCAATTATCTTTGATGCTGATGGCACCGGCATTAGAAAACCCAGTCCGGCGGCGATAGCTTACTCCTTAGCGCAACTAAAAGTAACCGGCAACAGAACTATGCATGTTGCTGATACAAGGGGAGATTTAATTGCATCCAGAGACGTTATCGTTCCAGGAAAGGAGTTTGAAGGCGGCCAGAATCTGTTGATGGTTGGCGCTGCCTGGGGCTATGAAGGCCGGGAATTGTTAGAGAAAGGCGGGGAACTGCCTGATGGCGCTAAAGTAGAATTTGATTACATCATTGACCAGCCGGAAGAACTGGTGGCTATTGTTCAAAAACATTGGCGAGCTTAAACCTTCTCCGCCCTTTTTTTCCTCACCAGCAGTTCAGCAACTTCAGGAAACATTTCCGTTTCTTCGCCAATATCATAGGGGCCGTATACTTTAAGGTCCTTCCAGACAAAGCTGGGTGTGGGATGAATAAAGCGGATCTTGGTTTTTTCCGCAGTTGCTGGCTTGTTTTCTTCGATCTTTTCTGTAACGACCATTTTTTTGGGCGCAGGATAATCAGCCATTCCCGGCAATTCTCCCTTAAATAAAGGGAATAATATCTGCTGGCGAGCGTGGTTAAACCGATCCAAAATGTTCTCATAGAACTCTTTTTCTTCACGAAGCATGGCTCCGGTGTCGATTAATTCTGATCTGGTTTTGCTTTTGTTAAGGGCTATATCGATAATTTTATTTTCCCGCAATTCATAAATTTCTTTTAATATTCGCCTGATGCTGCGCAGTTCATACTCTAATTTATCCTTCTCTCCGGCAGCGAAAATATTGGAGCTTTTTTCCTTCTCCTGCAATAAGGCTTGCTTTTCCCGGACATAAGAAACCACATCAATAAAGAAAGTGTTTTCTAAATTCTGCAGTTCGCCGCGTTTTTTTTCATTTCTTAAGATGTCATACAACGTTTCCAGCGTAATTTTTATCGAGTCCATTGGCTATTGATAAACATCCACCCCCGCAACTTTTAATAACTAACTCGCTTATAAAGATATATGAATATTACTAATTATATCAAAAATAACAAACTTTCTTTAAGAGTAATTCCTCATTCTTCTCAATTAAAGCTAGTAAAAGAAAATAGCCAATTGAAGATATATCTTACCGCAGTGGCTGATGATAATAAAGCTAATCTGCAATTAATTAAATTTTTTAAGAAAGAATACGGATTAAAAGTTAGGATCGTTTCTGGAATGAAAAGTAGAGATAAGGTAATTGAAATAGTACAATAAAGATTAAAAAGAACTAAGACTAGAATTAAAACCATGGAATTTGTTGATGATAGAACTATTAAATTAAATAAACCATTAAGTGATTTAGATTTGTTGGTCTTGCGTTTCATCAGAATTATTGAAAAATACGTTGAATACGTTATAATTAGCGGTTACGTTGCAATTTTATTCGGAAGATCTCGAGGAACTGAAGATGTTGATCTGTTCATTAGGCCTATAACCGAGGACAAATTTATTCAATTATATCATCATTTAAAAGCGGATGGTTTTTGGTGTCTTAATGCCGAAAGTGATAATGGGGTTTATGATTATGTTAAAGAATGGATAGCTCTAAGATTCGCTTTAAAAAACCAAACTATACCTAATTTTGAGGTTAAAGTCGCTAGAAAAAAATTGGATTTGCAAGTTTTCAATGATTTCATCACTGTGAAAACTGTTTCTGGCAAATTAAATATCTCTTCTTTAGAACGGCAAATTGCTTTTAAGAAATATTACTTAAAATCCGATAAAGATTTAGAAGATGCCCGGCATGTTGAGAATATATTTAAAGAGCATTTAAATAAGGAAAAAATTAAAAAGTACAAACATGATATAGGACAAGAATATGGAATTTCTTAAATCCTCGCCAGATAATCGGCAAGCCCGGCTGCTGTTTGTAGATTACTGGGCTGATTTTATTAGAACGCATCCTGATGAAGAATGGGGCAGGCAGCATACTAATTTTATTAATAGCCTGATGCAAAATGCTAAACATTATCCACTTACCGCCAAACAATACTTGGAAATTAAGGAAGAAGTTAAGAAAGAAAATCTGCATCCTTAATTATTTATAAAGATATTATCTCAATCCTAGCTTGTCTCAGCAATTTCTTGCCGTCATCGTCAGGATAATTCATTTTACTGATTACTTTTTTTATTCCGGCATTAATAATCATTTTGGCGCAAACCACGCAAGGGGTAAATGTCATATACATAATTGAATCCTTGGTAGAAACGCCGTTATAAGCCGCCAGGGCAATAGCATTTTCTTCGGAATGGCAGCAGATGCACGGTTCCTGGTAAACGCCAGATTTCATTTTTCCCAAATGGCGGGAAGTGCAGCGCTGGCAACCGCCATCAATACAATGCTTAATTCCTCTGGGCGAGCCATTGTAGCCGGTAGACAAAATCATTTTATCCCTTACCAGAAGGGCCCCTTTTTTTGCTGATAAACAAGTAGACCTCAATTTAACCTGCTCGGCAATATTCATAAAATAAGTATCCCAATCCGGCCTTGCTGATTGCAATTGATATAAATGATCCTGGACTAGTCTTTCAACTTTGGTTTTTAGCTGTTCTTTGCTGGCATCATTGGCCAGAACTACTTTAGCCATCTTGGTTACTTTATGCAATTGCTGATTGTTAGCTTCATCGCTGGACTCAATCCTTTCTTTTTCTTTCAGCTCGGTTATCGTTTTTGGGTCTTCTTCGCGGTTTCGTTGGATAATCCGCTCCAATCTTGTTTTATCGGGGGCAACGACATTAACCAGCAAGAAATCCTTTCGTTGTTGCAGTAACGAAACTTCAGAAGAATTTCTAATCGAGGTAAAAACGTAATTTTCTCCATCCTGCGCTGTTTCTAAAGCTTTTCTAGCTAGGATATCCGCGCCAAAGGCGGTTCTTAATTCATTGCCCGCTTTTATGAGGATATCTCTGGTAATTTTTTCTCTTCTTGTTTTGACTTCTGCCCGAATTAAATCAGAAAAAGAAACATGATAAAAATTCATCTCTTTAAGTATCTCAGCTACACTATCCTTTCCGGAACAAAATAAGCCAGTAACACCAATAATCATGAAAGCGCCAACTTCAATAGAACCACCAGCTTTAATAGAGCCACCGTCAATTTACGAGCGATTAATTGCTTACAGAAGAGCATGTGGAAGGGGATGTTCCTTACGGGAAGGAGCCACATTCCATAATAACTTCTATTGAGCAAGTTTGACGTGGTTCTTTCTCTCCAAAAATTAATCATCAACTACTTCGGAATAGAGTTGCTTAAAAATATTTTGATGGCCTAAAAGTAATTCTGCAAGAGAGAAAGAGATTTAAATTAAGGCCATTATCATTTTGGAGATGGAGCAATATCATGTTCTTCTAAAACGGTTGCTGGCTGTCGGCGACAGACAATATAATGAAAGAACCGGCCACTTGATGCTTGGCAAGGCCGGACACCAATCGGTTTATGACTTAAGAGCAGGCTTTCCGGCTACCACAACCAAGCCCTTGTTTTTTAGAGGGGTGGTAGAAGAATTATTTTGGATGGCTCGCGGGGAAAGAAATGTTAAAGGATTAATTGACCGGGGGATACATATCTGGGACGGCAATGCTTTTGATCATTATGTAAAGAGAAACAAGCTTGGCATTAAGAAACACACTCCAGAATGGAACAGCCGTATGGCTGAATATATCCAAAAAATTGAAGAAGATCCGGAATTCGCCGCGAAGGAAGGAGATTTAGGCCCCATTTATGGCCATCAGTGGAGAAACTGGACTGGATCTGATGGCAAGAAAGTTGATCAATTAAAAGATAACGTTATTGGGGGATTAAAAAACTTGCCGGGAACAAGGTATGCGCTCTTAAACGCCTATAAAGTCGATGAACTGGAACAGATGTCCTTGCCAGCCTGTCATGCTTTGGCCCAATTTAATATTTTTGAAAATAAGTATTTGGATGTTCAAATGTTCCAAAGGTCTTGCGATGTATTCTTAGGCGTTCCATTTAATACGGCCAGCTATCCTGTGTTAGCAACGTTAATCGCGCAAGAACTGGGTTTAGAAGCTAGAGAATTTTATCACTCCTTTGGCAATGTCCATATTTATACCGGAGTGGCTCCGCGTTCCAACTTTTTGAGGGACGATGATCATTTTAGGGCATTTCAAAAGAAAGTTGCCAGTGTATCTGATAGAAATGATTTCATGGAAATTAGAGAATGGTACCTTAAACATGCGCCTGCTGAAGGCGAGGGTCAGGAAAGAAAGGACCATATTCCATTCATTTTACAGCAGCTGGGGTTTGAACCAAAAAAACTTCCCGTGTTAGAGGTTTTAGCTAAGGATTCTTTTTTTGAATTAATCAAGAAGCCAGCTAAAGAAGCAGTAAGATTAAGAGATTATAACCCCCAGCAATGGGATTCCAAAGCAGAAATGGCGGCTTAATGAAAAAATGAATTAACAGAGGAAATGAAGATGATTGAATTAGCAATAATTGCCGCAGTAGCCAAAGACGGATATATTGGTTTGACTAAAGATGGTAAAGTCGGTTTTCCCTGGCCCAGATTAGAGGGCGATTTGCCGCGTTTTAAGGCCATTACCACTGGACATCCGATCATTATGGGCAGAAAAACTTATGAATCATTTCCTGTCCGGCCTTTGCCTGACCGATTAAATGTTATTTTATCTAACACTGCTGAATATTCCGACCCTGGCGTTATCGTAGTTAAATCGTTAGATGCAGCAATAGAAATTCTGGAGCACGGCTCTTTTAAAGGCGTTGATGCCAGCAAGGCTGTGATTATCGGCGGCTACCAGCCATTTAATGAAGCTCTGGTTTCCAACCGCCTGCAGCGAATTTATTTAACTGAAGTGCATGGATGTTATGGCGGGGATACTTTCTTTCCCTATTTTGACCGAAGCCAGTGGCAGGAAGTGAAACGGGAAAAACATCCTCGGGGCACGCATAGTTATGTTGATTTAATTAAAAAATAGTTTTGTCTAGATAGTTTTATCTGGACAGCCTGGAAAACAAAAGGAAACAATATAGAGAAATGCGTTAATTGGTGTAAAATAATAACTCATTCCTAATATATCCTTTTGCTAAATTAATACACTAAAATACACTAAATAACACAAAGGTCTATAATAATGGAAAAAGGCAAATTTATCGTAATTGATGGCGGAGATGGATCTGGTAAAAAGACCCAGTTGGATTTATTAGCAACGCGTTTGTGTACCGAGGGCCGTAACGTAGAAACTTTTGATTTTCCTCAATATGGCGATTGGTCCGCGCAATTTGTTGAAAAATATCTTCGTGGAGAGTTTGGCGGAGTTAATGAAGTTAGCGCTAAAAAAGCATCCCTATTCTATGCTCTGGATCGTTTCGAAGCCGCTCCAAGAATTACTGACGGGTTAAATCAAGGAGCAGTTGTTTTATCAAATAGATATGTTTCGGCAAATAAAGGCCACCAATTGGGAAAAATTAATAATGAAAAAGAGATGCGGGAATTTCTTGGTTGGTTAAATGAACTAGAGTATGGAATACTAGGTATTCCCGTGCCAGATTTAACTTTATTTTTGCATATGACTCCAGAAATAGGGCAGGCGTTAGTTGATTCCAAGGGTGACAGAGCTTATCTCCAAGGAAAAAAAAGAGATATTCATGAGGCTGATATTAATCATTTAAAGAATGCTGAACGCGCTTATTTATTTTGCTTGGAAAATGATAGCGCAGAAAACTGGAAAAGAATACTTTGTTTCTCCGGTGAACAGCCTAGGACCAGAGAAGCCGTTCATCAGGACATTTATACTATTGTTACTGAGTTAATAAAAAAATAATTAAATTAGTATAGATAATTCTGTTAATTAGAGCACATTTTCGTGAAAACTATCTGACGATAACTCATTAAATTTATGTATCCCAATCAAGGGAATTATCTATATAACTCCGTGAACAAGCATATGCTGTGTTGTGCAACACGGCAGTATTTAATACTATACAGTTCTACTATGATGGTGAGGTTCATCCTAATGTTTGACTAGAAAGGTTCCTGCTGGTGAAAGAAAAATAAAAAAATAGTTAACTTAATATATTTTGATTAAAACTAATATTAGCCATGCTTAAATTGTACCTTCGATCTTTCCGCTGGCACCAGGATTTATGGAAGCCATTTCTCATTGAGATGGTTGCTTTGCCAATTATTATTTTCATCTGGCTAGGGTTAAGCCAACTGTTAACTAAAATTGCTTATTCTTTAAGCCAGGGGCGGCCTGTTGACCAATTAAAAGCGGCTTTGTTATCTTCTCCGGAAACAGCGCAGGCATTCGTCGCCTCAACCAAGTATTTCATTGCAGCCTTTATTGGCGGAACTTTATCAGCAATAATATTAACCATTTTCCTTTTTTCCCTGTCGCAGTCATTGATCTGGTCGGTAAAATCATCTAAATTGAAATTGCTGAAATGGGTTAATCTTCACCTGGCATTAATAGGAATTCTAATTTTATACGCTTTTCTTTATCTGGGATTTAATTTGTTATTTAACATTATCACCGCCTCTTCCATTGCTAAAAGCCTGCTCAATGGCTTGTTGCTGATAGTTTTTTTATTTTTTTTGTTTACTGCTTACCATTCTTTTTCCAGAATTCTGAAAGTAGGCGAATCTATAACCTATACTTTTAAAATAATCAAACAGAAGTTTAAACGCTACCTGTTTGCTTTTTTAATGGTTTTTGTAACGGGAGTTATTCTTTCATTAATCGTATCGGTTTTAAAAAAACAATTCTACTGGCAGATTATCGGCTGGCCTAAATGGCTTTCGCTTTCCTTAGGATTAGCTCTTTTTCTGGCCTACCTTGCCTGGATGAGATTTTACGTCAGCAGAATTTAGTCCTCTCCGCTAAGAAATAAAGAGAATTTTGAATAATTCATTTTTTATCAAAAAATCAGCAAAATCTCTATTTTTCAAAGTTCTCTAAAGAAATTTATCCTTTCTTAAACTCAGCCGCCGCATCAATCAAGTCCACATGGCCCTGAAATAAAGCCCGGCAACAATAGCGTTCTAAACCTACGGCATCCAGGGCTTTTTTTCCGGACTCGCCGCGTTCCAATCTCTCTAAATATTCCTGATGCAGATGTCCAACTGGTTTTCCGCAACTAAAACAACGAATGGGTATTAGCATTTTATTTTACCTCGATGATCTTCTCTACCTATAAGATTTTTGCCGCTTGTCTCTGGGCTTGGAATCGTTGGGCTTGCAGGCTTCGTTCTGCCGCACGTCGGCGACCAGCAATAAACGGTCATATTCATCAAATACTTTTTTAAGTTTTTTGTCATGCTGCACTAAAGCTCTGGCAATAGCCAGCCTGATGGCGTCAGCCTGCCCATTTTCTCCGCCGCCGCGGCAGGTTATAGTTAGATTAACATCATTATTTCCGGCAATGATCAAGGGCTCGCTGACTCTTAACCGCAAACTTTCATTGCTGTAGTTTCTAAGCAATTGCCCGTTGATAGTAATAGTTCCATTGCCTGGATAAAGGGCAACTCGGGCAATGGCTTGTTTCCGCTTACCTTTAGTAATGATTGGTTTTTTCATGGTTTTTTGTTGTTCATAAAGTATGAACCAAGGAAAATTGTTTCATTTTTCTCATTCCAGCCGATAGCTTTGCAGATTTCTCTAACCGTGATATATTTTAAGGTAGGCAGCTTTTTAACCGAAGCTGTCTCCAAATTAATAAACTCTTTTCCCTGGAATTCTTCTGGGATTCCCCGGTAGCACATTACTCTCTTGAACGCTTCTTTTCCCCGGGTAAATTTCCAGGGCAGCATGCCTCTTACCGTTCTGCGCACGTAGCGTTCCGGCAGGCGCGAATGCTTGGCGCTTTTTAAGGGATAGCCTTTCCGGTCCCTTCGGGCTTTAGCTAGCTGAAAAGTATTGCTTTTTTTCCCACTGACGATGGCTTTGTCGCAGTTAACAATGCGCACTTCTTCTCCCAGCAAGGCTGCCTTAGCCGCTGCTGAAGCCAGCCGCCCGAGAATTACTTCGTCGCCGTTATATATTTTCATCCTAAGATCCTCACGTTTTTTCCATCGGGATTTTGCTGAATTAATTCTGGAATAGTCAGCGTTTTTCCTTCAGCCTGCTCTATCTTTTGCCGCGCTTCGCTGGAAAAATCAAAAGCCGCCACTTGAACTTTCTTGCTGATTTCTCCAACACTAAGCACTTTTCCAGGAACTAAAACGGTCTCCCCGTCTTTAGCGTATTTATTGATCTTGTAAACATTAACTGCTCTTCGCTGGCGCGAAGGCTTTTTTAAATCCAGCCATACCCGCTTCCAAAACTTGTTTCCCATGGCCTTATTTTCTAATTCTAACAATAACTGCTGCAATTGAAAATTGGTCGGGCCAGATCGAATCATGCTTAAAAATCCTCCAGATTTCCAGCAGATACAGAACATTTAATTTTTGTTATCATAATAATTTCTCCATTGCTTCGATTTTTTCGGCTAGAATCTGAGCCGTTTGCTGCAAAATTTCCCTGCAGGACAACTGCCCCCAACTTTCCATGGTGAAAATTATATTGTCGGTATAACTTAACTGGACTCCTTTGTCCAGTTCGCTGTACAGCTCCAACAGATTGCTTTCATACAATTTTTCCTGATTAACTTTGACTTTGCTGCCGGAAATTTCCAATACCCCGTCGGAGCATTTTTTAGCCAACAATTCTGGATTTTGCGCTTTGCTGATAGTTAATACCGGCTCTTTTTTGTAAAAAGCTGCTCCTGGAGACCATTTGGCATGTTCCTTTCCTTGTCCTAGAACCGCTTTCATGACCACATCCACTTTCTGCTTGGCGATTAATTTCACAATAGGCGTTTCCGGATAAACAAAAACGCACTTGGGATCAGAACTAGCCGCTTCAGAAGCGAAAACCATTCCTTTCTTGCCAGCTTTCAGAGTCAAGATTAGTTCGCACTGGGCGCAGCCTTCTCCCTGGCATTTGCACTGCTGTTTTAGGTTGTAACTTTTTAAGTCGGTTTTGAGGGGCATCAAGGCTAGCCTTAAGCCCAGCATTTCATCATACAGGGCGGAGTTGTTGTCTTTAATTTCTAAATCTTCCACAGCTAAGGTAGGAACTTCTTCGATGATTAACCTTCTAATCGTATTAGCCAGCGCTTCATCGGCCCCTTTAATTAAGAAAGATAATTTTCCTTTCTTTTTTTCTTCTTTTAACTTTTCTAATTTGATGGCCATTTTTAAACCCGTCTTCCTCTCCGACCGCCTTTAGCCCGGCAGCCATTGTGCGGCTCAGGCGTTACTTCTTCGATTTTGCCGATTCTAATTCCTGCCCTGGATAAAGCGCGGATAGCTGCCTGAGCTCCCGAGCCTGGAGTTTTCGGACCGTTATGCCCGCCCTTTGATCTTACTTTGATGTATAACCCACTGATGCCTTTTTCCCGGCAGATCTCCGCGGCTTTTTTAGCTAAAGCCATCGCGGCGGTGGGCGAGCTTTCCAGACGGTCTTGTTTAACCATTTGCCCGCCGCTGGTTCGGGCTAAAGTTTCCGTTCCCGTGATATCGGTAACGGTTAAGATAGTATTATTATAACTGGAATAAAGATGAGCGATGCCCCAGCGAATTTTTCTTGCATCAACGGAAGCTGCCGGGGATTCATGATAGTTGGTTTTAGGCCTCATGATTCTAACTCCCCGCTAGTTTTAGCCTCCATGCTGGTTTGCTGCGCTGCCTGCTCAACCGATTCTACAGGTTTTCTGACCCGTTCGGGATGATCTTCTGAAGCCAATGTTGATTTCGGCTTAAACCGAATTTGGCTTTCCTCTTCTAAGGAAACCAGGTAGGATGGCGAAGTTCGTTCCATTTCGCCAATAACAATATGCCGGTGAATGATGAATTGTCTGGCCTGATTCATGCTTCTAGCTAAGCCTTTCCGGCAAACCATGCTTTGCAGTCTTCTTTCTAAAACATTTTTAATTTCTAAGGTTAAAATCTGGTATAATTCTGAGCTGACAGGCAATAATCCTAATCGGGCTAATTTGCCCAGCACTTGGGCTTTTTCCTTTTCCTTCTGTGCGGTTTTATGCGCTGTCAACTGTTTAGAGATAGTTTTGTATTTTTTTAAAAATGAGCTGGCAATAAGAATTTCTTTAGTATTCTTCAACCCGTATTCCTGTTTTAATTTTTTCCCGGTTTCAATAGCCTGCTTATTCCAAGGGTGCGCCTGCGTCCAATAATTCTTTTTTAATTTTTTAGGATCTCCCATTGTTTAATTGCCTATTTTCTAGCCCCCCCCTATTTCTTCTCCTTCGTCTTTTCTTTCGCGGCTGGCGCTGCCGCTTTCTTTTTAACACCGACGACTTTTCCTTTATTTCTTCTAAAGTTAGACCTGGTCCTTTGGCCTCTTACCGTCAGGCCTTTGATATGCCGGACTCCGCGGTATGATTTTATTTTCTTTAATCGTTTAAGATCATTATCTTTAAAAAAGGCTAATGCTCCAGTAATAATGTGCATATCCTGTCCGGTTTCATAATCCTTCTTTCGATTAAACATCCAGGAGGGAATAGTTTTGTTGTTGTTAATACTGTCAATGGCCTGGTTAATTCTAGAAATTTCCTGATCAGATAATTCTCCGGTCCGGGCATGTTTGTTTACTCCGGAAACCGCGCAAATAACGTCAGCTAAATTTACGCCAATCCCCTTGATTCTTTGCATAGCAAACCTGATAACTTTATCGCCAGGCAAATCAATATTGGCAATCCTAACAATGTGTTTGTATTCCTGATTCATGTTTAAAGAGAGAATTCACACCAGTAAGCCCTTAAGCGCGTGAACTCGGACTGAATATTGGCTTAATTAGGCAGTTATTTATAAAGGTTTTGCTGGGGTTTGCTGTGTTGCATAAATACGAAATAAACAATCAATAATTACAGAAAGTCAGAGTTTGATTAAAATATTTTAGCGATTTTTGATTAAAAGTTGAATTATGTTAGATAAGAATTCTAGTCCAATTAACCTTCATCCGCTTAAATAAACTCCACTTCAATTTCCAGCTGGTCGGCTGTAGGCGTTTCCTGCACCAGAGCTGCCTGCAATCCCAATTTAGTTAACTCTTTCCTGAACCGGCGGGCATTAGAAGTAGAAAGTAAAATTCGCAGCTTATCGCTATCTACTATTAATTCCTCTTCCTTAAGATTAAGTTTCTGTTTTATTTTCCCGGCGAGCGGATTTAACCTCTCCAGAAATTTTTCTTTATTGGCTTGCTTTAGCCTCTGCCGGTAACTGATCCCAGGAGATAAATCCGGAAGGTATAAAGCGCCTCTAATTAACAGGCCTTCAGAATTAACCTGATCAAATGGCCGCTTCATTTGCTGCGATTCTAATTTCAGGCGGTTGCGCAATTGAACCTTTTCTTTTAATTTAGCTGTGCATAAATGGACAGTATAAGAATACTTTTGCTCGCGGACATAAGCCATTATTTCTTTGCCGGCATCCACCGATCCCCGTACAGCATAACTGAACTGATGAATAGTTTTCATTCCTTTCAGATCCAGCTGAGAACGGCGGTTATCGGCCCGTTCCAGCTCGTTTAGATTAAAAAAATCAACCTGGCCCTGAATAAAATCAGCCACTCGTTTCATTTCTGCAATCTTAGTGGGGATGCAGGGAATTTCCACGCCAATCTTCCACGGAAATTTTCCAGCCAGAATTAAATTTTTCCAGAACTGCTGGTCTTCTAAGTCTAAATGAAACCTGATTTCGTCTAATCCAGCTTCAGCTAGTTCTTTCAATGCAGGTTCGGTGGCCAAATTAAGCGAAGTGTACAAGTGAAGATGAAATGACGAGCCAAAGGTTTTCTTCAGCTCTTGAATATACCTTACTGTCCGCTTCCGGCTCATCAGCGGATCCCCGCCAGTAATCCCAGCGCCTTTAGCCTGCATCAGGCGCGCTTCCTTAATCACTGGTTCTGGAGACAAATCCGGAGACAAAATTTCCCGCTCATTGGCATAGGCTGCATCATGGCCGTATTTCTGGTCGGAAATAGGGCAGAAGTAACAATCCCTCGGGCAAAGCCCGGTTGCAAACAGAACCAGCTTTTCTCCGCGGACGCAGTACTGGCAGCCTTCCGGCAGAGAGCCAGAATTATAAGAAAAATACTTGTTCTCTGGAAATAGATTGGATTTAACCATTTTTTAAGAAGAATTCAGCCTGATTTTTAAAACTGTTTAATGAAAAAATAAATTTTGTTTTTTCCCTGTAAGGAAATCTTCAGGATATACTAAATATTTTTAAATCACTGCTGTTTATTCTGATTATGATTAATGTTTATTTGTTTGATCTGGATGACACGCTTATTGACTCCAGAATTTATGCTAAATTATATCAGCCGGTTCTTCAAGTAGTGAAAGACAAAACTGGATTAACAGGAGAAAAATTGGATAAACAAGCCAGATTATTAGGGTTAGCCAAAAATAAATACGGAAGGTGGGATACCGGCGACCTTTGCAGAGAATTAGGGCTTCTGGAGGAATATTATAAAGAATTAAACAAGTTAATAGCTATTGTTCCAGTTTTGCATGACGCTGTTGAAAAAGTATTCCGGAAACTAAAAAATAAAGGAGGAAGAATAGGCATAGTTTCTAATTCTCAGTCTAGAACCATCAACACCTATGTTTTAAAATACAATTTAGGGGATTATGTTGATTTTATCTTCTCGCCAGATGATGCCGGATGCAGGAAAGATGATGATAATTATTGGAAAATATTAATTAAAAAAGAAAAATTAAATCCAGAAACCTGCCTCATTATTGGAGATAATGAACAAGAGGATATAAAAATTCCGCAGAAGTTTGGATTTAAAACAGTTCATCTGAAAACTCCCACGGATTTAGGCACAGTTCAATAAGCGTTAAATAAAGATAATATATGGGGCTCTATTTTTCCAGTAGGAGTCTGATGTTTTTAATGAAAGTCATAGCATTCTGTATTGATTGTTCTGCTGGTTCTTTATTTGCTTGAGGAATAGTTTGATAGGTAAAATGCCCTCGCTTCCATTTTTCATCTCTGAATATCTGCAAGAGTCCATCTGCTCTGACTATCATCTTTTGATAAATCTTAAGGAGCTCCATATCCAAGATTCCAGTTTTAACAAAATGCTCTTCAAATGCTTCATACGTCTTTTTATGAACATCAGGCATCTCCGTTTTAATGCCTTTAGTAAGAAGAATCGCTTTTGCTCCATAAAAGATACCATAATAGGAATGAGAAATAACCGAGCTAAAGAAAGTCGTCTCTTCGTCTATTTGAAATTCCTGCTTTTTCTTCAGGTCATTTGAGACCGCGAATAACAATTTTGCCGCGCTGATTTCATTAAGCGCTCTTTGCAAATAAATTTTAGCCGTTGAATCCATGGTTAATCGCTTCCAGCAGTATTGAATAATAAGCTTTTCCTCCAGTTATTATTAAATTATTCCTAGCAATCTCTTTCCCATAATTTTCTTCTTTGGTTATAAGCATTTGATAAAATTGCTCTTGCGTGAATAGATAAGGGTGAACTTCCGGGATCGTTAATTCCGATTCTAATTTTATTTGAGAGAGAATCGCATTAGGCTCTTGTTTGTTATCACAAATAATGACAATATCCAGATCAGAAGTTTCTTTTTGCTTGGCTTTGGCATAGCTTCCTGTAACAACAAAAATATAGAAAACAGTTTTAAGTTTGTTAATTAGTTTTTGAATACTTTTATGAGGGATATGCTTAGCAGTATTCGCTCTGTGCTCAGCTATAAAACCAACGGTGTTCAATGCCGATATATTCATCGCTAAGGAATATACAAGATTGTTGCCTATTTTTTGCTCCTGGAGAACTTCTAAAGCCACAAAGCGCTTTAGGACAGTATGGACATAGTTGTCTGATTTATTACAGGAGAGTTTCTTAATTTCTTTAAATGTAAACTTCTTCCACGCTTCTTTTGCAAATGGTTCCAATATGGTATATTTTTTGGTTAACATTTTATTCCGGCTATTTTCCAATTTTTAGGAATGATTGTTCCAATTTAATGGAATTATATAAATGTTTCTAATTTTAATGACAATCAATAAGCGGTAAGAAGGAATTCTCTTCAACAGTCCTCCTTCATTAAAAACCAATTCTCACTTCACTGCCACATAAAACCTCTGCGCATTGCCATAATTTTCTCCAGACGGCAAAACTACTCTTGCCTTAAAGAAATATTGCCCGGAAGGCGCATCTTTTGGGATTTTTATTAAAATGGATTCCTTAACATTCTCGCCTTCCAACAGAGTTAATTCCTGGGAATTATACCGCGCCCATTCGGCAGGATTAACTGTTAAGGCTGCCTCATTTCCCTGAGCATCAATCAACTTATCAAATTCTACCTGCAACTTGAAACTCGTTCCCACTTCGCCGGTATTCAAAATGCCTATGCCAAAAATATGCCTCTCGCCCCGTTGCACCGCTGCTGTATGGAAAGGCAAAGCCACCTGCTGCCCCTGTCCAACCAGCAAGTCATTTAATCTCTGCTCTGTTCTCTGATCTAATTGCTCTTTAATCTCTTCGGCTCCGCCAATTAAATTGTTTAGCAGAACTATGCCGCCGGCAAGAATGACTAAGGAAATGATGATTATAACAATCATATTCAGAGATAAGTCAATTGTAGCTCTAGGATTCATCATACTAATTCTAATTCACGAAAGTATATAAAATTGACGCTGGACTAAAATCTATTAATGAGGTGAGATGTTTATGAAAAAAAGTGGAATGTGGACCGCAGCGCTGGCTGCTGCAACCCTATCTTGCATGGGGAAACCGGAGATTTTAGATGTAAATGTAGAAGTAACTAATGAGCAGGGAATCGCTAACCTTAGCCAGCCCGTACGGGTGCGCGATGAAGTAAAAAATCTGGCGGGAGCATTAGTTTATCAAGTTGAGGGCGCCAATAATTCTTACTTAACGCTGGGACTGGAGTTGAATGAAAAACCCTTGCCGGAGCGGCATGAAATGTTAAATGGGCTAGATAACTTTAATGGGCCCGGCAGCCATAGATCTGCCTTGGTTGGAGAATTGGTTCTGGTTCTGCAAACTGCCCGCGCTCTGAATTATGCTCATAAGGATGCGCAAAAACAACGGCGGCAGCTTATGGGCGAGACCAGAAACGTCCATAAATATTGTGTTACTATGGAACAAATGACTGATTCTTACATCCGCGTGCCAATGGGAATTGTCGGGATAGCTTCAGATGAAATTAAAATTAGAACCAGCGCTTCTTTGGAACGATTGTTTGAACGGTATGTAGTTAGAAAATTCGGCCGGCAGGAAGGGTATGAAGTCTGGATGCCGAAGACCGCCATCAATTTATGCGGAGAAGATTTCCAGGGCTCAGTTTGCCCCATTGACCGGGAAATGTTATCTGAAAAATTGTGGATGCACGCCAATATGCCGGTTTGGGAAATTAAAGGATCCTGCGACCCTTACGATAGACGATCCTGGCAGCGTTAAAGTTTAAACTGGGAGAATTATTTTTCAATCTTCTCGTTATTTCATTTAAGCTACAATCTCATACTCTTTAACGATAATGATTACAAATAACAGCAACAGTATTGCTCCAGCGATCATATACCAGATTCCTGCCAAAAAACTAGCCTGCGACAGGGACTGATACATCCCCCAGCCCATAACAATAAATCCCAGCCAGAGAAACTTGTCTAACACCAGCTTCATGATCTCAAATTCCTGCTGGAGAGTTAATCGTTTCTTTTTATTCATTTAAATCACCCTACCTCTATAAAGGATAATTTGGTATCATATTTTGGCTGCACTGGATCAGGAGTCGCGCATTGGTCATCGGTAAATTGCAGAACATCAGCCCTTAAGGCAAAAGTTCCAGGAATATTTGGTGCCTTAATACTGATTCCATAGACATTTGCCTGAGCCGGCAATAACGTTAGACAGCCCTGATCATATCTTAAATTAAAGCCATCCAATCCTGGATCACTATTGGATACATCAAATTGGAAATTCAGTTTGAAATATAAAGCTCGAGAACCTACATTTTGCACGCCTAAAGTAACAAGATCCCTTTTGCCCCGGTTCAAATTAACTTCCCTGGCAAATGAAGTTTGATCTCCAGTTGTTCTTAACTGCCCCAAAATTTGTTCCTGCACCTGCTGTTGAACTTTTGTGCTGGTGCTTCCAATAATATCAAATTGATTTCTCACAAATCCTAACCCTAATCCCAACAAAGTCATGCCCAGAACAACAATGATAATTGCTTGAATGGAAATATCCAGAGATCCTTTTTTCATGTTTACGCCTCTTTTAATCTATTAGCAATCCTTTTTGATTTATATAGTTTTCTAAATGTTAGATTAAAACCGAGCTATTCAGCTACAAAAAACCCAATACTCTTTTAATGAAAAAGAATTCTTTAAAAAATCAGCCCTAACAGTTGAAAAATATGCCTTTCAAAAAAAATAACCAAAATATAGGAATACAAAAATGCCGGAATAAACGGAATGCCCTCTTTAATCAGCACAGTATTGATTTTTCTTTTTTTCTTTAAATTAGAAAGTATGAATAAATCTTTCTTGGTCAAAGTTTTCTTGAACAATACGGTTTTATGGTCAACTGCTACATTTTCTGCCAGCCAGTCTCCTTCTGTTAATTCTTCCGGCAATTTTCTGGTATAAAAACAGCTTTTTTCCACGGAATTGACGAACATAAACAGATAAAAGACAGGAAGAGGAAATAGCAAAAACGGCCAAAATAAGGGATAGAAAAACACCAGAGCTATAGTGGCTAAAGTAAACAAGGCTAAAATTCCATGGAGAATTTTATAAGAAGACAAAGAATGCCTAAATCGCGCGGCAAATAAATGTTTCTTTTTAATGGCTACGCCGGCCATCCACGCTAATCCCCAGATCATTCCCAAAAATAATAGGCTGATAATGAACCAGACTAAAGTAAAACTCTCTTTGCTAATCGGCAAGGATACGCCGATAATCGCGCCCATAGCCATCAATAATTTGCTGTCTCCCCCGCCCCACTGGTTGGAATAATATAAAGATAGAGCAATTACAAAACAAACAGCTAACCCGATTAAGCCGGAAAACAGGATCGGCCATCCGCCGGCTGCAGCAGCAATGCTCCGAATTCCTAATGCTGCGGCAATTAACGAAAAATTCAGCCAATCCGGAATTTCTCTGGTCTTTATATCTAAATAAGAAGCAATTAATAAAGCGGTTAAGGCAACAATTAGTAATAAAACATCTAACATAGCTTAAAGTAAGGAATCGGATTTTATTAAAGTGTTGGTTGGAGATAAGTAAATTTAATTTCTAAATCCGATCTATAGCGAAGGCATTAAATTTTCGTGCCTTCTTCTGCCTGAGCTATATATAAAAGCAGAAATATGAAGTTATATAAAGTTATAAAAGCAGAAATATGAAGTTATATAAAGTTATAAAAGCAGAAATATGAAGTGCGAATATTTAGTGCTTTAAGTATAAGTGAAAAAGTATAAGTGAAAAATTATTTCGAGTTTAAGTTTTACAGATTACTTTACAGATTACTAAAGGACCAATTAAGCCCACCATAAGCTTTATATACAAAGTTAGACTTTCTGATATTAACAGGTGGTTATTATGAATGAGCCTAATCAGTTGCTCTCCGGATTAAAAGAGGATGTGGATTCCTTAAAAAGAAAGCTGGCTAAGCCCGATGCGAAAGCCGAAGAATTAATTTTAGAAATAGAAAGTTTAAAGGAATCAATACATGAATTAACGGCTATTTTCCAAAAAGCCGTAGAGTTAACTACAGAAGAAGATTTAAGCAAAACCATTAAAGACCGTTTAGATGCCGTGATCAGGCAGAATGAAACTATTGCCCGGGGCATGGTGGCTGTCTCGGATAAAGTAGATGAATTTGTAACCAGAAAAACCGCTACGCTTCAATTATCCACGCCGCCGCTGTCTGCTCCTCCGCCGGTCAGGCATGTCTTAGGCCAGCCGCCAATGATGAGCCGGATGGCGCCCATGCCTACAGCTCACACCGGTATGGATGATCTGCAATTGCCGCCTCCCCCGCCGCCAGCTAATGGAAGAAAACGACAAGGATTATTTTAGCCAGCATGGTTTCTTTAACCACTACAGTATTGCTGATTAGAGCCGCCAGAGAATACGTTGGCGAGAGAAAAGGGTTTTCTAAAGAAGAAATAGTTAAGCGCATTAATGAAATTAAATACCTTTCCGGCCAAAAAAAGGTGCCTAAGCTGACTTTAAGAAAAGAGATTATCCATCTAGAGCATCAATTGCAAAACATTTTTGAATTAGAAAAAAAATTATTAGGCCAAGAAAAAAAAGAATCAGCTAAAATTGCCCTGTTGAAACAGGAGATAGCTCTGCTTAAACAAAGAATTGCCACTTCAGAAGATAAGGATTTGCAGAAGAAAGTAGATTCCTTATCTCATCTGTTAGGCGAATCTCTAGCCAGGCAGGCGATTATTGAAGAGGTAGCTTTAACTAAAAAAGTCTCCGCAGAGCATAAAAAAGCCTGGCAGCAGGACCAGCAGCGAAAAGAATTAATCGCTAATCTGCTAGAACGGCTGCAGATCATTAAACGAGAGCTGGAGAATACAGACGCCGATGAATCTATCATCCTAAAAATCCTCGAGAAAATCAACAGTTTGGAACAAAAACTAGGTTTCCAATTATCAGGAAAGGAACCGGAAGCTCCGGTGGAAAGAGAAGAAAGGCCCAGGCATAAATTAATTTTTGCCGCTCCTAAACTCCTGCCGGTAGAGATTGATGAAGCAGCTATTGAACGAGAACTTCCCCTGCCTCCCCCTCCCCGAATCACGGAATAATGAAATTATAAAGAACTTTGAATAATTCATATTTTTCTTTCAGTGCAGAATCCGTGAGTGTATGCATTACTCTCACCTCAAAGAAAAAGATTAAGTAGGATCACTTTAAAGGTTTTATACGACTAATAATTTTACAAACTTCTAAGAAGTTAGTTCTGTTCGTACTTGATTAAAATTGGTTTCAGCAATAAAATAATGGTGATTAACAGTGTTCCTGAAACAGCCAAGGCAAACATCCCTGCGCCTACAGCCACGCCGATAGCAGCCGAAGTCCACATGCAGGCAGCGGTAGTTAAGCCCGTCAGTTCAAATTTGGTTTTCCAAATAACTCCAGCTCCCAAAAAACCGACTCCGGTGACAATCTGGGCTACAATTCTGGCTTGGTCCGCAGAGGGCGTATTGCCGGGGAAACCGATTACTGAAATAATCGTAAAAATGGTCGCTCCCAGCGTAACTAAAGAAAAAGTTCTCATGCCGGCATTGCTGGACCTTCTATTCCAGCCAATAACAAATCCTAAGAGGGTTGAAAGGATAATCTTAAAAATTATCACCAACTGCCCAGGCTGAATAAAGCTTTGCACAAATAAGTCTAAGACACTCATTATTTACCTCTTTTTATTTAGAAAGAAGTTGCTGGATAAATACTTTTTGGAAATAAGGGAACACACGAATTAGGTTCTTCTGGTTTTATTTAATTAGAAAAAACTTAAAACAAACGGCGTTATTGAAAAGTTCCTCGCCCTAGGCTCGATAGCCATCGGCTCGGCTGCGTTAAATTATGACGAAAGCAAAAATTCCTCTTGCAATCCCCTTTTTGCTAGATGATTTATACCAAAAGACTCAAAATTCCGAACAGAATTTTGTGCCTTTTGTATATACCAAAGGGCTTAAATTTTTACGAAAATTTATGTCCTTTGGTATAA
>JAGVYX010000050.1 GCA_018303045.1 Candidatus Woesearchaeota archaeon
AACTGGCGGAATACACGACCTTTAAGATCGGCGGGCCGGCTAAGTATTTTTGCCTTGCCAAAAATCAGAAGGATTTAATGGGGGCGATTTTTTTTGCAAAAAAAACAAAATTGCCATTTTTTATTTTAGGCAACGGGAGCAATTTGCTCGTATCGGATAAGGGATATGAGGGATTGGTGATTAAAACCGGAAGGCCTTTGTCTTTGTATATTTCAAAAGGTTTGGAATGGGCGGCGGGGATTCCCGGAACTATTGAGGGGGCCGTTAGGGGCAACGCCGGCGCCTTCGGAGGCGAAATGAAAGATTCCGTCAAAGAAGTGGAGACGTTTGACGCAAAATCGCAAAAAGTTAAAATTTTTAAAAATAAAGATTGCCAATTTAGCTATCGCGGCAGTATCTTCAAAAAAAATCCTAATTTAATTATTCTCTCCGTCAAAATTAAATCAAAAAAGAGCGACCCCCAAAAAATAAAAGAATATTTAAAATACCGCAATATCCATCATCCCAAGCAGCCTTCGGCCGGCAGTATTTTTAAGAATCCGGAAAAGATCCGGGCCAAAGATTTAATTGAAGAAGCCGGCTTGAAAGGCAGGACTATCGGCGGAGCCCAAATTTCCGAACAGCATGCCAATTTCATAATCAATCTCGGCGGAGCTAAAGCAAAAGATGTTTTAGGGCTGATTGATTTGGCGAAAAAAGAAGTAAAAAATAAATTCGGAATTAAACTTGAAGAAGAAATTAAGCTTTTAGGGAAATTTTAGTTATTCACCATTGACTTTTTTTTCAGAAATGCAATTATTAATTAATAGTCGAATTGTAAAAATATTTTAATAATAAAATGGCAAAAAAGAAATCACCAAAAGGAGGTTGCTGTTAATCAGATGACACCCAGAAAATTTTTTCTTACTTCAGGAGTGGGAACTCACAAAGATTATTTGGCTTCTTTCGAGTTAGCTTTGAGAGATGCCGGACTGGCTCCATTTAATTTGGTTTCCGTCTCAAGTATTTTGCCGCCGGGTTGTAAAAAAATAACTTGGCAGGAGGGATTGAAGCAGTTAAACCCGGGAGAGGTTGTTTTTGTTGTCTTGGCCCGCAATGCCACCAATGAACCCAACAGATTAATTGCGGCTTCTGTC
Source organism: Candidatus Woesearchaeota archaeon (assembly GCA_018303045.1). Taxonomy (GTDB): domain Archaea; phylum Nanobdellota; class Nanobdellia; order Woesearchaeales; family GW2011-AR9; genus JAGVYX01. The sequence goes on from JAGVYX010000050.1 coordinate 1,137, forward strand.
GGTTGCGCGATTCCCGCCAACAGGAAAAAATACGGCTATCTTTCCGAGCACCATCCTTTTGGCGAAACCCGCGAAAAAGCCGGCGATTATGCCGAAGATCTAGCGGCTTCAATGCTGGCAACTACCTTGGGCTTAAAGTTTAATCCCGATGATGCTTGGGACTCAAGGCGCCAAGCGTTCAGGCTGTCGAGCAAAATCGTCCGCACTACCAATGTTACTCAAACTGCCAGAGGCGATAAGTACGGCCGCTGGACTTCGGTAGTTTCCGCCGCCGTTTTTATTCCGTAAAATAATGAAAAAAAATCCCTTCCTTTCCGGTAAAAAAATTTCGTCTTTAAAGTTGAAAAAAGGCCTTTTAGTTTCGGATTTGGTTGAAAATTATTATCAGGCTTATAATTCAGCCAGACTCGGCGAAGCCAGCCGCCTTTTGGCTGAAAAAATGCTGGCCTTAAAAAATGACACCACTATCGGCGTGACCATTGCCGGCGCTTTGACTCCGGCGGGCATGTCCGGGCTTTTCGTTTCCATGATGGAAAAAGGTTTCATTGATTTTATCATTGCCACCGGCGCCAATCTTTATCACGACACTCATTTTGCTTTGAATTTTCCTTTGCATAAAGGAACCTGGCAAATAGACGATGCGACTTTATATAAGCACGGAGTGGTGAGAATTTATGATATTTTTTTAACCACCGATACTTTATTGAAAACAGACAAGTGGACCCAGAAAGTTTTATTGGACAAGAAAGCGCCGCGAGGAGTTATTTCCTCATCCGAATTTCATAATTATATCGGCAAGCGTCTTTTGGAAACGGCTCCCAATCCCGATGTCTCTATTTTGGCGCAGGCGGCAAAATATAATATTCCGGTATACACTTCTTCGCCGGGAGACAGCACTTACGGCATGGATTTAGCCAATTTCAATAAATCAAGGCACAAGGGGCTGGAAAGAAAAGGTTCAATTGATCTGCACATCAATCCCAACTGGGACGTGGTGGAAACGGTGGCCATCGTCAACGCGGCTAAAAAAAACGGCGCTATTCTTTTGGGCGGAGGTTCGCCCAAAAATTTCTATATGCAAACGCAGCCTTATCTTTGGGAATGTCTGGGAATTGAAAGGGGCGGGCATGACTATTTTATTCAGGTAACCATGGACAGTCCCCAGTGGGGCGGACTTTCGGGAGCTACGCCGCAAGAAGCGGTTTCCTGGGGGAAAATCAACCCCGATGAATTGAAAGATACGGTCGTAGTTTATGCCGATACCACCTTAGCCGTGCCCATTCTTTTCAGCTACGTTTTGGACAAAGCCAAGCCGAGAAAGCAAAAAAATCTTTATCTCAAGCTTGATAAGCTGGTTTATAATCTGGAAAAAGAGATTAAGAGCAAGCCAGTGAGCTGGACGGCCGACGAGCTTTATAACAGGCATAAGAAATAATATTTTCGTGAAAAATTTTAACTATCCGACAACCGAACCGTTTAATTTTTTGGGTCTGGACGAACAGAACTATCAAAAATCCAGGATAGCCGTTTTTCCGGTTCCTTACAGCTCCACCACTTATTGGAAGTCGGGCACGAAAGACGGCCCCCAGGCGATCATTGACGCTTCAAGGCATATTGAATTTTATGATGTTGAGATGAAAAAAGATCCTTCAAAATCAGGAATCTTCACTTTGCCGTTTTTGGAGCCGTCAAAAAATTCTCCGGAAGAAACCATGGCCCGCATAAAAAATGTCACGGATAAATTATTGCGGGACGGAAAATTTGTCATGATGCTGGGCGGCGAACATTCCGTCACTTTGGGGGCGGTTCAGGCCTTCAATAACAAGTTTTCAAATTTTTCAGTTTTGCAATTTGATGCCCATACCGACTTAAGAGAAGAATTTGAAGGAACAAAACATCATCATGCCTGCGTTATGAAAAGGATTAAAGATTTGGGCCTGTCAATAACTCAGGTGGGAATAAGAAGCGTTTCGGAGGGGGCGGAAGCCGATAATGTTTTTTTAGCTCCGGGATTGCCCGTGGATAAAATTATTTCCTCGCTTAAAGATAAGGTTTACCTTACATTTGATTTAGATGCCTTGGATCCCTCAATTATGCCCTCTACGGGAACGCCCGAACCCGGCGGATTGGGCTGGTATGAAGTCCTTAATTTAATAAAGAAAATTTCCGAGAAAAAAGAAATCATCGGCGCCGATGTGGTTGAGCTTGATCCGATGCCGGGATTTCACGCCCCGGATTTTTTAGCCGCTAAATTAGTTTATAAAATAATAAGTTATATTATTTAAGAATATGCTTACACAAACAAAAGCCCTGCCTGCCGGCAGGCAGGGACTTCCGAAGGTTTTGACTTTCAGCGAAGCAAAATATTATATTTTTTCCGCGGTTTTTACGGCTTCGGCGGTTTTCTTTCCTTGGCTGGCCCATCAATTTCATATCGCCGGCCCAGTATTTGTGCCGATGCATTTTTTTGTGATAATCGCCGGCCTGCTTTTTGGCTGGAGGGCCGGCATGGTAGTCGGCATAGTCAGCCCCTTGTTAAGCTACGGCATTACCCACCTGCCGCCCATGGCTATTTTACCCGAAACCATGCTGGAACTGGCCGTTTACGGCTTTTCAGCAGGCATTTTAAGAGAGAAAAAGTTAAATATTTTTACCGCTCTTTTCGGAGCTATGTTTTTGGGGCGCTTGGCAAGATTGCTGATGGTTTTGGGGCTGGGATTAAAGACGAACCCCATAAAATCTTTTCAGATGAGCTGGCCGGGAATATTATTGCAATTAGCCTTAATTCCGATTATTATTTATCTTCTGCAAAAATTTGTTTTTAATAAAAGAGAAGTTTAAAAAATTCCTAAATAGCTCTTGGGGGCTGGAAATCAGCCAGAAGGAGAAGATAATATTCCGTTCAAAAAAATCGGGAGTCAGGGGACTCCTTGATTTTATTAATAAGCGCGAAAGCCGGTCCTGTGATAACCTCGTAATTTTTGATAAAATAGTCGGCAGGGGAGCCGCCTTGCTCGCGATTCATTTGAAAGCAAAGATTGTTTACGGCGAGCTGGGAAGCAAGTTGGCCGCAAGAGCTTTGAGAAAATACAAAATTGATTTTTATTTTCGGCAAATTTGTGCTAATATTCTAAACCGGGACAAAAGCGGTCTTTGCCCCATAGAGAAGCTCTCGCTGGGCAAGACTCCGGAAGAATTTTATATAAATCAATCATAAAATAAAAAGCATGTATTGGATTCAATTATCAGCTATAATCGTCTCCGGAATTTCTCTCGGCGTCGCCGACGCTCTAATTAAAAAGATTGGGCTATCCGGTAATTTTCTGTCGGCTATTTTCAACCCCTGGATGATAGGGGTGCTTGCGCTGTATTTTGCTCAAATTTTGCTTTTCGTTTACATATTCATAAGCAAGTGGGATTTAGGCATGGCCGGTGTTTTCACCGCGGTTTTTTACAGCCTCACCGTGGTATTGATCGGTCTTTTATTTTTCGGCGAAAATATATCCATGGTCAAGTGGCTGGGGATTATTTTTGCCATTATCGGCGTAATACTAATGAACATCGGAAAATAGTTTTAAAATATGTCAATTGTATCCAAAATTTTCGGCGACGCTAACGAAAAATATGTGAAGAAACTTCAGCCGCAGGTTGATAAGATAAATGGCCTTGAAAAAGAATTCGAGAGTTTTTCTGTAGAGCAGCTTAAAGCAAAGACCAATGAATTAAAAGAAAAAAGCGGCGGAGGACGGGCCTCCGCTACTTTGGACGATTTATTGCCGGAGGCGTTTGCGCTGGTCAGGGAAGCGGCTAAAAGAACGCTTAACCAGCGGCACTTTGATGTCCAGCTGATGGGCGGAATTGTTTTGCATGAAGGAAGGATTGCCGAGATGAGGACAGGGGAGGGCAAAACTTTAGTGGCTACTTTACCCGCTTTTTTAAACGCCCTTGAAGGGAAAGGAGTCCACGTGATTACGGTTAATGATTATTTGGCAAAAAGAGACGCAGTTTGGATGGGCCAAATCTATCATTTATTGGGTTTATCCGTCGGGTGCATAATTCACGATGCGGCATATATATATGATCCTGAAGCCAACAAAGATAAAGAGAGAGATGCTCTCGGAGGATTCAGGGTTATAGAAGATTATTTGCGGTCATGTTCAAGAAAAGAGGCGTATGCGGCCGATATCACTTACGGCACCAATAATGAGTACGGGTTTGATTATTTGAGGGACAACATGGC
>JAGVYX010000051.1 GCA_018303045.1 Candidatus Woesearchaeota archaeon
TTTGTAATGATCGCAGCGCTTCTACATCTGATTTACCGATTAATTCCCGGGCTGTTTCCAAATAAGCAAAATTCATAATCAAAAGATAAAATAAGAAAGCACTTTAAAATAATTTCTCTCCAATTACAGATATTCTACAGCTCCTAAAATTCCAATTAGCATTCCTTTCTTAAATTGATTGGCCATTTCAATCCTCCAATAAACTCACCAAAAACCTCTTTCTTTATAACTTTTTTCGTCTTTTGGCAATTATCATGAAAATTAATGCAGGTTAGATATTACCTATTTTATATAATAAATTAGTTTTATAGCAAAATTTATATATAATCTATACTTTAAGTAATAAATGATCATCTACAATCCCCACAATGAAACAACCCTTAGCGAACGCCTGAAAGAAGCAGGAGAGCTTTTAGCCCAAATTCCAGCTAAATACTGCTTTATTACCGGCTCTTTCCTCTATAAAGAGAAGTATAAAGATATTGACGTTTTTGTTATTACCAGATCCAAAACAGAAATTACACTTAAGAATAAAAAAGTAAAAATAACTACTATCGACTTCAATGATCTTTATTCTCTGTTTTACCGCTCCGTTTCTAAAAGCTGTATCGCTAAAAGCATACTTCCTGCAAAGCAATTAAAAGTTACCCTCACTGATTACTGGCGCGTTATTAACGAAGCCATTCCTACATTACTCAACCAAAAAGATAAATTCCACAAATCTTAAAGAAATAAATTCTTTTAAAGATTATAATGAAGTAATGGAATATATTAAACGAGAACTATCCGGCATCATTAATAAATATGCAAAGCCATCTTATGTAAAGCGCTTCTTCTATACCCAAGCTGGTTATTATAAAGGATTAACAGAATATGCCGCGCAAAGATATTTATATACGTTAACTCACAATGTCGTCAAAGGAATAGCGCATGGTTAATCCAAAAGAATTCAAAAAGAAGATAGAAGTAAGTATTTCCCAGGATTATAAAGTGGAATTTCTTGGAAAAAATTTTGATCAAATTGCCAATCTAGTAAAACTGAAAAAATTTACCGGTGGATTAAGAATATTATTGAGAGGAAAATTGAACCTATTTCTATTGGCGCGAAAAAACCATACAAAGAATGGATGATAAATGAGCTTCTTACTTTTCGTTATCCATTCAGCATCAGAAATACTGAGTATCGGATTCTTTTTGTGAAAGTGAAAAATTCGGCCTATATTAAATTTCATTTGGGAGATCACAACTATTATGATAAAGTCCGCAAAAATTTATCCTTAATCTAAATTTTTAGGACACCATGGCCACCTTCAAACAACTGAAGACTGAATTTGCGCCAATAGATTAATAAAACAACTATTTTCTAAAGGTTTATGGATCCCATCCACAAACTGGCTTTGGAGACAATTCAATTAGGAAAGCAGGCTTTAATTTTTGCCCCCAGCCGGGCCAGCGCTGAAAAAACTGCCGAAGAATTATCCAAATTAACTTCTCTGCAATATCCGGAATTTGCGGAAGAAATTCTCCAGGCGGCTTCCACCCCCACCAGGCAATGCCAGCGGTTGGCCCAGACGATCAAAAAAGGGATTGCCTTTCATCACGCCGGATTACTATCGGAACAAAAAGATTTGATTGAGCAGGAATTTAGATCAGGAAAAATAAAAATCATTTGCGCTACACCAACCCTGGCGGCAGGATTAAGCATGCCCGCTTTCCGTGTCATTATTAAATCACTAAAACGATTTTCCGGCGAATGGGGCATGGACTGGATTCCCGTGCTGGAATATCTGCAGATGGCTGGACGAGCTGGCAGGCCGGAATATGAGAAATTTGGCGAAGCCATTGTTATTGCCAAAGATGAGCGCGAGCGGGAAGAAATTTTCCATCGCTATATTTGCGGAGTTCCGGAAGAAATTTATTCCAAATTAGCGGTAGAGCCGGTTTTAAGAACCTACTTGCTATCGCTAATTTCTTCAGGCATTATTGCCGATGAGAATTCCATGAAAGAATTTTTTTCTAATACGTTTTGGGCTCATCAATTTGGCGATATGCCGGCTTTAGAAAAAATTATGGGTAAAATGATTTCTTTGCTGAAAGAATGGGAATTTATTGCCATTCAGGATGGAACTAATGCTGAATTTGTTTCTGCTGATAGATTAGAGAATAATTCCCAAAAAATGTCCGCTACAGCAGTGGGCAGAAGAATCTCTGAATTATATCTGGACCCCTTAACGGCCAGGCATCTATTGGATTGTTTGCAGCAATTCCATGACCACAAGAATGAATTTTCCTTACTGCAGATGATTTCTCACACGCTAGAATTGAGGCCGTTATTGCGGGTTAAAACCAAAGAGCAGGATTTCATTCAGGAAGAATTAGTCAGAAACTATAAACTATTGTTAGAAAAAGAGCCCAGCCTGTACGATCCGGAATATGATGAATTTATTAACTCGATCAAAACAGCGTTATTCTTTGAATCTTGGATCAAGGAAAACACTGAAGATTTTTTATTAGAGAAATTTGATATCCGCCCTGGAGAAATACGAGTTAAATTGGAAGCTGCCGACTGGCTGTTATATGCTGCCGAAGAATTAGCCAAAATTCAGGTTAATCCCAAAATTCAGGCAAATCATTATGCCGTCAAGGAATTGGCCAAATTAAGAATCAGAATTAAAGATGGAGTGAAAGAAGAGTTGCTGCCCTTGTTAAAATTAAAGAATATTGGCAGAATTAGAGCCAGAAAAATGTTTGCTCATGGAATTAAAGATTTAGGAGATGTCAAGAAAGCTGATTTGGCTACCTTGTCTCAATTACTTGGCAAAAAAATCGCTGAAGATGTCAAGAAGCAAGTGGGAGAAGAGATACATGAAATACCTAAAGGGACGCGAAAGGGGCAGTTGAGTCTGGAGAAGTTCTGAAAAAATTAAGTTAAAAAAAGAGTAACAGATTATATGCCTGTCTGAATTAAATATCTAAAATTTCCGGTCCAGAAGATTACTCCAGAAAACATTTTATACTAATTCCACTTTAGTACGCTTATGAAGACAAAAACCATCCTTATTCTGGGCGGCTATGGGGGAGTTGGCAGAGTAATTGCCGAATTATTGCTGAAATTCACCAACGCCAGAATTATTATTGCCGGAAGACGATTGGAAAAAGCTCAGGAACTGGCTGATTCGCTGAACGGGAAATTCAAAAAAAACAGAGTTTCCGCGAAGTTTGCCGACACTTCAGGCCAGAACAGTTTAGAAACGGCTTTTCAAAAAATAGATTTAGTCCTCGTTTGCACCACTTCGCCGGAAGATATTCTCTTAGTAGCCAAAACAGCGTTAAAAAGCAATATTGATTATCTGGATATCCAATTTGAGCAGAAAGTATTTACGGAGTTGAAGCTTCTAGAGCCGGAAATTAACCGCTCCGGCCAGTTGTTTATCACTCAGGCCGGTTTCCATCCCGGCCTGCCGGCCGTATTTGTCCGAAAAGGAGCCCAATATTTTGATCAATATGATAAAGCCGTTATTGCCATGGCTATGAATTCCCGGTTTGAACAGCCGGAATCAACCAAAGATTTAGTCAATTCTGTGAGAGATTTTAAGGCCCACGTTTTCAAAGGCCATAACTGGAAATCGGCAGGATACAAAGATGTAATCAAAATTAATTTTGGGAATAAGGTCGGGGTTAAGAAATGCTATCCACTGGATTTAGTGGAGATTAAAGAAATGGTTAAACTGTATAAGCTAAAAGAAGCCGGGATTTATGTCTCCGGATTTAATTGGTTTGTAGATAATATTATCTTTCCATCAATAATTATTAGCCACAAAATTAAAAAGAACAGCCTTACTAAGCTATGGATGCGGCTGACCTGCTGGGGCATGAATACTTTCTCCCCGGCTGAAAGTTACGTGGTTTTCCTGCTTAAAGCTGCCGGAAAGAAACCTGAATATTAAAGCCAGCCATTCTGATCCGTATTTGTTTACCGCAGCGCCGGTGGCAGCCTGCATAATTCAATATCTTAACCAGAAAATAAAGAAGAAAGGACTGCAAATGATGGGGCAGATTGTGGAAACCGATTATTTTTTTAACGATTTAAAAAAAATGGGGATTAAAATAGAAATTAGTGCTTCCTGATGTTATGATGCTCTAACTGGTCGGAAGGAATATTATCTAAACTGCCATATCTTTTTTCTAACCGTTGAATCGTTCCCAGAACATTGCCTCGGCCTTCAATGGTTGCGCCAAGATATTGAATTCTCTCCAGCGGTTCTTCGTATCTGCCCATGGTCTGATGAGCCTTGATGGCTCTTAACTGCCCGGTAGTTAGACTGTGTTTTTCCATAACTGTTTCTTCTGGCAAGACAGCTAAATCATCAATGACAGCTTGGCTATTAAGTTTAGGTTTTTGCTTTCTTGGTTCGCCATTCTTCCTTCGGTTAGTTGTATCAACAGCAAGGTAAGCTTTTAGAGAGGTATCGGAGAGATCTGGACTGATATCATACGCTTCTTTCAGTAGATTAACTGTTACATTGTCATTGCCTTCTCTCAACTGGCCAATGGCCGCATAAGCTTCTTCTTTATTAGTTACTCTGGATTTAGCTGGAGTTTGCAGTTCAACTAAATCATCTAGATTTAAACCGCTGTAACATTCAGTAATCTCTTCGGGAGTGCAGCCGGAATCTAATAATAATTTAGCTTCATCAGCAGTTATTTTTTCTAAGCCCTTTTCTTTAGTTCTGGATTTTGGGCGATAGGAGCTGCCGAGGAATTCTGGATAATTTTTTAGTATTCTCGATTATTTCAAAGAAAGTTCTGTCATTGCCGGCAGTTAAATGAATGCTAACACTGCCCTTCTCAGAATCTACCTTCACTTTTCCTGACTGCAGCGGGAATTCTTTATCCAATCTCTTAACATACATCAGGTCATAGAACATTGCCGATCCTTTATCGCTGACGTACCGGCCCCTGGATATTTCTGCGGCATAAAAGGAATGAGAATAGGGCATCATTACATAACCTGCTACACTTTCTGGATTCTTGAATAAAGCCGGAATTTTATATTGAAATCCCAAATTTCTGATGTGTCCAGTTAACATCGCCATAAAACGATTAATAAGGCTATTGCTTTTTTTCCCCTTAATTAAGTCATACTTTTCTCTGATGGTTTTACCTGAATCAAATTGTTCTAAAAATAATTTAAATTCTTGTATCTCCTCGGAGGGGCTTATTTCCTTGCTATCTAATAAAGCCCGCTCTAATTCAGTGACATCAATCCCTAATTTGCCTTCCAAAAGAGCATAAATTATGCCGATAGTAATTGAATCACTTCTCAACTGACGGATAGTTTTTTGGCCAACAGCCCTTTCCTTCAGCCTTGCTGCCTCAATTTCCAGATCAATAAGTTCACCTGATCCCCTTAAAGCAGCCTCTAAAGCCCTTCTTTGGCGATAAACTAATTCGGGACTAAGGCTAAAAGATTTATACTTATTTCCCCCATCAGTTTCTCTTTTTCCGAGAAAATTGGTTCCCAGAATGGCCTTGTCATTGAATATCGGCCGGCCAGCAAGCAGTTGTATTGCGTAAATAGAATCTTCAGCCACAATCCCCTGATAATCCAAGTTAACGATATCGAACTTATCCGGAGTCTCTTCAAAAAAGCCTGCGTCAGTTTTATTCTCAACTTGAATTCCCAGTTTTAAATCTTCAATCTGCTGGGCAATATCCGGATCGCGCTCAAGACCGACAATATTTTCTCGTGGAAGGCCTAATTTATCGTAAACATGGAGAACTTCTAAGCCCTCATGCCCAGGGAAACAAGCCACCCGGATCGCTTCACGAAATCTTTTCTTGCGCAAACGCGCATCATAGAATCTTCTAATGAACTGCTCTAATTGTTCATGATACTTTCGTTTTGTATCAAAATCGTAGCTGTCTTTTTGCATGGTGTAAACTGCCTATAGCAAAAGACACAAATAATCAGGCCCTATACTATTCATGTCCTACACTATAAATCACTTCTCTTAAGTTGGCACAATTCATTTTCTGAGTGATTTTGCAGCCTACTACGAATACCATAACCCTATACTTTGTATAGGAACATGGTATTCTCCGTCTGGTCATGTCAAGTTTGTGCGACAAAACTTGACAAACCTGACACAGACGGCTGCAAAATCACTTACTTTTTGGATTGTGCCCTTAAGTTTGACGACGAACTTATTCTTCCCTTCTCCTAACCACTTGCCCGGTAAGAGCATTGTAGCCTAAACCTGCTAAAGCTGCTGTTAAGACGACTGCGCCCAAAACATATACTCGGCCGCTGTTATTATAGCCAGAGTGGTAATCCATTTTTTGGACTAGAGACTGCGGTTGAACAAAGTCTTTAGCTTCGCAATGGGGATTCGTCAGCATTGCTCCTAAACCTAATGCTCCGGCAACCACTGCGGCTGCGCTTCCGGGTGTCCCAATACAGCCCATCAAATGATTCCTTCAGAGAATTTGAAAAGATGGTAATCGCTTATTATCGTACAAAGAGATTTAATTTAGAGTTATATGAAATTTTCTGTCGTTGTAACTGTATACTACGCTACCGCTAACCTCTAAAAGAACTTGATGATTGACGCTTCCGTGACGGCTAACTTTAAAATTACGGGTGGGGGCTAACTTAACGGAAAGATTTATATACATAATATGATGTATGTGAGTACATAATGAAAACTGAACTCAAAATCTTAAAGCACTTTATCGAAAACAAGAACGCAAAGACTATTAGAGAAATCGCTCAACAAATTAAATCTGATTACAGAATAACCCACATTGCCGTGCAAAGACTTATTGAAAAGAATGCTCTTAAAGTTCAAACTGTGGGAAAAAGTTCTTTATGCTCGCTGAATGAAAAATACTTTGGAAGTTATGTTTATGAGACTGAAAATGAGAGAAGAGAAGAGATACTCAAAAACAAAAACATTAATCAACTCTACAAAGAAATTATGTCCAAAGTAAAGACTGGTTCTTTTATCCTGCTTCTATTTGGTTCTTATGCAAAAAACAAACAGACAAAAGTGTCAGATATCGATCTTCTATTCATCTCAAATGAAAGTGGCTTTGAAAATAGAATTTCAGACATCCTCTCATTACTCCCCTTAAAGACTCATGCTCTGGTATTTACAGAAGAAGAATTTATCAGAATGAAAGACTCTAAAAAATCGAATGTAATCCAGGAAGCAATAGAAAGTAATATAATACTCTATGGGGTTGAAGCTTATTATAGGATGAAAAATGCTTGATGAAAAACGAATTAAAGAAGCGGAATCAAACGTGCGACAGTATCTACAAGATAATCTACTCAAGAAGCAAACAAACGAAACTGCCAAAGCAATGTATATTGAAAATGCAGACCTTTCACTGGAGACAGCTAAGAAACTTCTTGCTTTGGAAACTAAAGACTATCATCCTTACCTTTGGGTGATTGTTCCTTCCTACTATTCAATGTATTATATTGCCAATGCCGTTCTCTTAAAATTAGGGTATAAAGTAGGAGAGAAAGTAAGTCACAAAGTAACTGCTGACGCAATAATTGTTTTTGTCAGAAATAAACTCAAGAAAAGCCTCCTCGAAGAATATGAGAATGCTCAGGAGACTGCTTTGGAGCTAATGTCCCAACGGGCAGATGTTTTATTGAAATCTCTTGATGAAGAACGTGAGAAACGATCAAAATTTCAATACCAAATGGATGAGCAGGCAAAACTAGGAAAAGCGGTTACTTCTTTGGAACGGGCTAAAGAATTCGTGTTTGAGATGAAGAAATTGTTGTAAAAACTATTTATTTCTCACTCTTCTATAACTTTCATATACCCAGCTTAATACATTTGTTGCAACGGGAATCATATAGTACTTCCAATCTTCATGTAATCCTAAATTGAGGGTAGGAACTAAAGTTAACGGCCCTAACATAGCACCTTTTACAATTCCTTCCAGTATATTATAATTCAATTCCCTCACCTCTTCACTTTCTCCTTTTTCATCCCATAGTCTCCTCTTCATTGTAGGGAGTATATACCAAAAAGATAAACTATCAAAAACATGTCCCGCACCACAAGATATACCTCTCGCTAGTTTAGGTAAACCCATCTCCATTCCTGTTTCTTTCACAATTTCCATTAAGCTTGGTTTTTCAGTTTTCATTTTCTACTTAATAGTGGTTTAGCAACAGGTATATCTAATTTTACCCTGCATACGCAGGAATAATAGCAAAATATTTAAAGAAACGTGTCTTCTTTATCTAAAATGTGGTCAGCCAAATACAAAATCAAGCACAGCAACTGTTTACTTACCCCGCTCTGCGTAAAACATGAAGTAACTGATTTTGTCTATTTGCTAAATTCTTGGAAAACAAAGAAATTCTTTTACTATACAGAACTTCACATTTTGCAGGGGACTGAAGAAAACAAGAAGAAGTTTCTTAGAGAATTGAAAAAGAGGAAAACAATCAAGAAAGTTGAGCAAACCGGAAATTACATTTTTACCCTCAATGAAGAGCTGCCAGAAAAAGAATATTACACTCTCCCTTTTGATCCTCAATTCATACAACCAAAACCAATTATAGTTAAGCCTGATGGATTTGAATATTGGGAGTTAGCCTGTTGGGATAAAAAACCATTAATGAAAATTCTTGAGGTTTCTGTCTTCAAAGTTGATCTTAGAAGTATCAAAAAAACCAAAATTTCAGATATATTTTTACCTTCCATTTATCCAAAGTTAGCCACAAAACAAAAAGAAGCAATTGAATTGGCAGTAAAACATAACTATTATGATTACCCCAGAAAAATAGACTTAGAGGGACTTGCTAAAATTGCTAAAGTGAAAAGACAAACATTACAAGAAAATCTACGGCGAGCAGAAAAGAAACTTGTTCCTTTTCTTACTGAAAACATAAGTTAGCCCCCACTGACAACGTTAAAAAACGAAATACTCCAGCGTCAATCTCTATGATACAACGACAGAAAACTTGCTCACTGCGGTTCGCACCCCGCTGCGCTTTCGCTAACGCTCAGGTTATATAACAATACATTATATAGTTAATTTAGAGGGGTATAATTATTTATGTTCTTTACTATAATTTCCGCCTAAGGTAAGTCAGGCAATCATTCCAATATTTTTGTCCAATTGGGTGTGAGGGGTAATTATATTCTTTAAGATGCGCAAACTGCGCGTATGTTATGCGTTCTACATCGTTTCCATTTACCTTCAATGCATGATAATATTCTTCAGAAAATTCTGGCAATACAATGTCATCATCTAATCCATGAACGAGAAGTATCGGGGTCTTAATCTTTCCGACATGATTTATTGGCGACCGTTCAAAATAAGGTATTTCTTCAATATTCCTTCCTTGGATAGCTTGTCTTGTTGGCCAAATATTAGAACGATGCTGTTCTTCATACTTGTATTCTTTATATATGTCAAAAAAACCAGAAGCGAGAATTGCAGTTTTAAAATAATCTGTTCTTGTTAATGCTAAAGCAGCAGTTGTAGCTCCTCTACTGGTGCCATGAATAGCAATCTGGTTGCTGCAAATAAAATCCAGACTTTTTAAGTATTTTGCTCCTGCAATAATATCATCTACTTCTTTTCCATTTAGATCTAAATGTGCTTTATATTCATCACCATAACCATTGCTTCCTCTTTTATCTACAATGATTGTTGCGAAACCAGCATCATTAAGATACCTCGTAATTGCAATATGGAGAGGATCGTATTGACCATCAGGGAGATAAATCCCCCCATGTATCCCACCAGAGATCATTAATATTGCTGGCAGCGGAGTGTCAGATTTAGGAATAGCCAAATGACCGTAAATATCAAGTCCGTCTAAGCTTTTGAATTCAATCTGTTTCATTTTTAAAGTATGCTACATCGTTAACAACCAGTATTTTATTCTCATCAGTATCAATTATGTTTATGCAGCCATTTGTTTGTTCAATTTTGTAAAAATCATCAGGATCGGCATTATTTAAACTGCCAATTATCACTTTATTAGTTCCGGCATGTCCGACAATAACAATTGTTTGCCGTGAGTGGTTTGCAATAATTCTTCTCATAGCGCCCATGACTCTTTTTTGATGGTCAAAACTGTTTTCGCCATTTGGAGGCCTAATCTCTTCCCTTGGCCTGCCCTTCTGTTTTTCTTCTTCATAATACTTCATCCAATTTTTAATAGCTTCCTTAACAGGCAAATTATTCCATTCGCCAATATCGCATTCTCTAAAATCTCGCACAGGAATAGGTTCCAAATCATGCTGGGCTGATATGATCTGCGCAGTTTTAAAAGTTCTACCCAGATCGCTACAATAGATTGCGGAAATGCTTTCTTGGCGTAATCTATTTGCTAACTTCTGGGCTTGCTGAAGACCAGTTTCGCTTAATTCAGAATCGTTATGATAACCTTGCATAAGGCCTTTAACATTATCCACTGTTTTACAATGCCTCACTAGCACTATTTTTGTCACCTAACTCCATCTCCTATGTTGCATAGTTTAGCAATTTTTTTCACAGTACTTTCAAGATGTCCTTGTTTATTTCTAATTAAATTAACTATAGGGGTTGTGTGTTTAAGAGCATGTGCTGCTTCATGAAAGTAGCGTGTCTCAAATTCCATCTCTTTTTTTATGCTGTCGGTACATAGACTTCTTGGCTTTTTTGCCATATTTTTCCTTCTGCGAAGTATAGTATCTTTTGGCGGGCTTATTAAAAACATATAAAAATCAATCTCTGAAAATGTTTTTAATTTTAGCGCAGAATCACCGATGCCTTTAACGTACGGCATATTTATATCTTCAACATAATCATGATTCAAAGCATAGGCAGTATCTATTTCTGGCTGCACCGCAAAATGAACATCGCAAGTTAAGGCGCCTGCTGCTTTAGTGTCTGCAATTAATTTATCAAAGGCGTCAGGCAAAAAAGAATCCCAATTAGCGACAATTTCATCTAGAGGATGTCCTTTAGAAATTTCTAAAACATAATTGTGCACTCTTCTATTTTCGGCAGTGTTAATATCTGACTGATTCCTTAGTTAGTTATAATCTTAAATAAATAGTTTTTATCAGTCAAAGGATTACACTATCCTATTTTCTATTCCATAGTGTTCTTCTAAGGAATTACAAATAGCTGTCTTCCCTGCTGCTGATACGCCCCCAAATAAAAGTAGCTTATTCCTCATTTTCGATTTTAATATCAACTGTTTTTAATGAAAAGGCATAGTCATCTAATTCTTTCTTTTTGTATAATTTAGTATAAACTGTTCTTACTTCCATAGAAACATCATTCCAGGAATTTCTTATTGCTAATAAAGTTTCTAATTGTCTTTTTTTATCAAAGGCGCTTAATCTTGGCAGAATGTCTTTTTCAAGAAATTTTTGGTCGTCTTTCATTGGGTTGAGCTTTAAATCAGGGTCCGGATTCCAGCCAGCAGCTATTAATGCCAGGGTTCTTTTTAAACAGGCTTTACATTTCCCGCAATTATCGCCATAATAACAAGTCATTTCCTGGTTCAGATTGAACATCTTTCATTTTATGCTTTCCATGTGCCAGCCAAAACATATACTCGGCCGCTGTTATTATAGCCAGAGTGGTAATCC
>JAGVYX010000063.1 GCA_018303045.1 Candidatus Woesearchaeota archaeon
GGACGAGATTCGAACTCGCGAATGCACCGCGCATAAGGGCAGCCTGCCCTTATCAACCCTCAACTTATTAAAATGCGGGGGACGAGATTCGAACTCGCGCATCCACTAAGGAACTAGCCCCTCAAGCTAGCGCATTTGGCCACTCTGCCACCCCCGCATAAAGCAAAGAACGGGAAGTTAACTTAAAAGATTAATGAATCAATAGTTGCAGACAACAATTTTGCATATCATTTCTTCTGCAACTAATGCTTGAAAGATGTATTATCATTATGCAATACTTGCGTCTTTCATTACAATTAGCTTTTGCTAACAAATTCACTTCCTTCCGCAAAAAATCTCCAAGGCAGTTCTTTAGCTTTAACAATGCCAATGCGGGAACTGGAACCAATTTTAGCAGTAAAACCGTCGTCAAAAATTTTAATTTCCTCCCCTAATTTTAACCCATTATATTTTTTATCAATTCCTAAAGCCTGGCATAATTTTCCAGGGCCGGAACATAAACTAGTTATTTTATCGGTGTTCCGATTTAATTTTAATTTCTCAAAGTTATCTAACGGCTCAACTGCCCTGATCAGAACTGCGCCGGCATCTTTCTTATTGGCAGTAAAATTCAGGCAGTGATACATGCCATAAATCAAATAGACATAAACATAGCTATAAGTGTCAAACATGATTTGGCTTCGCTCCGTTTTTTTATGCGCATGCGAGGCTTCATCGCGGCAGTAGGCTTCCGTTTCCACGATTCGGGATTTGATTCCCTTTATTTCGATGATTTTTCCGATAAGGTCCTGAGCTACAACTACAGTATCCCGGGCAAAAAAGGATTGGGGCAATGGCTTCATTAAAGAAAGAATAAGGATGGAAATTAAAAAGGTTATCTAAACTGAGAGGCTGCCGCAAAACTAAAGGCTTCTTAAAAAACTTAAAGGTTTTATCTAAAATAACTCCTAACCAAAGAAATTTCTATTTTGTAGTCCAGACTATGGGAATTGTCTGGATTATCTGGACTGTCTGAATCCTCTCCATCCTCATTAACTTCAGAACGGTAATCCTTCCTTGAAGGCAGAGGGACTTCCTGCCAGATGCGCGGACGATGGGCATCCTCTTTCTCCCGGCGCTTTTCCTGCTCTTTCTTAATCCAGTCAATAATATAGGCATCCAGCATTTAACCAGCTTAGAGAGAATAAACTATATAAAATTTGATTAAAGAAATTATACAGTATATGCCTTAAAACAAATTCTAGTACAGCGACAACATAATTATGGAACAACATATCATTGTTGATACTGTTTTTCTTCGTTGATACTGGTTCAAAACTAACACATCAATATACTAAAGCTATACCAAAAGACATACATTTTCATACAATTAGTTATGTTTTTTGTATATTATGTTTTTTGTATATTATGTCTTTTGGATATAGTAGCAGCTATTTATTGTTCAAAAATTAATGCCAGTTGCTATAGATCATCAGAATATAATTCTAATCAGCCATCCTACAACGTATCCCAAAACAGCCGCGCCTAAGCCAATTAACGCGATTTCCAAACCTGACTTCATCCAGCCTAAATGGGTATATTTAGCTTTAGCCCAGCCTACTAAAAAGAGCATGCCAATAGTTAAGGCTGAAGCTGTGGCAGCCGCCAGGTTGTCCTTCAAAAGCAGAAAAGGAATTATCGGAAAAAAAGAGCCTACCAGAAAAGAAAAAAACATGGTAAACGCATTTCGCAGCGGCAAATCAAATCTTTCTTCCGACAACCCTAATTTTTTTTGAATATAATTTATCGCAAAAGTAGAGGGGTTATGCTTCTCAAAATGATGCACTATCGCTTTGATTTCGTCATCGTCAAAACCCTCTTTTTTTAACAAAGAATGCATTTCCCGCAAAGCCTTTGGGGGAGATTGTTTCAACTGTCTTTTAGTGGCGGCAATTTCCTGCTCATACACTTCCCGCTTGGCCATTCCGGCTAAGATTACCGCATAAGGTCCGCCGCCGCCGATATGCACCCCCAGAACTAAACCCAGATTGGAAACTAAGCCGTCTTCCATTCCAAAAACAAAGTCCCGGATAACTGTCTTCAGCACAGGTTTAAGAAATAAAATAACTATAAAAATTGGTAGGTTTACCTCATTAATTTATCTAATTAAAACTGGCTCGGCAGGTCCCATCAACACAGGCCACACTGCCCTGCCCGCAGTCCAGAGTATTGGGAGCGCATTCCATAGTGCAAATAGTGCTGCGGCAATCTGGAGCATTCTCCAAGTTAACAGCATCAGCAGCATGGCAGCATTGGGCTGGAACGCAGTCTAAATCCGTTTGACAAGCTTTATTAGCCGGCATTGGAGCGGCGCAAGATGCCGCAAATAAACCCATCAGCATTAAAACCAATAACCTTATTCTCATATTCAGTATCTTTTTCATGCCCAACACCTCAATAGAGAGAAAATCATTTTTTTAAAATTTCCTCAGTGAAAGCCAGCCGTTCCTTAATTTCTCCTTTAAGGTTTAGCGGCAGCAGCTCTTCGACTTTTTCTTTAGGATAATTTCCCAGCAGCCAGGCTAATTTCAAGTAAGCTGTTTCAGTTAGCATATCTGAACCGGAAATGACCCCAATTTCTTTTAACCGCCGCCCATTGGCATAAACATCCAAATTTACCCGGCCAAAGATACACTGGGAAGTCAAAACTACTATTCCCCCGTTATTAATAAATTTTTGCAGAGCTTCATAATTGGAAAAATTTTCGGCAATATTGGTCGGGGCGTGTCCAATTCCTGTGCCTTCCAGAACCAATCCTTTGTAATGTTCCTTAGTCAGCGCATCAATCAGCACCGGAAACATATTAGGATATACTCGCACCACGGCAACTTTATCTTCAAAATTATCTTTTAGCTGCAAGACTCCTGAAACATGGCTTTTTTTAGTGTAAGCCTGATGGAAATGAATATGCCTGGTATTATAATCAACCGTGGCAATCAGGTCATCATTGACAGCCTGAAAGGCATCGCGGCGGGAAGTATGAAATTTTCTGGTTTTAGTGGGAGGATAAATATTGCAGAAAGTATCACTGGAAGAACCATGCATGCAAATGGCTACCCCCGTAAAATCAGTTTTGGCAATAAATTCAGCCGCGCAGATCAAATTCACGCCGGCGTCGCTGCTCCCTCGGTCAGTGGAACGCTGCGCGCCCACTAAGATAACCGGAATCGGCAAGTTCTCCAGCATGAAAGCTAAGGCCGTTGAAGTCTGGGCTAGAGTATCCGTGCCGTGGCCGATGATAATTCCATCAACTTTATTGGCAATTTCTGTTTCAATGGCTGCGGCAATTATTTGGTAATGGGAAAAGCGCAGGTCTTCTGACATCATATTGGCTACATGCGCAGTATGGATGTTGGCGATTTGCTCGATTTCCGGAAACATCTTCAGTAAATCTTCTGCCTTAAAACTGGCTGAGACGCCGCCGGTTTGATAATCAACCTTGGAAGCAATAGTGCCACCGGTATGAAGAATGGCGATGGCAGGGAGGTTTTTCCTAGGTTTAACTTGTTTTAATGAAACTGGCAAAAGCTTACTTTTTTCCACTAACTCTATTTTTTTAACTTCTTTGCTGGGAAAACCTACATTGTACCCGGTGGCTAATTTTAACATAACTATATCTTTCTTAGGCGAAGGCATTAGTATTCCTTCTACAGTTTCCTGTTTAGTAAGAAGCTTGACTTTATCACCTGGATGGGGCATATTTACACTGAAAAGGATAAAACTTTATATAGATTACGCCGCTCCGGCTGGAGGTGGAACAGATTAACGAATCGAAGCTAAAAGATTATCTTAGTTCAGTTTTTAATGGCGCCATCACTGAAGTTAAGATTAATAAATTAGGCTCTGGCTGTGTCGGAACCGGTTATGCAGTAAATTTCAAAATCAATGGAAAACCGCATATTAAAATTCTGAAAACCTTATTTACCTCCAATTTAGGAATGGATCATTTTTCCGACCGCGCCGGATCATTGCTGCTAGCGCATTCGCATTATCATAAGATCCCCCGCCATGTTAATTCTCTGGATGTGGGCGGAATTTCTGAAAATGGTTCCATAATTTCCCTGGGAAAAGCTAAAGAATTCTTTCTCTTAATGGATGAAGCCCAAGGAAAAGATTTGTTTAAAGATTTTGCCCTCCTAGCTGCTAAGGAAAATTTGTCAGAACCAGACCGAAAAAAAATATTGGAATTATCCCATTTTTTAGCAGGGCTGCATCAGGAGAAAGCTGCAGAAAATAAAGATTCCTTATACAAAAGAACCCTGCGCAGCGCAGTTGGCGGCAATACCTCCATTATGTCAATTATTGACCTGTATCCTAAAGATTTGAATTGGGTTTCCGAAGAGGAATTGCAAAAGATAATTCAAGAAGCAGTAAACTTTTGGACCAAGCACCGGTTTAGTTCAGAGAGGTTATGCCACGTGCATGGAGATTTTCACCCAGGAAATATCTGGTACAAAGAAGATGGGACATTTGCATTATTAGACCGGTCAGGACAGACGTATGGCGAAGCCGCCGATGATTTAACCGCCTTTAGCATTAATTTTATTTTTTATTCGGTAAAAGAGCGCGGTTTATTGGCCGGAGCGGCTAAGGAAGGGCTGGAATTATTTTGGAACAATTATTTGGAGAAAACTAAAGATCAGGAAATATTGTGCTTAGCGCCGTTATTTTTCGCTCTGCGGTCAATGGTGGTAATTAATCCGGCTTTTTATCCAGATACTTTTTTTGGTTCGAAAGAAAACGCTGACAACACTAGAAAAAAAATGTTTAATTTTGCGTATAATTTATTAAAGAAAGGAAGGTTAGAATTAGATTCTCTCGCGGACCATTTCCAGTAAGCGATCTTTTTCAGGAAATGTTTGACCGTCAACACCTTAGTTGAATCAAAAGTTGGGCCATCAATACTTTAGTTGAATCAAAATTCAGCGACGATTAACAATCCCTTCAATGGCTAATTTTATTTCTTCTTTAGCAGAAACCGATACGGCAATTGGCTCAGCTGGACTTTGATTTCCGGAGTTATATTTATCGGTATCTTCTATCTCGTTCCTTTAATTGCTGATAACTGCTTCCAAAACACCATCTGGCAAATTCTCGATCATCCATAAGAACCATTTCTCTAATATTAATCCATTCCGTTTGCTCAGCGCCAATACAGGTAATCCGGCATTTTAACGGCTTATTGGCAATATAATGGCCTAAAGCCCGGCGATGACCTCCATCCCAGGGGCCGGAAATGGAGGGATGATATTTTAATATAATGCTATCCAGCTGATATTTCCCCTTAACAATTACTGACCTGGCCGGAAATTTGTCAAGGAGGTATTTTCCTTCGTTAATGGTTGTTTCTCCTTCATTAACAGCTGCTTTTCCTTCACTAATTACCATTACAGGAACCGCTGGAAATTCATCGCCAGCTTCAATGCCCCGGACAATAGAATCAATTACTAAGTCTGATTTTTTCCGCTCCCAGCCAAAGAGGTCAACAGAATTCAAATCTAAATAAACAATATCTCCTAGCGCCAGACTGCTCATCTTCTTAACTTATTCGCAAATTATTTTTAAATCTTTAATTTTTTTCTGATGAAAACCAGTTAATAATTTTTCCAGGCCGCTTGGGCTGACCGGCTGATTCAGGTAGTTCTTAACCTCGCAGCTTGAAGACGAGCACTGAAGTTCAGAATAAGACGCGCGACAATTAACTGTTTCTTCACGTTCTATATCCGGCTTGAAGGCTAACACCAGACTAGCTGAAGCAACTATGGCTACCGTTACCCGGCCAGGGCCGGAATCAAAAAAATACTGCAATGATTCTCCCGCTGAACGCGCCAGAACATAGGTTTTAGAACCGCTCTTAAAGCTAAATTTAGAAAAATAACTATCCATGGCAAACTATCTCTTCTTGCTTTTTTCCACTTCTTTGGTCAATTTTAATTTTTTAATCAATTCCTTGTAACGATTTCTGATGGTAACTTCGGTAACTCCGGCAACATCAGCTACCTCCCGCTGGGTTCTTTTTTCGCCATGAATTAATGAGGCTACATACAAAGCTGCCGCCGCTATGCCCGTTGGCCCGCGACCAGAGGTTAACTCAATATCCCGCGCCATTTCCAGAATTTCCACGGATTTGGACTGCGTTTCCGCGCTTAACTTCAAAGCGGAGGCAAACCGAGGAATATAATCTGCTGGATTGCTGGGCCTGATGCTAATTTCCAGTTCTCTGGTCACAAAACGGTAAGTCCTGCCGATCTCTTTTTTCTCAATGCCCGAAGCTTCGCCCATCTCATCCAGTGTTCGGGGAACTTCATGCCTGCGGCAGGCGGCATATAAAGCACCGGCAATAACCGATTCCATGGAACGGCCCCGTACTAAACCTTTTTGCACTGCCAGCCGGTAAATTCGCGCGGCTTCTTCCTCAACAGAACGCGGCAGGCGCAAAAATGAAGAAACTCTCTTTAATTCCGCTAAAGCTACCTTAAGATTTCTTTCAATAGCCGTGCTGATCCGGATATTCCATTTTCTTAACCGGAAAAATTTGTCCCGCTCTTTCTCAGAACTAAGCTTATAAAAGTCCGACGTTGTGCCTACTTCAGTTCCCAATCCCTGATCAAACTGAGTCTGGGAAGACGGCGCGCCTGTTCTCCGCTTGCTGCCGCCTTCATCATCTTCGAAATCCCGCCATTCCTGTGAAAAATCCACCATGCGGTCTTCAATTACAAAACCGCATTCGCGGCAGATGGTCTCCCCTTTTTCCACATTTCTAAAAATATTCTGACTGGAGCATTCAGGGCATTCCTTAATCAATTTGCGCATCATGATATAATTTAAGCTCCAACACCCACTAGAATCATCACTTCCATAAGTAAGACTTAAATAGTAATATCGCTAATTATTTATAAATCTTTTGGTTTTGTCAGTATCTGTGCTATCACGTTTTTAGTTTACATTAATATCTAAGACCGCTTGGTGGTCTTAATGTACAAACTAAATTACAAAAAACGGGTCTGGATTATTACGCAAAAGCTGAATGGTACTTCAACGAAGAAAATCTGCTTATCACAGAATATAAGCAGAATGGCTGTGAGTAAAATTGTGGCCTCGTACAAAGAGTATGG
>JAGVYX010000064.1 GCA_018303045.1 Candidatus Woesearchaeota archaeon
GTTTTTGATTTTACGGTTTAGTTTTTCCAGCAATGCGTCTAACTGTTCCAAAACATATTGCGCTTCGGATAAGGAAATAATTTTTCCATAATAATTAATATCGTTTCTGATTTTCCTAAGCTGATCAAAATCTTCAGCTAAATTTAGCTCATTAAGAATTTCTTTAAGAAACGGCGTATAACAAGCAGGATTATAAATTTTAAATCCGATGCTTAAGGCCAGGGCTTCTAAAATTTCTCTCACGGCATCGTAACTTAACGATATTTTAGCCGCGGCAGTCTCCGGCCGCAACCTCAATTCTCGGGAAGAAATGATTTTATTTTTGCTGGTCTCCCGCAACGCTTTAGCCATTTCGAGATCCGGCTTAATGGGTTTGCTTTCTTTTTTTCTCAAACAGCTGTTCCAGTCCATTATTTCAGCCTCAGAGTTCCAAATAATACATATCCATTAATAATATTATTCATTAAAAAATGATTATCGCCTGATTCAATGGACTTAAACCAGTATAAAGAGATTTTTCTGTTCAGTTTCTCTTCGTAAGGCTTTAAGTTAATTTCCTTTCTTTCAACCGAAAAGATGGCGATATCCATATCAGAATTGATTTTGGCTTCAGCTTTGGATAAGGATCCAAAAAGCGCGGCTGAAGGGCTCATTAATTTTTTCTGCAGCTCTGTTTGGAGGCTCTCCAGTTTTTTTCTCCAGTAAATTCTCGACAGGTCTATGAAATCCCTGCTGGAAATATTAGCTTTAAAAAAGTGATAATTGCGGTCTTTTTCCTGCTCTAAAAAGCCCAGCTTACAATACTCTTTCAATATTTTTGACGCTGTCGGAGGGCTGATTTTTCTAAGCCTGGAATATTCCCGCACATTAATCAATCTATAGCAGTCTTCAAAAAAGGGCTTCAGGTTGTTAATTATTTTTAACATATGTCAATAAAAATTAACATGTGTTAATAAATCTTTCCATGTACCCATTTATTCTTAACTGCATATAGTCATAATTCCTCTTTGTCAAACTTCTTTAATGATTAAACCACCAAAAACAAGTTTATTTTTCATCAAATTAACACTATCTCTCGGGTTATCAAATTAATTCAACTATTTAAAACTACGTTACCTCACCAGAGGAATAAAAATACTCCTACTATTAATCCTAGAACCAAAAACTAAATCAAATTAAAAACTATTCCATTACCTATTTAAATTATACACTCGCCAGAGCCAGTTATGTCCTTTTTATTCACTCATTTGATTGTTGGCTGGATTACTGGAAAATGTTTTGAATTCATTTCCAGAAAAAAGCTTTCCACTTATACCTGGCTGTTTCTTCTGGCCGGAACGATTATTCCCGATTTAGATTTTTTAATTGACTGGACTTTTAAAACAGATATTCATCGCATGATCACCCACAGCCTGACTTTCGCGGTTATCTTTCCCTTGTTTGTTTACGGCCTGCTCTGGCTAATGAAAGATAAAAAAAGCCAGTATTGTGCTCTAGCCTTAAGCATAGGGATTACGACTCACTTTCTGATGGATATGCAGTCGCACCGCGGAGTGGCCTTATTGTGGCCCAGCCCGATTATTTTTTCTTATAAAGGGCTAAGCCTAATTGACCATGCCCTGCCTTCCATGTTTAACAGCTCCTACCAGCAAACGATTCATTTTCTTAAACATATTTTATGGGACACAGCTTTAGGAATAGCCTGGTTATTCTATTTAGGATTAAGAAAGAAAATTAGATTTTAAAGAGAATTTTGAATAATTCATTTTTTTATTTACACTGTTCTCTAAACTGAAATGAACTAGTTTCGGGTTGTCTAGTAGTTTAGGAACAATAGAATGAACTAGCCTCGCAACAACATTTATATATTTTGCATCTCTCATAATCTTCATGCCCAAAAAGCCCATTCCCCAGAGCAGAAGAATACCCCTGCCGGTTATGAGAATGAAGTATAAAGATATTTTTGACATTAAAGAATTTTATCTGGCTTTGCGGGAATGGTGCGTAGACCACGGCTGGAAAGACGAAGAAGATGAAATTGACCACGTGGAGTCTTATTATGGCGAAATCACCCGAGCTGGGGGGGCTAAAGAAATCTTTTTCTGGTGGCGGCTGTTTAAGCCGGCGGAAGGAACCGCCAAAGCTGAAGGAAAGGGGCGCAAAGTTAACTATTACCTGGATTTAGATTTTCATGCTATTGGCATTATAGATACGGAAGTCATTAAAGACGGAGCCAAAATCAAAGTCCAGAAAGGGGAAATTAACCTGGAAATTTCTTCTTTTATTGACAAAGCTTATGAAGCAGAATTTTCGTCAGGAATTTTAAAAGAATTCAAAAATTTTTTTAGCACTAAAGTTTACAAAAGGCAGCTCGACCGGCGGCAGAAGGAATTGTATCAGGAAATTTACACATTCAACAATTTTATTAAACAATGGTTCAAATTAAGAAGATATCTGCCCCATGAAGAAGCCGGCGAATTCTTCAAATCTTATGCCTGGCCCAGCCATGTAAAAGAGTAAACTAATCTGATTCACGTGACTGAACATGCAACAATAAATCTCTTTTTTTAATAGATCTCTTTCTTTGTTGATAGGTTAACGATTGAATATCTTGATATTTTTTAACGATCCCAGACATTAAATTCCAGCGCTTTATCACCTGTTTCTTAATTGGCCTTATAACTGAGATTATATCTTCAAAAGTGGCAAAATTCATCTGATTTAATTCTTCTTCTAGTTCTCTTCTACGCAATATATAATAACCAACACTATCCTGCAAATCAATACGCGATTCATTTCCTGTTAATTCTAGGGGGTTAGTAAAAGGCTTTATAAGAGTTCTTTTAAAAGAAACCGCCCCGGCCACTTTGGCTAAAGCATTATGAAAAGGCAGGATATTGCTTTCTGTCGGACTATCCCAGCTATATTCGATGATGAGATAAGCTGCAAGACTCGCCCCGTGCTCTAATGTCGGAAAATGACTGGAACAGGAAAAGAGCGTTTTTTTAACAAAACTTAATCGATTGATCTCATGGACTAATTTTCTGATATAGGGATCAATTTGTTTAAGTATTTCTTTAGGCATAGAGGCATTAGCCTTGACCATTTCCGTAACCTGAACTTGTTCTAAGGCAATTATTTGATCTAGTAAATCCAATGCCTGGTTGGTATCAAAATTATAAAAATCATTAAGCAGTTTTTTCGCTTGATAATAAATTATCCCACACTGGCGGAACAGCGCTTCTGAACCGCTTTCTTCTTTGATGGCAGCTAATTCTTTCTCTTCAAATCTGGTTATCTTTTTAATTAGCCGTTTAGCCGAAGCCGTTTTGCCATTTTTTAGTTGCAGCTGGGCTTTCTTAGCTAAGTAGATTATTTGCGCCAATAGGTTAACGGCTCGAGCCATGAAAATAACTTTAAGAAAGAACTATTTAATTGTTTCTTAATAATTGTTTCTTAAGAATTTTAAAAATAAAAAAAGCCCCAGGGGAGATTTTCAATACCTTATTGAGGGTTGATAAGGGCAGACTGCCCTTATTTTTGAACTCCCGACCTCCTGATATCTTACATGCCATTCGCTTTTTGCAGACATGACGGATAGTACAAGTCAAGCGCTCTTTTGCGCTTCGCACAACTATTTTATTATACGAGGTACCACTGAGCTACTGGGGCAATTAAAACCTTAGTTTAAAAGAGAATTTATTAAGTTTTGGGTGGAATCCAACTAAATCCTTAGATACTGATTCAGAAGAATCCTTAACTGCAATTCCTTAAATTTGTCCGTTCAATAACCTCATCAAGGCAAGCGACAGCCTCTCCTTCAAAATCTATCACCGGAAATAATTTTATCAGGGAGATTTGGCCCTTAAAGGGCGCTTTGCCAATAAACACCCCGGCCGGCTCAATGATATTTTCTAAATAATCGTCTTTATCGCCAATTTTTACATACACACCGATTAACGGCGCAGTAACGCCATTCTCCACCGTGAAACGAAGCTCCTGCTTTTGCTGATTATAGCAGAAATCTTCCTGCCCGGCTACAGATAGAATCTTCCAGTTGATTCCCAAGCCGCATTCGGCCTCTTCCACCGGAGGGCCAAAGAAAAAGAAGTACAGAAATAAGCCGGTAGCTAAAATAAGAACTAGAATTAAGATAGAAACCATCATTTTAGTAATGCCTTTATGATTCATGCAAGCAAGGGATCATCACAAGTTATTTATATTTTGTTAATTTGATTAATTGTTGTATAGTAAAAGCATCAAATATTTCTATTATTGAAACCCTAGAATATCCAAAACACGTGAAGGAGTGATGTACAGAATCGCCCACTTTTTGAATTACGCTAGGTGAAGGAAAGATATTTAACTCCTTCTTTCTTTCTTAATCCTAAAGAGGCGTTTCCGTGTTAAGAGAACAAGACAAGCATTTTTTATGGTCATTGTATTCAGCCATAGCTACTGTATTCCTCTGGAAAGGCATTTGGGAAGGCATTTATGAAATTCCCTATCTAGGAGACCCATTCATCTTCCTCTTCATCGGTTTTGCTATACTAACTTTTTCCAGCCTTATCTTTAATCAATTTGATCCTCTAGGTGGAGTAGAAAAAGCTGTTTCGCGGATAATTCAAAAGATTGAGTCGCATCCACAGAAAAATAAATTTGAAATAACTTATTATGATAAAAATCTTAAAAAAGAAATTGTAGTGCCAGCGGCAAGAATCTTAAAATTTGAAAACGGCGCGCTTATCCTCAAACATCATCTGAAAAATGAAGAATTGTTTATCCCACTGCACCGATTAAGGGCGGTTTACTTTCAAGGACAGAGGTACTGGCGATTATGAATACGATCAAGCTTAAACAACATTTTTGGTTTATATTTAGTGTAATGGGAATAATTTTCTTCTGGGCGGGAATTTGGGATGGTTTAGCCAACCTTCCTTATATTAAGGCATGGTGGACCAGCTTGCTCGTTGGCTTGGGGATGTTTATCTTCTCTGGATTTGTTCTTAAAGAGAATGACCTGATTACAGAGATGTTTCTTGGATCAGTCAGCCGGGCAATGAAAATAATACATACTATTCACCGCCATCCCGAAAAACACCTCTTCCAAATAAAATATTCTGATAAGCTTACGAGAAGAGAAAAGATCTTAGGCGGCCACCAAGTACATCACATCGAAAAAGATTACATTGTATTCTTAGACGGACAGTTTGAAAAGTTTATCCCAGCGCATCGAATTACTGAAATACTGCATAAAGGTAAAACCCATTGGAAACAGTAAAAACTAATAAAAAGGGAATAACTCCTTTAATGGCTACTTTATTATTAATCAGCTTTGGCGTAGCCTTAGGCGTATTTTTCACCAATTTAGGAAGAGCCCAGGTGGAAGAATCGGCTATTTGCCCGATTAACATTGATTTAAGAGAACAAACTATTTGCTTTAATGGTGCAGAAATTGTTTTTTCAGTCCAAAATGGAATTAACACAGAAATTACTGGCCTGATTGTCAGTGTAATTGGCACAGAAGAAGCGAAAACCATTGAGTTCAGCGATCTTGCTATTAGCAAAGGGGGGGTTTATAGTAATTCCATCCCTTATGATCCGACAACGTTCGGACAGATCCGACAAATAAAGATTTCACCTAAAATTTCGTTATATGATGAGCAGCATATTTGCATTGAGCAGGCAATTACTAAGGAGAATATACAGTGTAATCAGAAAAAGGAGTATTACACTAGAGAAAATTACTCTGCCGCCCGATGCAAATGCAATCTTAAAGACATAAAAGCAACTGCGCTTAACCCATAGCCAACCAGATAAAAAATATCTTGAATCAGGCTAAGGAGGCCGCTAGTCAACTGGGCTGCAGTATAATGAAAAGAGATGTCTCCCACTAAAATGCAACTGCTGGCTAAAAACAATAATAGCAATGGCAGTCCTAGGCCGCCAAGTTCATTATAAAATAAAATGACGCTGAGAGCAGCAGTTATTATTAACGAACTGATTACCGGGTAAAATACTCCAAAGAAATAATCTGATCTTGGTCCGATCACTCCCCTTGCCTGTTCCGCCGTGTTCTTTAAATAAGGTAAAGGCCAAAGCTGCAAAAGACAGTAAAATCAGTATCCCTCCAATGGTCCAATAAACATCGTGGACGCCTATAGCGGAGGTGTTTTTGAATACTTGTCTGGTTAAATAGTATGAAACCTCCCCTAAGGCATATAAAATATATCCGGAAACCATGAAAAAGAAAATGAAGTAGTTAACATCATTAAACAGGTCTTTCAACTTATTCTTGAAAAAAGACTGCAGGACAACCATCCCGGTTCCTGCGGCTATCGTTGCTGATAAGTTTACTAAGAAAAAGATAACATTTTCTACACTCTCTAACACCATAACGGAAGAAAAGAAAATAAGATATATAAAAGCATCGTTTGCAAGAGACCACATACTAAACAACAGACAGCGGCTGGGTAGTTGGAAACTTTACTTAACATTTATGGCCTCATCCTGAAAATCATCGCCACGCACGAAATTTGAAGAATATCAAATTTCGGCGCCTCCCCGTAACTTTCCACAGGAAAGTCACCACCCTCACTAATGTTCGGAGCCTTCCTTCGGAAGAGAATGGAACGAAGTGGAATGACTCGAGGGACAAGCCCTTCCGCATGCGCTTATATGAGCATTGCATCATTCGTTTAATGGCGGTGGCGATTTATTGGATGAAGCCCACATTTATGAAAGATTTTTAAGATAACCCCTCTTTTCTCTACCATGGAACTAGAATTTGACCTTGCCAAAACCGTAGATGAAAATGCCGGACGCTATTTTAACTTAGCTAAAAAAGCCAAAAAGAAATTAGAGGGAGCTAAAAAAGCTCTCGAAGAGAGCCGGAAAGAACTGGCCCAGCTGCAGCTCCAAGGAGAAAGACACCTTCTGGAAGAAGAAAAAAAACAGCAGAAAAAGGAGTGCAAAAGAGAATGGTATGAGAAATTCCACTGGTTTATCTCTTCGGAAGGATTTTTATGCATCGGAGGAAAAGATGCCACTTCCAATGAACTGGTTATAAAAAAACATCTTGAACCGGATGATTTAGTCCTGCATACCGATATGGCTGGATCGCCATTTTTTATTATTAAAAATGGGCAGCGGGCTACAGAATTAACTTTTCAGGAAGCCGCCCAGGCAGTGGCAGTTTATTCTAAAGCCTGGAAGTTAGGGCATAGCAGCGCTGATGTGTTTTATGTTTATCCCAACCAGGTAACTAAAGAGGCTAAACCTGGAGAATACATCGGCAAAGGCAGCTTTATGATTTATGGAAAAACTAATTATTTGCATCCAAGATTAGAGTATGCTATCGGTTTAGTGGAAAATGAAGTTATTGGCGGGCCAATCACCGCAGTAGAAAGAAAAACCAAGAATTTCATCGTGGTTGTTCCGGGAAGGGAAAAGAAAAGCGCCCTGGCTAAAAAGATTAAAGCTAAACTAAAAGGCGGAGACTTGGATGATATTGATAAGTTTCTGCCTTCCGGCGGGGCCGAGATTAAGAGGGCTTCATCCAAAAAATAATCGCCACGCCAGACTCACTCTGCATTGGTTATCGTGATCTGCGGCGCCTTCCCATAAGGAATGCCCTTCCGCATGCGCTTAAGTGAGTATTATATCGTTCGTTTAATGGCGGTGGCGATTTATTGGATGAAGCCGATTAAGAGATAAGTTTTAAAATAACTGCTATTTTAAAGGTGGCAGGCCCTCGTAGTATAATGGATACTCGCCCAAAGGTCAAATTGGGATGCAGCCAGAAAGTACATGGGATTGCGGATCCTAAGATCGGAGTTCGATTTTGTTCTGTAAAGAAGAACTCAAATGCGGAACAGCGAAAGTCTCCGCGGGGGCGTTTATTTTTAGAATCATCAAATAAAAATCCCCGCCGCCTCAGGGGGGGGCGGGGTATCAGAAACAAATGAAAATTATCCGATAAAAAATGGCGCTTTCAGGCTGGGCTAAAATTGACGAACTGGTCAGAGAATATTCTGGCCTGGTTACTGCGCCTGACCGCTGCGAAATATTTTATCATCGGGGAAGAATCACCCAAGAAAAAATAACTATTGACTTAAGGACTTCAGAACAGATTGTTCTGGCCAATCAAATTATTGAAGGAATGGTTCCTTATCTTAAAAGACAAGCCAGATTAATATTAAATTCTCACGTGCGAATTGGAAAGAGAAAGATTTCTTTTCATTCAGCCAAGGGTAAATTTTCTCTGGAAGAGCTGGTGGGAGTTGGCGCTGTCGGCATTATGAAAGGGCTGGGAAAATTTGATCAGCATCATGGCGCCAAGTTCACGACTTATATTACTAGCTGGATAAACCGGGAATTGGCGCAGTGCCTTACAGAAGAAGCTGGAATGATTTGTCTGCCTAGAGAAATTTACTTTTCTGCGGCTAAGGTAATGCGAGAGAAGCATCAACAAGCAATGATTAATGGCCGGAAAACTGAAGCGCCGGCTGACAGTTCCTATCATAAAAAACGATTGGCTGAGCTAGTCCAGCCTAAGTTTAACGATGACCGGACATCTTCAGAAATGGCCCAAGCTATTTATTTTGCTCTGAAAGGAAATTATATTGACATTCATGGGCTAGCCAGTAAACATACCCTCAGCGAGGACCCGGCCGGCAGTGGAATTGGCCGCGGGACTAAGTATGAAGAAATTTTGCCTGATGATGAAGAACACACTAATGAAGAGTTCCTTTTTTCCGCGCAAGAACAGAAACAATTGGTAAATGCTGTTTTGGCAGCTTTGCCGTTAAGGGAACAAACTATTTTAATGGAACGGTTTTATGAGAATAAGATATTAGAAGAAATCGGGCGGGAACAGGGAGTAAGCAAGCAACGGATTCATACCTTAGAAGTGCGGGCCCTTAGGAAACTAAAGAAAGTTTTGGAGAATGATTATAGGAGATACGGCGCAAATTATGTTTGATTTAAAAGTCCAAGCAATTAATAGCTTCTATAGATAATTCTGGTAATTAGAGTATATTTTAGTCGGAGTTATCTGACGATAGATAATTAAAATAATGTATCCAAATCAAGAGAATTATCCATAGTAGAATCAAAGTTATCAAATCTGATCCAGAACGGAGAAAGTGATTGGTTTATGGCATGGAACTATCCAAGTGTTCCGTTCCAGAATAACCTCGCCGAGCGAAGGTTACGCAGAATAGTCATGCACAGAAAAAGCATGGAATGTTACAGAACTGAAGTAAGCAAAAACTGGTTCAATGTTGGTTTATCAGTTATGCAGACCTGGAGACTTCAGGAAAAAAATGTGTTAGCTAACCTGATTTATATGGCTAGCAATTAAATGCATACAGGAATCAGTATGTGCATAAAAATGCATACAGGAATCAGTATGTGCATAACTCATTTTTGGCTCGTCGACAAAATGGCCGCAACTTTCACTGATTGTAAACGGACATTTATAAACCTTCGACGACAGGTTAGCTGCACGTACAGGAATCAGAAATCTTTATATACTTTAAAAATTTAATTCTATCTATCTGAGGTGATAGTCTCGTGGATAATAAAAAAACATCAAAGGTGAAAATGGGTAAAAGAACCTATGAGCTTCATCGCATTGCTCATTATGCCTTCTTTGTTGGTTTGGTTATCGCAATTTTATCTGGAGGCTGGGTCAGCTTAATCTTTAATGGCAGTTGTTCAGCTAACCGCATTGTCAGTCCGGTAGCGATAGTAACCACTTTGGTGACGCTGGGGTTAATTGTCGGCCTAGTTAATTTATCTACTAAAGAAACAGTTCCTTTCCTTGTTGCTGCGATAGCTTTAATGCTGTCTGGAATAGTTAATCTAAGCTTAATCCCAGGTATTGGCGGCTGTTTAAGTTCCTCTTTAAGCAATATCGTGGTCTTTGTCGTTCCTGGAGCGGTGATTGTCGGGCTTAAAGCTGTGTGGAGATTAGCTTCTAATTAAATTTTTGATAGTGTAATTGCTGTGTTGCATAATTCATTTTTAATCAAAAGTTGCTAAATTTGTTTAATCGAGAACAACTATATTTAATCATCTAGATTTTATTTAATCATTGGCTATTCTAGATTTTATTTATGCAACACCGCATATTGAGAATTATTATGGCCGCCAAAATTACTTATTTTGTTCATGGCACAACCACAGATAACGAACAAGATTTAGCTACTGGCTGGTTGCCTGGCGAATTATCTGGGTGTGGAATCAAATTTTCCGCTATGGGCTTAATTTCCAGAGTTGGCGGCTGGTTTAAGTAATTCAGTTTAGCAACCTTTAAAAGGAGGTTTGTCCTAATTTAAGAAATGAAACCATTCTTAGTCTTATTGATAACGTTTATTTTTCTGGCTGGCTGCGCTGAAAAAGCAGAACCCGCCTTAGATGCAACTGCAACTGCGCCGGATTCGGCAAAAGAATCCAGTCCCAGAGAGCCTGCTGAAGAGATAATCGCAGAACCGGAAGCAAAAACGCATGAAATCAAAATAACTGATGCCAGCTTTGTTCCGTTGGAATTAACGATTCAACCTGGCGATAAAGTAACCTGGAAAAATGTCCGAACTGGAAGATATACCAAAACGCAGATTATCGGCACCAGAAATTGCCTAGAAGTTAAAAGCCCGATTTTTGATACTGGGGGAGAATTTTCCTGGACTTTTACCGCGCCCAGAAGTTGCATTATTATTGATAGCATTATGCAGACTGATAATGGAAAGATTATTGTGGAAGCTCCAGCTGCAGCAGAAGATGAAAATAATTAATCGGTGTTCTTAGATTATAAGGTATTTATTTCCTATTGATTTTATATATTTATGGAAATCTTCTTTTTTAAGTTCTAAAGACTCTGTATTGACATTTGGATGAAAACTTACATAGTCTGATTCCCAAATGGCCTTGTCAATCAACAAATCTACCTTGCGTTCTTTATCATTGATCAATCCAAATGGAGAAACTGCGCCAGAAGTCAAACCAAGCAATTCTTTTAAATCATCTTCATTTGCAAACTTCAATTTGTCTCCGGCAATCGCGCCAAGCTTGTCCATATTTGCCTGATTATCCGCTGGTAGATAAAATTGCTTTGATTTTTTAGTAGTGTGTAGAAATGACTGATACACTAAACTAATTCTTGCAT
This sequence comes from Candidatus Woesearchaeota archaeon, assembly GCA_018303045.1. Classification (GTDB taxonomy): domain Archaea; phylum Nanobdellota; class Nanobdellia; order Woesearchaeales; family GW2011-AR9; genus JAGVYX01. Next base: position 11,171 of record JAGVYX010000064.1, read on the forward strand.
AAAAAGCAATAATCCATCAGTCAAATATGCGCACTACCGATTTTTTATCTTTTAAAAACAGATTTTAAGAATGTATTCCTCGGATATCTTGGCTGTATTTCTTTGCTTCTTCAACAGTATAAACTGGCGGGTGCAAAAATACCTTAAAGGATATTCCTTTCGATTCTAAATATTTCTTTGCATCTAACAACATACCCATTGTATAATGGTGGCTGTTTTTAAGAGTTTGC
>JAGVYX010000004.1 GCA_018303045.1 Candidatus Woesearchaeota archaeon
GCAATGAACCTCTTACATCCCTTTAGGCAACTTTCCCTGCATTTTCTTCATTACCTTATTAATATCTCCTTCTCCCTTAAACATCTTCATCAATTTTTTGCTTTGCCGGTGCTGTTTAATTAATTCCCTGACTTCTCCAATGCTGACTCCAGAACCGGCGGCAATCCGATCCATTCTTTCGGCAGAAATGATCTCCGGCTCTTCCAGTTCCTGTTTGGTCATGCTGTCCATAGCATAACGCCATTTTTCTAATTTGCCTTCTTGCACGTCCAACATCTCTGTAGGCAGTTTTAGCTGTCCCATGCCGGGAATGAGCTCCATGATTTTTTTAAATGAGCCCATCTTCTTTAGCGATTTCATTTGGTGGTATAAATCAATTAAGTTAAATTCGCCTTTCAAAAATTTGTCCTGCAATTCCTCGGCATCCTCTTCTGTAATCGCTTCCTTGGCCTTTTCCAGTAAGGATTCCAAATCGCCCATGCCAATTAATCTGCCAACAAACCTCTGAGGGTGAAATAATTCTAAATCATCAATTTTTTCTCCCACGCCGATAAACTTGATTGGCGCCTTAGTAACCGAACAGGCGGATAAGGCCCCGCCGCCTTTAGCCGTGCCTTCCAATTTAGTTACAATTACTCCCGTCACCCCGCAGGCGTCATGGAAAGCCTGGGCTTGCTTCTGGGCAGCCTGCCCGATGTCGGCAGAAATTACTAATAGTTTTTCCTCAGCCTGCACCGCTAGATGCAGCCGGTTTAATTCTTTAATCAATTCGTCTGATAAAGCGTCCCTTCCCGCAGTATCGATAATCACCAGATCATAATCCTTAATCCTGTTTTCCATGGCCTGGTAAATATTTATCGGATCTTTCTCGGTTTTTATGCCCAGAAAATCTACGCCTACCTGCTTAGCCAGCTGCTCTAACTGGTCATAAGCCGCTGGCCGCCAGGTATCAGTCTGCATAACGGCTACTTTCAAGCCGCGCTTCTTGTAAAATTTAGCTAATTTTCCGGCCGTAGTAGTCTTTCCGGAACCAAACAAACCTACGAGCATGATTTGAGTGGGTCTTTCAGTTATGCTTATTTCATGAGCTTCCTGGCCTAAAAAGTTTGTCAACTCTTCATAAACAATCTTGACTAACAGTTCCTTCTTGGTAATTCCAGCAGGCGCCGGCTCTTTAGCTCGCTCCTTAATCTTATTTGAAAGATCAAAAACCAGCTGGACATTAGCATCCGACTGCAATAGGGCTCGCTGCAAGTCTTTTACTAATTCGTTAATTAGCTTTTCATCTACAAATAAAGACTGGGTTATTTTGCTTAAAGTACTTTTTAATGAGTCTCCTAACTTTTCTAAGACCATTATCTTATAAATAAAGTGAGTTTATATAAAGGTTATGAGAAAGTTTATGGAATTAAGCTATGAGAAAGTTTATGGAATTAAGCTATGAGAAAGTTTAGGGAATTAGGTCATGAGAAAGTTTATGGAATTAAGCTATGAGAAAGTTTAGGGAATTAGGTCATGAGAAAGTTTAGGGAATTAAGCTATGAGGCAGTTTAGGGAATTAGGTTATGGGAAAGTTTAGGAAAAGTCAGGGTCAGAAATAAGTTTCACTCCAATCTCAGAAATAAATTTCACCCCAATTCATCATTAACCCTAACTTCCGGAGACGCAGTATTCAATAAAATATTCTTCTGGTTTTTTTTCTCTCTAAACGTTCGTGGAACATAAACAAAGCCTTGAGTGAAAGTGTCTATCCCAGTATAATAAGCTGCTGTGGAAGCCGTTCCAGGAGTAGGAGTAAATACCTGGGTTAAATTAACATAAAGATCTTTTTCCTCGCAAAACTCCCTTAATAACCTCATTTCTTCCATAGTTGACCCGGGGTGGGCGGCTATAAAGTACGGCACTAAATTCTTATGAGTTCCCTGCTCTTGGTTTATTTTTTTATATTCCAGCAAAAAGTCTTCAAATTCTTTTCTAGAGCCTTTATTCATGCTTTTCAGAACAGTTTTAGAAATATGTTCTGGAGCAATCTTTAATCTGGAAGTGAACTGCATGATTTTTCTAAACAAGGCTTTCTGCCGCAAAATAAGATCATGCCGGATCGCGCTGCGCAATTCCAATTCGGTTCCAAGGTATTTCTGTTGCAGCTTCTCTACTTCTTCCAGCAGAGGATATAGATCATCCCTCAATATGCGTTTAGGGCAGCCAACACAGCGCTGATCGCAATACTTTTTCTTGGTATAAACAACAACTTCTTGACCGATAATTGGAGAAAATAGATTTTCTTCCAGATCATATAATGAACAGTAGGAGCCATACATATTCAAGGTTGGCAAGGTTAAATCATTAATTTTAACGAATCCCTGCTGATACAATGTTTCGATTTCTTTCAGAATACTTTCCTTGCTTCGCCTAGCTATTTCTTTGCCCTGCACTAAGGGAATAATACAAAAATTGCAGCTGCCCCAGCAGCCTCGTCCTAAAATTACTGACGTTTCTAATTTAGCGACCATGCGTTCGTTTTCAACTAAATTCCTAGAATGAGGATGAAGTTTTCTAGTAAATTCAACACTATAAATAACCTCCATTTCTTTCTCCGTAAGCAATGGAGCAGCTCGATTGTGCTGGATAAATCCCTGTCCGCAAGGCTCAATAAAAGAATTTTCAGGAAGTAAATAATGAATCTTGGTTAATCTGCTAAACTGTTGTTTGTCTTTTAAACAATCTTCATAACTGGGCAATAATTTTATTTTGGGATTTATTTCTTCAGGACTAATTCGAAAAGCAGCGCCATCCAAAGCAGGCAAGTTTAATTGTTTTCTTATTTTATTAAAATTTAATTCAGAACTTTCTGTTGCTTCTATTTCCTTTAATCTTCCCAGCAATTCTAATAACGATCGTTCAGCATTGCCAAACAATAATAAGTCTGCCTTGGTGTCATTTAAAATTCCCCGGCGCAATTGGTTCTCCTTATAATCAAAATGAGTAAATCTCCTAATCGTGGCTTCTACCCCGCCTAAAACGGTCATTGCGCCTTTAAACAATTCTTTTACCTTTTGCGTATAAACCATTAAAGCTCGTTCCGGCACAAGAACATTTTCCCTTTTCCGTAACATGGGGGTATAGTTGGCGAGCATGGAATCCAGCAGTCCTGAGGTAATGCAGAAAAAATATTTTGGCCTTCCACAAGCTTGATATTCTTCATCCGTTTGCGGCTGGGCGATGATTCCCACTCGATAGCCTTTTCGATCTAATAATCTGGACAAGATGGCTACGCCGCTTAGTGGATGGTCATAATAGGGATCGCCGGCAACAAAAATTACATCGAACTGGTTAAAATGAGGGTAATATTGTTTTCCTTCTTCTAAGGATGTTGGCAGGAAGTGGTTCATTTAAGGTTTAAACCGAGGCTGCTTTAAATAAATATAGAAGAAATTTTAGTGGCGCTTTTTGAGGAAAAAAGAATAATTTAATTTTCTTATTGTTACCCTAGCGCCGATAGAGATATTTATAGCCTAGTATATTGACACGTTAGTTTTGAAACAGTATCATCGATGATATTGTTGTTCCATGATTATGTTGTCGCTGTACTAGGAGCTATTTTTCTCATTAGAATAGAGTTGGAACTAATATTGAATACTGCAAATAGACATTTGCGCGCAGGTGGGTGGTGGCTTTTTGTAATAAAGATAATAGATTTCTGGATTAGTAATAGAAACTAGAACTGCTCGATAACATGGTTAAGGGATCAAATCAATTTATTGAAGGATCAACTTAGGATATTAAATCTATAAAAAGAATGAATTATTTTTCATCATGATAATGCTCTTTTGCTTTCTTATGCGAACTGTAAGCAAACCAGTCTTCTTTGGTTATCGGATGAAAATAGTCTGCTTCTTCAATTAAAACTCTGGCGGTGGTTTCTTTTACAGCAGCAATTTCTACTCTTACTCCTTCAGATTTAAGGTGGCTGACTAAATCAACATAATCAGAATCGCCGGACATGATAATGATCGTATCCACTTTAGGCGCCAGTTGCGTCGCTTTGATGGATAAAGGAATATCCGCTGACTTATGGCACGGCACCACCGAGCCATAATACTTATTATACAGCCTTTCAGCCAATTTGGAAGAAATATTTTTTCCTTCCCGGAAATAAATTAACCTGTTCAGCCCCCGGCTGCTTAATAATTTTGGGATAATCTTGTCAAAATTAATCATGGTGCTGGTGTTCCCGCTCAATTCATGAATGCTTCTTTCGATATTATTGCCATCGCAAAGAATGGCTACCGACTGATTGACCCAAATTTCTTTTTCCATACTTTCACTTTAAATAATTATTAGTCTTGTTAAGTAACTTATTAAAGTTTGAAGGAGTTAATAAATGTTGCTTATCATCATTAAGAAAATCTTAATAAACTTCAATATTCTTTTAGATTATAATGAAGCTTACTCGAGAACTTAAAAAGGAAGAAAAAGATGTAGTTAAGGAAGAAAAATGGCTGTTGCAGGAAGTTCAAACTCTGGAGCAATTTCAGGCTGATATTCAAGAAATCCTTCAATTAGAGTAGAGAGTTAAATTAGACCTTATCTTCCTTCCAATTTTAAATAAACTGGGCCTACAGGGACTTTCGTGGCAAAATTTCGAACCCTGATTTAACGGTTTCACCTGCTTGAGCCGAAGCCGTTTGTGCTGTCCATTACACCATAGGCCCATCAGAAAGCAGTTTACATCGTTAGTTATTAACTTTTTGGTTAAAGATTAATAACTTCTACAATAGATTCTTCAATAAGGCAATAATAGATTCTTCAATAAGGCAATAATAAATTCTTCAATAAGGCAATAATAGATTCTTCAATAAGGCAATAATTATGGAAAGGCTAACCAGCAAATAATCCAAGTTATGGCTCTGCCCGACTAATTGATGAATCTATCAGCAGTGCTGAGGTTTGTTCTACAGTTGCTGGTTTTTCTAAAATTATATGTCAAAAAAACCGCTCACCACTGGTGGAAAAATCATATTTTAAACTCATAGCTAAAATTAAGCTCTAGAACAATGTAGAGATTTTCTGTTTATGATTCCAAAAATAACAAAGCTGCCATTAATCCGATTCCAACTAATAAAGCTGAAAAATGAAACAAGGATTGTTTCCAGCCGCATTCTTGATGTAATTCAGGGATTAAAGTAGCTCCGGCAATGTAAATAAAGCCGCCGGCGGCAAAAGGAATGCTTAGGCCCAAAAAGGCTTCTGAAGTTTCTCCTAAAATAATTCCTAATACTGCTCCTAATACAGCAGTAGCGGCAGTGGCAAAATTAACCAGCAAGGCTTTGCTTTTGCTAAAACCAGAATAAATCAACACTCCGAAATCGGCTAATTCCTGGGGCATTTCATGCAAAATGACCGCTAAAGTAGTAGCAATGCCTGTTGGAATACTTACAAAGAAGCTAACTGCAATGATCAGGCCGTCAATGAAGTTATGTACGGCATCTCCTAAAATATTCATCAACCCCAGATGATGTTTGTGCGGCTGATGAACTAAGGGGTATTTCTGCGCATGATGTATTTTTTCCGGCCTGCAGATGGTGTGCATATGAATTAATTTTTCCACGGCAAAAAAAACTACTATTCCGGCCAATACTGCCAATGAAATAACAGCGGTAAACCCGTTATCTTCCACAGCCTCGGGAAGCAAATGCAATAAAGCATCGCCAAATAAAGTTCCAGCCGATAAGCTTACTAAAATAAGAAGTATTTTACTTAAGAATTTTTCTTTTAAAGATAGAGATAGGATTCCCATAAACGAAACCAGGGAAACCACGACCACGCTGCCAATAATCCACAAAATTAAACTCATGTTATTTCCTAATTATAAAAGAATTTATAAAGTTAACTGAGAACCATTCTCAATAAGATGCGTTTAACCAAGCAAAAAATAATCTTGAACTCCGCCATCAATGCTTTTAATTCTTTTTTCTCAGCAGAAGATATTTATCAAAGAATTAAGGGAAAGAATCTTAGTTTGGCCACAGTTTATCGCTTTTTAAAGAATCTGGAAGAAAAAGGAGAAGTTCATTCTTACCTTTGCAATAACCGCAAGATTTATTCCTGCAAGAAAGACAACCATATTCATTTTACCTGCGAGAAGTGCGGTTTAGTTAAGCATCTGACAGTTAAAACCGTTGATTTCCTTCAGGAAATTACAGATGATAACATCTGCCATTTTCAAGTGGATGTTACGGGAATTTGCAGGGACTGCTTAAAGGATTAAGAACCTCCATTCTTTCAGTTAATTCCTCAGGCCGTCCCACAATTCACAAAACATAAATACTTGTTTCTCGTCTATAAAATAAAACTTTATCGTCGATAAAAAAAGAGGTGCAATATGGCCTAGATAAGTTCTCATAAAAATCAAAACTGGTTGTTTCTGCTTAAAGGTTTGGATAAAGTAAAGATTGAAATGAATTTGGTAAGCATAGCATATAATTTAGGGAAGATTTGGAGGTTGAAAGGAGGGATTACTGCTTAAAGCAGAGGGTTTATTTTTTATTTGTAGATTTCAGGGTTTAGGAAAGAATTGTGGGACGGCTTCTGCTCTTAACTGGTTCAGCTTCTTCCGGAAATACATGTTTGGGCAGATAAGATTTTTTATGGTAATGGTTTAATTCGATCAGGTTGAAGCGCTCGATTAAATCTTTGAATTCTTCCCTTAACTGCACGAGAATAACGCGTATTCCTTTCTTATCAATAGCTTCCAAATCCAATTCCAAGTCCCAGTCACCCAGAGTCTTATTTAATTGGACAATCTCTTTAGTGTTGAGAATATATTCCATTAATTTGTTTTCCCGCTCCGGACCGAGGTTGTGCAGCTTTAAAAATAGCCGCGCGGCGGTAATCCCCAGTTTTTCTTTGTTAAGGTTATACTTGAATCCTTTGACGATATTTCGTTTAGAGAGGCTTTTAAGAATGGATTTAATCGTTTTTATGTTCAAATCGGTTTTTCTCGCCAAATGAGAATACCTAATCACCGGATTACCTACGATGTTCTTAATTACCGATAGTTCATTGGAGCTGAAGGTTTCCCGCTCCCGATCGCCTCCGACAATCTTTTCTACATGCAGGGTATGCAAAACGGTGTTTTTAGCCAGATAATGCCTGGGGTAAACGTAGGAAACAACGTTTAACAGAATCTTGTAATCATTAAGCATGGGCAATGAAGCAATAATTTTCTTTAATTCTTTATTAAATCTGGATGGGTTGGGAGCCAGAAATTCGGCAACCAGATCAAACTCGCCGGTCAGCTCGTAGATTGTCGAAATATAGTCATTTTCCAGCAGTTCGCTGATAATTTTATGCTTATCTTTCTCTCCAACGTATCCGCCTTTAAAATAAACCCGAAATAGAATCAATCCTAGAAAGGAATAATCGAAAATGCAGTAGGGCGCATGAATGATTTTTTCTTTCTCCAATACCGATAAGTTATACTTTAATCTTTGAGAACTCTTGTTTAAATGCTGGGCAATTTGTTTAATCGGCGTACGGGCATTTTCAATACGGCAGTAAAGCAGATTATGGTCAAGCTTAGGCATCAAGCCTTAAGAATTTTTTATTTCCTAATAAATTTTGTCTTTATATGGGATAAAAGTAAAAAACAAGAGTAGTGAAATATATATATTGGTGTGGGCCTTCACTTCTCATGGAAAAGGGGGATTTGTTCTGGTGGCTGGTAGATTATCATTGCCAAGTTAATTTAAAAGAAGCTTCTCCTTACATTAAGGCCGGTGTTCTGGATAATAAAGGAGGTTTATATAAGGAAGGGCGAGATGCCGGCTGCCCTTACCAAGGCGTTTTAGTGGTAGCTAATGGCTCTACGCTGGCGGATCGCTTGGTTGAAGATCATGTAATTCATGATGAACCGGATGAATTTGTGGCAGTTCCGGCCAGGGATCACTTTTTTAATTATTTAAATCGCCAGTCTACGGAGGACGGAGCTTATATCTTTGATGGATCCAATCAGCGCATCACTACTGTTGGGGAATTAAACAATAATCCTCGCAATTTTCCAAGAGATTTTTTAACCTATTCTAGAATTCCGCGTGACTTTGTTTCGGCTGGTGGGCAGCTTCCCCTAAGCATGATTGGCACCAAAACCAGGCTGGCCATTAAATTGCCCTGCGCTTATGATAATACTGAAGCTTTCCAAATTAAGCGAAGCCGTTACGGAACTTTAGGAATGGGCAAAGTAACTCACTTCACTAAAGATGGTTTAGAGCGGGAATTCTTATTTGATTATAAGCCAGATTCTTCCGGGTCGTTTATTGATCCGAAGCAGGGAATTGTCGGGCTGCTTAGAACTTATCAGCGTGACGGCGCAGGAACATTATACAGAGCTTCAGAAGAAATAGTTGACTCTAAAGCCTTAAAGGATTATTAAGGAAGAAGGATGATGAGGCAATTAATTTTTAGGTAGTGCGTATATTTGACTGATGGATTATTGCTTTTTATGCAAAATTAGTTTAGTGTATCAATCATTTCTACACACTACTAATTTTTACAACTATGGTAATTGTTAAATCTGCCTATTCCACAGGTGGTTTCTGCAAGAAACCCCAGAAAACACCGTTTTCTCGTGTGTTCGCCAGTGGTGGTTTCCAGTAGGAAACCTGAGAATGCAAATGACCTTGGTCGCGAGTGATTGACTTTATCATCGGTTCCTGTTATATTCTCGGCAGTGTTAATATCTGACTGTTCCCTTAGTTAGTTATAATCTTAAATAAATAGTTTTTATCAGTCAAAGGATTACACTATCATATTCTCCCGTTTGGGATTGATTTTTAGTGCGACGATGCCAAAGGCAAAAAATCAAAGTAAATCTAGAGTCCTAAGGAAAAAAGGCCAAACATGAGGAAGAACCATACCTGCAAGAATCAAAATCCAGAATAACACATAGATAATTATCAAAAGTATAGGCCACCATTTCCAAGTTCTCGGTACACAATTACTTTCTTTTTTCTGGTAGTAAAAATTCATTGCGTCCAATGGTGCCAAGATTGTTAAAAAGGTTAAAATACTTAGAAAAAAGAAGATTGGATGTCCTACTGTTCTGGGAATAATTAAGATAATCCAAAAGAAAGTTCTCTATCCCGAGGAATAATTTTTTTTATTTCCAGACGGCACACTTTTAAATGCAGGGTGTAATCATTAGCAGATCGTTTCGATCGTTCTTGTTTACACCCAAGAAAGTTGATCAAGCAGTAGATAATATTTTTTAATCCCAAAAATGTTTTCTAAAATATTTTTTTCAGAAAAAGTGCGGTGTTGCATAATTCGATTTTTGTTCAGAAATCGGTAAAATGTTTTAATAGATAGTAGTACTCTTTTAATTGATGATTATTAATTTTGGATTTATGCAACACAGCACAGAAAAAGAAAAGTTTTATAAACGTAAAAATCTTTCTAAAAGCAAAGAGGTGATAATCAGTGGCAAAAAAGAAAGCAGCTAAGAAAAGAGGAACCAAGAAAAAATCAGGTTCTCGAAAAAAGCGATGTTAATTTCTTTTTTTTCTTTTTTTATACTCAAAGCATTAAATTATCGAGCAAGTAGCGCTTCTGGTAATAGTAAAAGTGCATTATTTATGGTTGAATATTTGAGGCTTTTACTATATCATTAAAACCAGTTTATCATCGAGTTGAAAATCATTTTTATTTTTTCTTTATAATTCTGAGCTTTTCCTGGTATGATCACCATTTCCTGGCGCGAATATTTTTGCTGGTTGGAATCTCGCCAGGTTATCTGAACTTTAAATTTGTTCTTAAACCCCAAGCGAGCTTGCCGCAGGTCTAAACTTATTTTCTCCTGCTGCCTTAACTCCGGCGTCTGCCAGCTGCTTTTAATTCCCGGACCGGTTAATTTTACCTCGACTAATTGCGGAGAGCTGAAAGAATCTTTGTTAATTAGCGCTATCATTTTGCCGGCATCAGCAAAAGTTAAAATCTCGGGATAGTCAAAACTGATGTTTACTTTAGGCTGGTCAAACACAGCGTAATTGAAGCCTGATTTTTTTTCAATAAACTCGTTTTCAGCGCTGACAAAGATTTTATTCCATCCGGGGTTAGCTGCCGTGATAGTCTGGCTTTTTTCCCTAATTTGGTTAATGGGCAAATCAATAATCTCGCAATCTTTCTCCAAGCAGAATTTAACGCCGGCTAAGTTGGCATTCCCGCTATTTTTGATCTGGCAGGTTATTTTTGTTTTTTCTCCTAATTTTAATTGTTCAGAACCGCGGCAAATAAACATAACTTGCCGGGAATAAGATTTTTCCTCATCAACAATAATTAATTTTTCTATTTCTTCCCTGGAATAACTAAGCTTGTCCGGCTGAGCTGTAAATTTATTTCTGAAAGTAACATTTTTTTCTGAGTAAATCAGCGCCGGGAAAGTATAAATATAGTTTGGATCTAAGTCTTCTGGAATTTTAATTATCCAGAATGTTTCTCTAATCTGATTTGGCTCGAGCAGAATAGTTCGCTTATTTCTGCCAATAACGGAAACTTCCGGCGGCGTGGCCAGCTGGAGAGTGGTAGCTGCGTAATAATTGGCCCTGTTAGTCAGAATTCCCTTAACTAAATTGTGGCTGCCAAAGCCCACTTCCGGGCTGAATAATTCATACTGCAATTCTATCTCCTCAGCCAGCAGTTGGCCGCGGTCTTTAACCAATACTTCCAAATTAAGAGGCTGAGCCTGCAGTTCAACATTGTTGGCGGTCCATTGGTAAGCGCTGTCGGGATCTTGCGGATCAAAACTGTCTCTTAAATGGATATGGGTAACGTCAATATATCCGTATTCGCCAAAAGTTACATCAAAACTCACCCAGCCCACGCCGGGAAAGTAAACTTCCGCCCAGCCATGAGGCTGCCAGGGGTAGCTAAATAACGGAGAATTGGAATAACTAATTCCTTTAACAAATCTGGCCGGAATTCCCAGTGATCTAGCCATGGCGATAAACAAGGAAGTCATTTCATCACAGACGCCTTGCCGGTTTTCTAAAACCCAGCTGGCTTTTTGGGAAGCTTTCTCCGTCAGGGTGTTAAGGTCATAATTAACATTTTCCTCCACCCAGCTGGCTAATTTAAATACAACTTTAAACAGGTCATCTTCGCCTTCAGCTAAGTCTGCGGCCTTAGCAATAATTTTCGGATGATGAGAATCAATGGTTTTTGTCTCGGCCAGATATTCTTCCACTCCTGTCGTATCCGTGACTGGAAAAGGCATCTTGGTTCTGATCGCTTCCCGATGATTATTGGTTTGAATTTTGGCGATGTACTGAAAATTTTTCTTTCCTAATTCGCCGTCATCCCAGGAATATTTGATGATATTTTGCCGTGGAGTAACAGAATTTAATAGCACCTGCTGTCGGTTGGTATTTTTGGGCACCAGCGATAATTCAGCGCTAACCTGATTAACGGAAGCGCCAGAGCCTTTGGCAATTAAATTTAATTCTCCCTTCACCTCCAATTGCAGAACTAACGAGTCATAGAGGTATAAATCAACCTGGGCTAGAGCGGTGAAGGTTAATAACAGCAGCATTAAAACCCAAAGCCTCTTTTTCATGCAGTGATGGTGTTATTATTTAATATAAAGGTTTCTTAAAAAAAGGAATATAGATTCCCGGATTTGTTTTTTTAAGTAACCTTTATAAAAAACTGATTCTTCTTCTTAAAGATGGCTTTAGATTGGCAAAAAATTCAACAGAAATGGCAGGATCGCTGGTCAAAAGAAAAGATCTTTGAAGCTGATCCAGATAAAAATAGAAAAAAATTTTTTGTTAATGCGCCTTATCCCTATGTTAATTCTATCCTGCATATTGGACATTTGTACACCTATATGCGCGCTGAAGCCTTAGCCCGATTCAGAAGAATGCAGGGGTATAACGTCTTATTTCCACAAGGCTGGCATGCGACAGGAACACCTATAGTCAGCGCTGCCAAGCGTGTTAAAGATAAAGAGCCAAAACAGCTGAAATTGTTAAAGGATATCGGCATTAAAGATTCAGAACTTAAAAAATTTGAAAATCCTGAATACTGGATAGAATACTTCCGGCCCAAAGCCGTGGAAGATTTTAAGGCTCTGGGCATGAGCGTGGACTGGCGCAGAGAATTCATAACCACCAGCCTGAACCCCCACTATGATAAATTTATTCAATGGCAGTTTAATAAATTAAAACGGGGAAATTATGTAATCAAAGGAACCTTCCCTGTAGTCTGGGATCCGGTGGAAAACTGCGCTATTGGCGACCATGACCGGGCGGAAGGCGAAGGGGAAACACCTCAGGAATTCTTGTTAATTAAGCATAAGTTATCCAAAAATAGTTATGCAGTCAGCGCTACTCTCAGGCAAGATACTATTCTGGGAATAACTAATCTCTATGTTCATCCGCAGATTCAATATGCTGAGATAGAAATTAATTTTAATGCCCATCCAGAACATTGGATTATCAGCGAGCCGGCAGCCAGGCGATTAGAGCAGCAAGGCCATAAAATAAAAGTTCAGCGTAAAATTTTAGGAAAAGAACTAATCGGCCAGGAAACGGAAGAATTTGGCGGCAGAAAAGTATTGATTTTGCCGGCAACTTTCCTCGATCCTGATTTTGGCACGGGCTTGGTTCATTCAGTTCCTTCCGATTCTGCCGATGATTTAATCGCATTAAAAGATCTGCAAAAAGACGAGAAGAAGCTGAAAGAGTTTAAGTTAAATGCGGAAAAAGTTAAAGCTATCCGGCCGATTGCCGTATTGAAAACTCAAGGTTATAGCGATATTCCAGCAGAAGATTTTCTGAGAAAATATAACGTTCAATCGCAAAACGAGCGAGAAAAGCTGGAGAAAATAAAAAAGGAATTATACAAATTAAGCCACTATTCAGCCGCATTTAATCATCTTTACCAGAAAGCCTTTTCTAAAAATCTGGAAAACGTTTCCGTGGAGAAAGGAAAAGAAATCATTAAAAAAGAGTTAATACAAACAGGATGGGCTGTCCCATACTATGAACTAACCGGGAAAGTTGTCTCTCGTTACCTTAATGAATGCATTGTCAAAATCGTTGATGACCAATGGTTTCTGGCTTATGGAAATGAGCGCTGGAAAAAACAAGTTCACCAGGCTTTAAAGCAGTTAACTTTATATCCGGAAAAATCCAGAACCCAGTTTGAGTATGTTGTCGACTGGCTTAATAATTGGGCCTGCACCAGGGAGGCCGGGTTAGGCACCCGGCTGCCTTGGGATAAAAAATGGCTGATTGAAAGCTTAAGCGACAGCACGATCTACATGGCTTATTATACCATTGCTCATTTGATTAAAGATGTTCCTCTAGAAAAAATCAGTGACGCCTTATTTGATTTTGTTTTTCTCAATAAAAAAGTTAAACCAAAAGTGGAATTATCGCTGGCTAAAAAAATGCGTGAAGAATTTAACTACTGGTATCCGGTGGATTTCCGAAATTCCGGAAAAGATCTGATTCAAAACCATTTAGCTTTTTTTCTGTTTAACCATACAGCTATTTTTCCAAAAAAACACTGGCCTAACGGCATTGGCGTGAACGGCTGGGTTGCGGTAGATGGAGAAAAAATGAGCAAAAGCAAAGGCAATGTTATCCCTTTGCGTGAAATGCCTTCTCAGTTTGGCGTGGACTGCGCCAGATTTACCATCTTAAGCGGCGGGGAAGAACTGGACGACCCCAATTGGGATAGTTCTTTCGCCATTGCCCTGAAAAACAAATTAGAGCAGTTCTATGAATTCTGCGCTGCCAATTATGGGAAAGGAAGAGATAACCAGCTAAAGATTGATGACTGGATGGAATCACAGCTGCAGGAAATAATTCTAAAAACCACCGAGGCTATGGAAAAAACGCTGTTTAGAAGCGCTCTTCAGTCTGCCTATTTTGAATTAAGCAATGCTTTAAAATGGTATGCCCGCAGAACTAAAGGGGCATATCATCAAAAAACAATTAACAGCGTTATTAAAACCCAATTGCTGCTGCTGGCGCCGGTTACACCGTTCATTGGCGAAGAAGTATGGGAACAATTGGGCCAACCGGGATTTATCTCTTTGGCCGCCTGGCCAAAAGCAAATAAAAAATTAATTGACCCAAAACTAGATCTCGCTGAAGAAATGATTAAAAATACTCTTACCGATATCGAAGCGGTAATTAAATTGTCTAAAATTGAAAAACCGGCTAAAATAATTTTGATAGTTGCTCCGTCCTGGAAATTTCAGCTGGTTGATAAAATAATCTCTATTATGCAGAAAACCGCCAACCAGAAAGAAATTATGGATGGCCTCTTTAAAGAGCCGCAGTTCAAGCGTTATGGCCAGGAAATTGCTAAAATAGTTCCTAAGCTGCTGCAAACTAAAATTAATACTTTAAATCATCCGAAAGAAGAGTTGAATTATCTCCAGGAAGCAAAATCTTTTTTTGAACAGGAATTTTCCTGCGCTTTTGAGATTATAACTGCTGAGAAATCAGACCATCCTAAAGCTAAAACAGCTTTCCCGGGAAAAGCCGGAGTGGTGGTTGTTTAAGAAAAATAAGGTAAGCTAGTGGTAATAAGATTATTAACGAAAATAAAAGAAATGAAATTTTTTTGCCTGATCTTAATTTAACCTGTCTATCAGCCCGTCGGTATAACTTGCCAGCAGGGGAATTTCTTTTCCTTGATAGAGCAGCACCCTCCCTTTCTCTTTTGCGGTTACTTGTCCAATTTCCGCAGCTAGTATCCCGGCATCGCTATAATCTCTCAGCAAGCCCTCAACTTTATCCTTACCAATGCTGATCAATAACGCTCCTGAACCAAATATTCCCAATGGATCATCTCCTGTAACAGCGCATATTTCTCGAGTTTCTTCCCTAATGGGAATTTTAGCATAATCAATATAAACGCCGTTTCCTGAAGCTATCGCCAGTTCTTCAATTCCTTTTCTAACCCCGCCTTCGGTCGGATCATGCAAAGAATTAGGCGAGTGTTTCCAAGCGATGTAAGCGGCTGAAGCAATGCAGATGCCGGGGTGGTAAATAAACTCTCTCGCTCTATCTAAAGTCGGTTCATCAACTTTTCCATTCAATGATTCGCGCAAGTCTGCTGCTAAAATTGCCGTTCCTTCAATTCCCGCCCCACCAGTTAAAACCAATGAATCGCCTTCTTTCGCTCCTGCCGTAGTAATAATCTTATCTTTATCAACCTCTCCCAGCATGGTCAAAACGATTCCCGGATTTTTTACCAGAGAAGTTACTTCAGTATGCCCTGTAACTATGGAAATTCCGTGGGGTTTAATGGCATCATATAATTGCCCAAAAAATTTGTCCACATCCTCCAGAGTTGATCCTGCTGGAAAGAATACGCTGGCTGAGGCCCATTTAGGAATGGCTCCTCTCGTCACGATGTCATTTACATTGATAGCGACAGCAAAATAAGGGGCATTGGAAATATTGACCATGATTGGATCTACAGCTACAGCTAAACAATTATTTTTCGCAGTTTCTGCGGAACTCATATCAATAATTGCCGCGTCTTCTCCGAGTTTTGGACCTAACAATATTCGTTCACTGACGCTATTGGTATACCTTTCCAAAATCTTAGACAAGTCGTCATCCGGCAATTTTCCGCAGTTTAATTTCTTTAAATTATTCATTTTTATTTCACCAAAAAAACTAACCAACCCTACAGAATATTAAATTAACTTTAAAAAACTAGAACTTTCTAGTCAAATTTATATAATAATTGCTCTTTTGTTCTATTATGAAGCTGAACAAGAGAGACAAAGATATCCTAAGAATTCTCAATAAAAATTGCCGCGAACCGGATTCCAGCATTGCCCGTGAGCTAAAGATAAGCAAACAAGCCATAAGCTACAGAATCAGGAAAATGCAAAAAAACGGTTTAATTAAAAATTTTTACACCGAATTTAATCTCAGCAAATTAGGATATAATTCCTACTACATCTTTTTGGAATTGGAAAAAATAACCAACAAAACAGAAAAAGAACTAATTGAAAAATTTGTTGACGAAGAAAATATCGGCTGGGTCATTAATGGCGTAGGCAAATCTAATATTATCCTGTTAGTGTATGCTAAAACCCTTAATGAATTTGAAGATTTATATTCCAGAATCAAAACGGTTTGTTCAGAATATTTAAGAGATATCAACTTCTCTATTTTAACCAAATCGCATAAATTAAGCTATAGATTCTTGGAAGCCGATTTGGAAGGAACCCAGACCGAACAATTTCAGCCAATAATTTTAGATCCTGAAGACATTAAGCTGATGAAAGCGCTGGGGCAGGAGGCCCGAGAGAAAATAACTGCTATTGCCCATAAAACCAGGACCTCTATAGATGTAATCAGGTATAGGTTAAAGAAACTCCAAACCAATAAGGTCATCGCTGGTTTCCGGATGAAATTAGACGTTTCCAAATTAGGGATACAGTGGCATCTTTTATTCATTAAATTGCAGCCGCTAGATCAAAAAATAAAACAGAGATTCCTTAACTATATCTTGCAGCAAAAAGAAACTTATTATTTGACTTCAACACTAGGATATTATGACTTGATTGTTGATTTACAGACTGCCAGCTCTGCCGATGTTAGTAATTTTATCCTTGAATTAAGAGACAAATTTCCCGAAGCAATTAAAAATTTTGAAACTCTGCTTATTTTCAAAGAATACAAAATCAGTTATCTTCCTGCTCTTTAGGGGCAGTGCTCTAAAGCTTCCAGCAGCGGTTCAATAGACCGGTCTTCCGGACGTTTGGCCATAACTTTCCCTACGCCAAAAACCAAATCGGCAGGGAGATGATTGTTGCATAAGCGCCTCATGATCCATTCTCTGGTAACTTTCTCCGGATACGCGCTGAAATCTTCATAACTAGCTATTTTGCCACGGATTTCATCCGCGTGTCTATAATAAGATTCTCTTCGGAATTGTTCCAGAGGGCGTTCTCCAAATGGCCGTTCATCCATTAAATATTCAAAGACCATTGCGCCAAAGGAAAATAAGTCGCTGGCTGGAAAAAGGCTCTCCCGATTAGCTTGTTCTGGGGAAATGTATTCTAAAGTGCCTACAACAGAATTATCATCATAAGGCCAGGGCTTTTTTTCAGAACGGGCTAACCCTAAATCAATTATTTTCATTCCATTGTTAATTACGATAAAATTATCCGGTTTTATATCGGCATGAGTAATGCCCCGTTCATGGAGTTGGGTTATAGCTAAGCCAGCCTGCCGTAATGACTGAGTCTTGGCTTTAGGCGAAATGTTTTGGTCAACTAAATACCGATCCAGCGCCGGACCATCCAGATATTCCAGGCAGAGAGTAACAGCATGCTGATTAGCTTTAGGCGCGCCGGCTAGAGCTACCACACAATCCAACCCGCTGGCCTGCTCCAGCAAAGCTAATTCATGGAAAGCCAAGTCGCGCCTATGATAATATCGTTTTTCAGCCCAAACCTGGCCTGAATCTTGGTCTTCAGCTTTATAAATTACAGCCGTGCCTCCCTGGTCAATTTTAGTCCTGGTTATTCTGCCCATAATCCCCTAAAAATCGAAACTGCTATTTAAACCTTACGTAGTTCACCACCCAGAAGAGACAATAGCCGTAAATTGCTACTAGTTGAATATTGACACGTTAGTTTTGAAACAGCATCATCAATGAGAAACAGTATCATCGACGATATTGTTGTTCCATGATTATGTTATCGCTGTACTAAATCATCCCTTTCTTAGCTTTAGTGGTTTTAAACGGCTCATGAACTCCTACTTGATATAATTTCTGCTTAATTAATTCTTCTTCGGCGGAAACATTTCTTTTTTGAATTCGGTAAATCGCATCGGAAAGCCGGACTTTTTTCTTAATTTTAAAAGAAACTATTTCCCCTGTTTGGGCTGAAGATACCTCCAGATCATCAATTTTTAAGGAGGCGGCTTTCGCTTTATAATAACCAGTAGTCGGCCCGATAAAACAGACTTCATCTCCCTTATTTAAGGAGCCGGTTTCAATTAAGATCGCAACAGCATTGGATTTGGCGTAGTAATTAATTACCTTGCCCAATTTTGTTTTTTGTTCCTTGGCGCTGGAGCCATAAAACTGGTACCAAGAATTGTTGGTAGGAGCCCCTAAATAAAAATTAGTGGAGAATCCACGGTTAAATACTTTAGCCAATTCCTGGACCAAACGCAGTTTCTCCTTATCAGTAAATAAGCCCCGTTCTATCAGCTCGATAGCTTCACGATAAGTTTTAGTTGCCGTATAAACATATTCCGGGCCTTTAGCTCTGCCCTCAATTTTAAACACGCTGATTCCGGCGTTCAGTAATTGATCCAGTATGGGCAAAGCGCACAAATCTTTGGGCGACAGGAGGTAATTATCGTCCAGAATAAATTCGCGGCGGGGGTCTTCTACATCAGTGATTTTATACAGCCGCCTGCATTCTTGCAAACATTGTCCGCGGTTGGCTGACAGCCGGTTATGGTGCTGGCTCATAAAACATCTCCCTGAATAAGCTACGCATAATGAGCCATGAACAAAAGCTTCCAGCTCAATTCTCCGGCCTTGGAAAGACAGATTATCTTTAATGATATTCTGCTGGATGGCTTTAATCTGCTCCAGTGTGCATTCTCTGGCTAAAACGATTCTGGGCGAAAACTGGGAAAAAAACTTTACTGCCTGATAGTTGGCTACCGACATCTGGGTGCTTATATGCGCTTCAATATTTCTTTCTTGGCATAGTTGTATCACCGACATATCAGCAGCAATCACTGCATCTACCCCTGCAGCTTTAACTTCATCCAAAATTTTAATAACTCGGTTTAATTCGTGGTCAAAAATAACCGTATTAAGCGTTAGATATCCTTTAAGATGATGTCCATGAATTTTTTTCATCAGCTCTTTTAATTCGCTGATCTCAAAATTTCTGGCCGAGGAAGAGCGCATATTAATCCATTTAATGCCAAAATAAACGGCATCGGCTCCAGCTTTTATGGCGCTGGCTAAAGTTTCCCAATCTCCGACTGGAGCTAACAATTCCGGTTTCATCAGGAGTTAAAAAGTACTGTAATTTAAAAAATAATGCTAAAAAAACGACTAAATCTTTTTAAAGAAGAGTGTTTTTTAGAGAGCATAGAGGTTAAAAAGAAAATGATATTAGATCTAGCCGCATTAATTAAATATGAAGCAAAAACGCCGGAAGAACAAGCAGAGCTGGAAAAGAAAATTGGCTTGTTAGGCCAACATATAGATTTTCATAAGGATGTTGCGCCCCGTGTTATAGATGATAAAACTGGGAGAGTAAGAGAACAGTTTCTAGTTCGCTGGCGTAATGAGGCTGTGCAGATCTTTCCCGTTGGCGGCAGGCTTCCAGAGTATAGACTTTCTTCTCGTGGTAAAGATGAGAGGAATAGAATGCTTAATGTTTATGAGCATGATGGCCATGCATGGATTTCCCTGAGAACTTCATTGCAAGAACAATACAACCACTATTACTTGTTCAAAAATCCAGAATAAAATGACGCTTGATCTGCTTATCAGAAAATTGGACAAATTTGTTATGGGCAAGTATTTTAAACCCTTTGTAGTGGGAGTTCCCCTTGCTTTTTGTGGTTTAGGAGCATATTATCCTAACTTCGCCATTTTGACATAGCTCTCTCTATTTTTGGCACATACCCCTTTCGCCATTTGAGCTTTTTTTCTTCTCACCAACGCAAAGGGAGAGACT
>JAGVYX010000005.1 GCA_018303045.1 Candidatus Woesearchaeota archaeon
CTTTTGCTTAATAATCCAGACCCGTTTTTTGTAATTTAGTTTGTACATTAAGACCACCAAGCGGTCTTAATTAATGTAAACTAAAAACGTGATAGCACATTGACTGAATATCAACCATAATTATTTAAATTTAGAACTATTTTCTCTACTATGGATGCGGTTCAAAGACCATTGTACATTTTGCCGCAGGTTAAAAGCAGGGCTATAATACCTAAAATAATCAATCTGCTGGTTCTAGGAGCGGTTTTCTATCTGGGAGTTCTATTAAACTTATCTTTACTGGAAATTGACCCACGGGTCAATAATCTAATACTAATAGCATCGGCAATGGCAATTATCTTTTGTATTCTTCTGGGAATAATTATCGCCATAATCAAAGCTGGAAGAAATTACCAGTTCTATCGGGACAGAATTGCTATCGGAAAAAAACAGATTTTATATCGAGAAATAAAATCAGTTGCCGGCAAAAAAGGATTTTGGGACAAACTATTCCAAACTTACCGCCTTTCTCTGGATAACCAAATGATCATTAAGAATATTCCCCAAACCGTAAATATTGCTGATTATATAAAAAAGCTCATTGACTACAGCAGCCAACAGCCGTTTTAACCAACAATTTATGCTAGAGATTCTGGTTGGGGTTTATCTTTAGAGAACTTTGAAAAAAACTCAAAATTCTCTTTATAGTTTCTCTAAGGCAAAGAGATCAATAAAAACGGTGGTTAAAGACAAGATTAGCGGGCCAAGAATCACTCCCCACATTCCAAAGAAAAATAAGCCGCCAAAAATTCCTACAAAAATAATCCAAGGATGAATTCTGGCTTTGCTGCCGACCAATTTTGGTTTTAGGATATTATCAACACTGCTAACTATTAATACAGAGTAAACTAATAATAAAATACCCCTGATCATCAGGCTGTTAGATCCCTGGAAAAGGCCGTTCAGAAATAAAATTAAGGAAGCTGGGAACCAAATAATTCCCGTTCCCAAAGCCGGAATTAATGCTAAAAAAGCCATAATTACCCCCCATAAGAGAGGCAGAGGCACGCCAAAAATAAAAAAACCCAAGGCTCCTAAAGCGCCCTGAATCAGAGCTACTAATAGGAAACCAAACACTAGTCCATGGATAATTTCCTTTAATCTTTGGACTATAAAAGAGTAGTGTGATTCGCCAATTCCTAACAAACTGCCAATCTTTTGGGAGAATTCCTGGCCATCTTTCAGAAAATAGAACAGGGTAAAAAAAACAATAAATACATTGAGAATAAACTTAGGAATACTGATTAATACTGAAGAGCCCTTTTGAATTATCCAGGTGGTAACTACTTTAAGCGCATTTTGAAGCTGTAATTGGACCTCTAAATCGCGAACAGCTTCTTTTATAACCGTGCAGAAGCCATTGGCGCAATTTTCAAAAATCCCGGCCGATATTTTTTCTTTGCCAACTAAAAACAAAGAATAGGCTTGTTCTGCCAAAAGCGACAGCAAAAAAGCGCTGGGAATAACAATCACTAATAAAATAACTGCGGAAACTATCAGAGGCGGAATGGTTTTATTTTTTATTTTACTCTTTAAATAACGATTAAGAGGATAAGAAATGTAGGCTAACAAGGCACCCAGAAATATAGACAATAATATTGGTTTTATTATAAAAAAAGAAGTAACTAAGAAAATCAAAAGCAAAACTAAAGGAA
The DNA here is from genome assembly GCA_018303045.1 of Candidatus Woesearchaeota archaeon. GTDB lineage: Archaea > Nanobdellota > Nanobdellia > Woesearchaeales > GW2011-AR9 > JAGVYX01. Next base: position 1,695 of record JAGVYX010000005.1, read on the forward strand.
TATAAGTTTTATATTTAATGTAAAATCACCACTTAAAAGATTGCGTCCAAATATAAAAACCTTACTGAGAATTTTGAATAATTCCTGTTTTATCGACAAAAATATCTATTTTTCAAAGTTTCTCTATTAAGAAATTTCCTAGAAAAAATAAAGAAAAAAAAGAAAAATTAATTGGCTTTATTATGCGCCAACTCTTCTAACTGTTGCTGCGCTAGCCGTTGGACCAGAAATTACTACTTCCGTTCCCACCAAGTCGCCAGGCCTGTTAGCTACTACTTTGCCTGCTAATCTGGTGTCAGCTCCAGAGTAACCTGCTACCAACATCGCCATGTTGCCATTGGCATGCGAGAACAATTTAACCCGGGCTTCACCGGGAGTAAATCCTTCCGTGCAGTCGGCTGGGTTGCCTAGCAATTGAGCGGCTACCTGGTTAACGCAAGGGCCGCCAACAACGATCAAGTTCTGGGCTTCCACATCAGCTATTTCACTCGCTAACTTGGTTGCATCTACTACTTCTACGGAAACCATATTTCCTCCAGCAGAAGAAACTGAACTCGTGGTAGCTCCTGAAGTAAAGTATACTTGAGGCAGTCTTTGCTTCGCGGGGTACTCTAAAACTACTTCCTGCGGATCGCCAGTAGGCTGGTTGTAAGTTATCTTGGCGCCCATCGAAGTGTAGCCATAACTTACTTCAGTCTCGCCATCGGGAGTTACTAGAGTTACACCAGTTCCTCCACCGATTTCTCCCCCCCCGGTTACTGGAGCTGTTAAATTAACTCTTACCTCTGGACCAGCAGCAGGAGTTATTTCCAACCGCACATTTGGTGGAACTACGTTATCATAATCATCACCATTAGGTGTGCTCTGCGTTATAACAATCATAGATATGTTTCTGTTAATAACCGCAGTACCACTGCTGATATTATTAAGATTAGTCCATCTCCACTGTGAACCATAGTTATCTATAAAGTCTATATACGCACTAGTTAATGCGCTGAGGGTACCATCTCCATTTAAGTCGGCATGGACACTATAGTCATCATTACCCTGAGTAGTAGCATTTCGCACAGGGAAAGAATAACCTCCCACTTTTATTGTAGCTACATCAACTACTGTTGATCCACTAGTCGTTGCCGAATACTCCAAGGTTTCGCCGCTGCCCACATTTTTAAATTTAATTTTTGGCGCAGTGTCAGAACTTTTATCCGCTCCCCGGTATTGCAACAAGTAGGACTTAGCTGAACCATCAGATGCTGTTCCTCCAGTTACTACAAAGTACTCATTCTTCGCGATTACAGTTGCATCAACTGAAGAAGCAGCACCGCCCACAGGCACATAGCTTTCGTTAAGGTGCAACCGTTTCCAGTTAGAACTGCCACCCGTAGCAGTGTCCTCAGATAAGCTTAAGTTAGTAGCGCTCTCAGCGTAGGCTGTAGGAATATCTACTGGATTTCCATCACCATCATACAGGTGAAGCTTATATCTTCGGGAAGAGGAACTGCTCAGTTTCAACTCCCGAGTTGTTTCAGAGGTTAAACCGGCAAACTGCACGTTAAAAGCATTGCCTAATAGGACTTCTTTCTCTTCTCCAGAAGCCGCAATAACGTCATCTAATTTCTGACCAGGTCCGACAAAGAAATCGTCATCTGCAGTCATGTTGACTTCAATAGTGCTGATGGAGAAAGTTACGTTGTTATCAGTGCCGGTAAAGAAAACACTTGTTCCATCAATGTCTTCCGAGCCTATCTTCAATTTTTTGTCTCCAGTATTGACTGTCGTTATGTCGTCATCCTGAAGAACCATCTTTTGAGCTCCCACAAAGAAAGTTGCCGAGTGCACCCCCCCAGCGTAAGCTTGGTATAAAATTTCACTTACACCAACCTCGCTTTTATCACCTAAGACGTAGGTCTCCCCAACTTTCAACTTATTGGTGGCTTCTCCATTAACGATAAACTTAGCTTCATCACTATCGGTAAAGGTCAGTTCAACGTCATAAGTCTTGCTGCCAACAGTATAAGTCCTCGATTCTCCTTCCAAAAGCGTATCTCTGGTTGAACCAGCCATCAGAGTTAATTTGATGCCGTTTTGATTATCGTCATTGCCAGAATTAGTTCTCCTAGCTAACACTACTGAGTAATCCTTGCCCATTAAAGAGATATCTGTATTTTCAAAATCATCTAAATATGTCCCAGTAGTTGTCGAAGATCCAGTCGAATCAGTAACATCAGATTGGGCATTGGAAGAAAACTCCAGCTTATACCTGCCAATTTGTTCTCCACTCCTGAAGAAGAGATGCACATCAGTTACATCATCATCATTCTCTGAATACTTAACTACTCGATTTTGCGTATCAGGGGTTCTCCCATCTTCATCAAAGAATAAAAACTGCTGGAAACCATAATCATTTTCATTAGTAGACCATGTGCCATCAGCTAAGGCGCCCAACTCTTCTTCACCAATAAAAGTGTTTATGTCTCGAAATGATTCAGCTTCTATTGAGGAAGCGCTGGCATTGTTGTTGCCTAATTCTAATTTTTTAGAACTAGTTCCTACCAACCAAGCATCTCCGCTCACCGCAGTAGTTGTGGAAGCGCTGCCTCCAGGAACCATCATTCTGGCCGCGATATCTGTCATAGCCAAGTTGTCAACGGCCTGAGCATCATCACCAACTACCAAGAATCCATTAAACCTACCGTTGTCAACAAACATTGTAGGGTAATTGCTTAAGTCAGCAGCCATTGCGCCCATCGCTGTCGCGCCCAACATGGCCACGCCAGTGCCTACAGCAAATAACCGCTTCACCATTTTTTTTATTTTCATTTTCTAAACACACCTCCGTGTTTGAATAAACTCGAACTTTAAAGACCATCCATAAGAATTCCGAAGGGCCACTCCAGAAGAAATGACCTTTTCGATCCTATAGATGACTTAATCCGCCATAAGACGAAATTACAATAGTGTACTCTAATTACCAAAAAACGATTTATAAGCCTTTCGCAAAAACAGAATTTTGAAAATCGGCCGCATTATCATTGAGGCTTAAAACGAGAAAATTTTCAGGTTATGCGGTTTCATCATCCAAGAATAACAAAAATGGTAAATCCAGAACTTAGTTCTTGATTATTAATATTAGTTATTATAAAATTAATGGTTAAGCCTAAAATTAATGATAAGCCATATAAAGATCAACCTAAAAAATAATTAGAATATGGAATTAAGACTGTTGCCTTTGCCGGGATTTTTCTTAGAAAGATACTCTAACTTATTAAATCTTACACCCATTCAGGAGAAAGCGGTAGATTCCGGGCTGTTAAGAGGTTTTTCTCAATTGATCTGCGCTCCCACTGCTTCCGGCAAAACTTTGGTGGCCACAATGGCTATTGCAACTATTCTGGGCACAGGAAAAGCCCTGTACATTGTTCCTCTCAAAGCTTTAGCCAAAGAGAAATACAATGAATATCATTCGTTATTGAAGGAAACTAATTATAAAGCAACCCTAGCTACCGGAGATATAGACTCCGATTCTGGTTATCTGGCTCCTTATGACTTATTGGTATTAACCTCAGAAAAACTGGATAGTTTGTTGCGGCATCGAATTGGCTGGTTAAGCGAGGTTAAGCTGATTGTTATAGATGAAATCCATTTGCTGAACGACCATTCCCGCGGGCCTGCCCTGGAGATAATCATTACTTTACTTAAAAAATTGATTCAGCCGCAGTTTATTGGCTTAAGCGCTACCATTGGCAACAAGCAAGAGCTGGCTAATTGGCTGGGAGCTAAACTGGTGGAAGACGACTGGCGGCCAGTGGAATTAAAAAAAGGCATTCATAGTAATGGAACTACGGAATTTTATTAATGAGAATTTTGAATCATAAAGATTTCTGCTTATTTGATTTAACAGATTTCTATTTTTCACAGTTTTCTAATAGAAAGTTCTCTAATAGAAAGAATTAACCGCTTCTTTAATTATTTGCTGATCTCCAGAGTCTTTATATTCCTTAGCCAGTTCCCGAAGCCTTGCTTTATCTGCTTTTAATCCCTTGGCCTTAAGTTCTTCTTCAATCCGGCAGATAAATTCAATAAACTGGGTGACATTTTTTGGCTTATTGGTTTCAACAGTTCTTTCAAAGTCTATCAGCGCTGGCTTATTATCTTTGGTTATTATAATATGCTTTAAAGGATGATGCATTTCTTCTTTATTAATTCCTAAAGTATCTAGAATCAGGCACTGGCCTAAAATTGATTTTAAAATAAGGATGATTGATGATCTGTCTTGGAGTTTAATCCATTCCAAAATAAATAGCCCTTCCACAAATTCGTATACCAAAAAGTCCTCTTCATAAAACAATAGTTTTGGCCCCAGTCCCTGTTTGTTTACTATCTTTAACCAATGAACTTCATGTTCAATGCTCTGCTGCGCTTTACTGTCGGGGCGCTTTATCTTAATAGCTGCCTTAATTTGTTTTTTCGCTGCAAAATGAGTTTTGACTAATTTGCTTTGATCCAGCCAGGCAGTATAAATCATGCCCCGCTGGCCTTTAGCAAAATAATGAATTTGCTCCAGCTGCCTGGCTTCCAACCTTCTTAGGAGATCAGATTTAGTTATTTCATAGACATATAATTCTTCAAAAGAAAACTTCTGCTGGCCTAGAAGACGGAATTGCAATAGGTTCAAATTAATTAATTCTTCAATCTTTGCTCTATTAGTTAATGATGAAAATAAAAATAAGATCCGGCCATCAGCAGCCAAATGCTGGGAAACCTGATTAAAAAATTGTTCAGATAATTCCCAGCCGTGTTTTCCTCCATAAATAGCCTTATCTTCTATGTTTTTATCTTGAGGCAGATAGGGGGGATTAAAGATAATGGTATTAAATTTTCCGTCTGCATTTTCAAATAAATTACTCCGAAGAGCCTTAATTTTTCTTAGCTTTCTTAATTTTATAAGATCATTGAGAGCAATTATAGCCTCATCATCAATATCTACGGCAATAACTTCTCCCGCATCATGGTTGCCTAAGGCCGCTAAAGCTTGAATTCCTGAACCAGTTCCCAAGTCCAGAACTCTGCCAAAAGCTAGTTTGGAGACTTGCTTTTCAAGTAAGATAGAATCTTCGCGCGGTTCGTAAATCATTTTAGGTTATTTGTTGTTATGTTATTTGTTGTAAGCTCTTTGAAATAGATTATAGTAATTTTTTCATTTCAAAAATAAATTTTTTAGCTCGTTCTAAAGAAGTTTCAGCCTTATTTCTCTTAATCTCTTCAGTAGACTGATATTGAAAAACTGATCTCTTCTCCAATTCTCGTTCATAATTCAATAGAACTTCATCAGCTTTCCTGCCAATAATTTCCAAGGCTTCTTCCTTGGCTTCTTCAAAATCCTTCAATAAACTCTCCTTAAGTTTATTGCGAACAAAAATAATTAAAGCATCCGAGGTTATTTTATGGCTAATCTTTGGTAGGTATTTTTACCATAATATTATGTATTTTACACATAATATATAAAATTTTCTGTTCTAATTATCTTACTGCATCTCGACCAATAAGATTTAAGAGTCTTCTCTTGGTTCGTAGACCATTAGCAGAAAAAATGATGTTGGTTAAAAGTTTTGAAAAAAAAAGAAAAAAGCAATATTGCTACGAACATCTCCTATTATTTAAGCAGATATCGCTTCTACAATCACTATTCCACTGACACGGGCTTTGAGGCGGTCTCTCTGGTCGGCTCTGACAAACTCCATTTATACACCTGTCACTTATACAGTCAGTACTAAATCGACACGAATCTCCATCTTGATTTATGCATGCAAAACTACGACTAGCTTGCCTAAACAAACATTGGCCTGCTGCGCATATGCTTCCTCCGACTGCTGGGCAGGGTTCCCCCTGACCATATACACACCGCCATCCCTGACACCGGCCTGACCTGCATTCAACATCAACTTGACATCGACCGCCACCTTTAACTTTACAGGTTCTCGTTGACAATTCACATAAAGTAGGTCGATTGACGTTAAAAGGGTCACATTGGCCAAATTCTGAAGTACAAGGAACTAATGCCGGACCAGAAGCGCCTGAAGCACCAGGAGGTCTCTGAGCCGACCTTACTTCGCTTTTACACTTTCCTTGCTCACAAATCTTAGATTGACATTGACCATTACTCGTGCAACGGCTTCCTACTGGAGCGCCAGGCGGTGAACTTCCATATCTCGTCCACATCCCAGCTTCTCCTGCAATATTCCCATCCACTGCCCTTTGGTTTAAAACAAGGACTGCAACTGCTACTAAAACTACTAATCCCCCAATAATAATATAAGGTAAAAAATGATTTTTATTTTTCAATTTACTTTTATCCAGATTTTTTTTCATAACTAAAACGCCTCTTGTTTCCTTAGGAAAGCAGTTGTACTTAAAAAAAAAAGCCGAGTACTTTGAAGTAGTCACAACCCCAATTCCCTGGCTACTTCTTCGGCTTCCGATAATTGCTCAAAAGTGCCAATGTCCATAATATGAGAACTAACCTCATAAGTAAACTTAGTTTCCTGATTAATCAGCGTTTTAATAGCATCATTGATTTCCAATTCCCCCCTTAGAGACGGCTTAACTAGCTTACACGCAGCAAAAATTTCTTTAGGGAATAAGTAAACACTAAAATTAGCCAAATTGGAAGGAGGCAGTTCCGGTTTTTCCACGATTTCCAGCACTTGGCTTCCCTGAGTTTTTAAAATGCCATATCTTTTATGATCTTTAACCGCCTTACAGGTTATAACTCCAGTGTTATGTTTTAATATTCTTTCCAGCAATCCTTTTTCAAATAAAGAATCGCAGGCAATGCACAGAAATTGATTTGAATTAACGCAGGGCTCAGCCTGCAATACGGCATCAGCCGTGCCATTCATCTCTTTTTGATAAGCATATCGTATCTTAACGCCAAATTGAGCGCCATCTTTAAAATAGTCAATTATTTTTTCCTGGCAATAATTAACAATGATAGTTATATCGGTTATTTTAACGGCTTTCAGCTGCTCAATAATAATCTGCAGCATGGGCTTGCCATTAATGGGCAGCATTCCTTTGGGCAGATCTTCAGTTAACGGCAGCAATCTTTTTCCTTTCCCTGCCGCTAAAATAACTGCTTGCATTTGATTAAGAGAAATTTAGAAAGATATTTTAAAGATTGTGGAATAACGCAGAGTAATAAAAATTTACTCTTCCACAAACTCATCCAATTTCGCCGGCATTTCTTCCGCGCCAGCCAGCAGGCCTCGCTTAAGCATATATTCCTTGGCAATAAGATAAAATAACAACCCTACTGATTTTTTGCCTTTATTATTGCAGGGAACAACCAAGTCAATATTATTGGATTGATTATTGGTATCGCATAAAGCAATTACCGGTATTCCTACACGGACCGCATCATCAATAGCATTTTTATCCGGCCAGGGATCGCAAACCATAATTATTTTCGGCTCAGTAAAAGTTTCTAATTGGGCGTTAGTTAAAATTCCCGGCGGATATCTGCCGTTTATTACCCTAATGCCGGTTAACTGATTCAGTCTCTTTAAGGCTTTCCAGCCGTTTTCCCTTCGGGAAACAATTAAGATATCCTGAGGTGCGTATTGCGACAAGAATTTAGCTGCCGTATGAATGCGCTCATCGATTTTTTTCAGATTTAAAACGCTTAATCCATCCGGCCTGGTTTTATAAATAAAATTAGCCATGTATTTGGTTTTAAACTTAGTTCCAATATGAATTCCAGATTTCAAATACTCATTAGAGTCAACTAACAAACTTTCTTGTTCTACCATTTTAGCACCTTAGCAATTAAATCTTATCTGCAGTTTTTTCGCAAATAAGAAAACGGATCTTACTTTGCGAATGTTTTTTGCCTCCAGTTCTTTCGCCAACTGGGAGCAGTAGACCCGTGCTCACGTTGTGAGCTTAGTCTTACAACCACTGCTTAGCGCAATTCATTCACAAATAAGAAAGCTGATCTTACTCTGCGAATGTTTTTCGCCTCACGCAGTTATTTATCCTACACTGGATAAAGGTTGGCTTTAAAATACAAATGAGCAGGTTATTTATAAATATTTGGGAGAAAAAATTAACTTGGTTGGTTTTAACCCGCGAAATCTTTATATCTATAATAAAATTACCAGTTAAACGTGTTATGGAGGTAATTAAAATGAAAACATTCTATGCAGGTATTTATGCAGGTATTTCTTCTCTGGCTGCAGCTGCTGCAATGGGCTGCGCAACACCGGAGACGAGGGATATGGACGCTTTTTTAAATGGGCGAAGGGATTATTCTGCAAATAAAAGCGAAACTTCTTCCGCTAGCTACGGTCGGCAGCCAGGAGAGACTAAATTAATTGTAATTGGTTCTGGCAGTTATAGTGGTTTGGCTGGCAAAGGGCCGATTGATTTATCTGATGTTATGGCAACAAGACCGTTGCAGATTAATGATTCTGACAAAAGTCTGCTGCCTAAAGCAAAAAAAGAGCGATTATCTATTGTAATCTACGAACCGGATCAGAATTCAGATTATCCTGAAGATGCGGAAATTACTTCGCCTGACGGAACAGTAAAAACAGATAAAGGAATAGAACTGATTATTGAACCATAATTTCTCTTCTTTTTTCTTAGTTGTTTAAACCTAACTTCTGGGTCATATAAACACATATAAACTAGTTCTTTTGCCGTACTTCGGAAAAAGAGGTCCATATGGCTAAAAGAGTAGAATCCCCTTCATCTATTAACACTTTTAAACAATGCAGGAGAAAATATTATTACCAATACATTGAGAAACTGCCAACAATTTTTAATATTCATCAGGTGCGAGGAATAATAGCTCACGCTACTTTGGAACATTTTTTTGACATTGATACTTCCAAATTTAGCGAGGATGATTATCAACTGCGACTAAGGGAAACAGCTCAAAAATTATTTCTGCACCACTGGAAAAATCATCAAAAGGAATTAGGCCAGCTGGGCCTGCATGAAGACCAGAAGAAATTTTACTTTGAAGAAACAATGCTGATGATTATGAACTGGGTAAATTATTTTATTGATGATTTAAAGAATCTCCAGCGGAAAAAAAATTCTTCCCTGCAGCAGGCATTCTTGGAATTAACGCCATTAAGAGAACAAGAATATGCTTCCAGTAATTATTCCGTAAGGGGATTTATTGATGCCATTAAGCATTTGGATGACGAAGTGCACATCATTGATTACAAAACCAATTCCAGTTTTGACTTAAAGGATGAGAATAAACTGCAGTTGGCCATTTACTCTTTACTTTATCTTGAAACGCATGGAAAATTGCCTTCCAAGGTTGGCATCTTTTTTTTACGGCATAAGCTTAAATTAATGGCTGTTGATGAGCAGCTGCTGGAATTGGCTAAAAAGGAGATTATGCTGATTCATGCCCATACCTCAGCAACGGAGAAAAGGGAGGATTACCCCAAAACCGTGAATAATTTATGCAAATGGTCTACCGGGCAATGCGATTTTTATAAAACTTGCAAGCCGCATGAAACTAAAGATTGAAAAATAATTTATTAATGCTTTAGTTTTATCTTAAAATCAGCCGATAAGTTTATCTAATCTTTAGCTTAAAAAAATCAATGAACTCGGTTGCGCAAAGAGATTGGTTAGGCTGCGGCATTGCCTGTACAGCGTTTATCTTGGGATTAAGTTATAATAAAACTAAACAGAAATACTTTCAAAATTTAGGCGACGCTAATAAAACAGGCTATTATTGCCCAGATTTGGTTGCCGCTCTTTCCAGAGCTAAAAAAAGTTATGATTACAGTTATGTAGGAAATAAAAACGTAAGATGCAAGAATGAAACAATTGTTTTTATTAAGAGAAGTAAAAGATATCCTTGTGGACATTATTTAGTTATAGCAAATGTGTTAAATATTCGTACATCTATCCCGCGCATTTGCTATTAGTAATTGTGAACAAATATTCGAAAATAATTCACAATTACTATAAATCAAATAAAGGCTGGATGGATCCTTGGATTAATTTTGATTCAAATAATATCAACCTAGAAACAGCAAAAGCCGGATTCAGAAAAAGAATTCCGGGAAAGATTATTTATGCCGTAAGGTTAAAAGAAGAAAAAAATAAATGATTTTGAGAAATTAGACACAGAACCCACTTGCACAACCATTGGATGCGCAGTGAGAATTTTCTGTGCAGGCTTACCCGGCAGGATTTTTACAAATTTGTTGAACACAAGTATCGAATTCGCAATGAAAATTTTTAATACAAGCCCACCCTGTAGGATTTCTGCATAGTCCTCGCTTGCAAATACCAGTCGTACAGTGATTAGTATTGGAACATACACCGCCAGGGCCATTTTTACATACTCTATTATTACAGATACCTGAAAAACATTTGTTGTTACTAACACAAGAATCGCCAACCGACCTAGTCGTTACAACTTTAACCCAGCTAAAAATACCCGATTCAGGAATTCCTCTTGCTAGTCGAGAATGTCTGAAGGCTTCCCCGACTATATTTCCCTGTTCATCCACAACCACTGTTGTTCTTTGATTTAAAACAACCACTACTACTGCTACTAAAATCACTAACCCTGCAATAATAAGGTATGCCCAATGTTGATTTTTACTGGAATTATTCTTGCCTTTCATAACTAAAACACTTCAATATATGTTTACTTTACTTAGAAAAGCAGTTCTACTTAAAAAAAAATACTGAGTACTGGGGAGTAGTTAATTTAAAGCCCCCTGCCTGCCACCGCCTGCATACTCTGCTGGATAATCTCCTGGTAAATCCCCACATTGTTAAGAACAAAGGTTTCTACAAAAGCTCCCAAGAGCAAAGACAGTAGTCCAAAGAGCAATAAGTACAAGTTAAACCCAAATACCTCAAAAAAGCGGTTAGACATAAATTGCTCTAAAATTACATCCTTGGAAATAACTGATCCGGAAATTGCGGCTAAAAAATAAGAAATCCCTTCGATAATCATATGAGGAAAGACAATCAGCATGATCAAAATGAAAGTTAAATAAGCATTCCCGCCAGTAAATAAAGACGCATTTTTGGCGGTGATGCCAAAAATCGTTCCCCAGACCGAAGCATTCCAGGTGATTAAAAATATAGCGCCATCGCCAGTCAACAGAGCCATAATAAAACAGGCAATCAGCACCAAGAAATTATTGCTTAACAGGCTAAAGAATAAACTGGCGCTAAAAGTTCCGCCAGCAAAAGCATTGCCAGCAAAACCTTGCCCGAATCTAACTTCCAACTGCTCCCGGAATAAAGTATTAGTTGTGAAACTAGGCAGTAAAATCGTGCCAATGGAATAAACCAGCAATATTCCTAAAAACAAAAAAATGTAGACTCTGACAATATCTATGTCGTTCCGCCATAAAGAGCGAATGCTTACCTTTGTTTGCAGGCTTTCTTTGCGCTCTTCAATAGAGAACAATTTGTACAACTCCGGCAATAATAACAAAGAGGTAAAGCCTACTGCCACTAACGCCGGGTCGCCGCGAAATAAGAATTTGGCTAATAGAATTCCTACCACCGAATATACTATGCCTAAAATAAAAGCGTATCTTCCTTTAGTTTCCAGCCAGTTTTCCGGGAATATCTGTTCCAGTACCATCTTTATTGGGCTTAAGAATTATTCTATAGTATAAATTACTTTTGTTCAAGCCCACTTAGCCTAACTGTTTAAAATATCTTCACCGGGAAATTTAAATAGTTTTGCTTCAGTTATCAGAGTTATGAAAAAAAACTTGGTGTTTATACATGGATCCGCTGGCTCAAAAAGAAATTTCCGAACTCTGATTAGAAACTTGCCGGAATATAATTGTCTGGCTTTTGACCTAATCGGTTTTGGCGCGGAGAAAAAACCGAAAATAGAATACAACCTGGAAGTTTATCTAAATTTTATTCAAAATAAGCTGGATCTTCAAAAAAAATATGTTCTCATTGGGCATTCTATGGGCGGAATACTCAGTAAAGAATTTGCGTTGAGGCATCCGAGAACTGCAGAAAAAGTTTTAATTATAAATTATCCTTTTAACCAAGAGAAGATAAAACATAACTGGCTTAATCAGATGTTTATTAAAGAAACCTGGACGGCTAGAGCAATGTGCAATTCCAAAGTTCTCTGGAAATTTTTAGCCTTGCCCATCGGTTTAATTTTCTTTACAAAATATCTAGATTCATTCTGGGATTATTTTAAGCACAGTTTTCGCTCTGAATCCGGCACTCTAAAGAGCGTAATACTTAAAGACGACCATAATAATTTAAAGAAACTTAAAAATAAATTGATCTTAATTTCCGGAGGAAGAGATCCTTTCTTAATAACAGATATTTGTAGCAAATATAAAAATTATCTGATTAAGGATATGGGCCATTTGTTTTTTGGTTTTGAGGAAAAAATTGCTAAAATCATTAAGAGGGAACTCGGATCCTAAATTCTTAATTCCCGTAATTTTCGTTCAAAATCGGTTTTCTTCTCCTTGATCGCAAAAGGAGCGCCCCCACCGTGCCAAGTAAAGCGCGGCTTCATCTGGATGGGAAAAATTCGCTCATTGGAATCATCAAAAATTACCGCAGCACCTTTAACCGGCGGCAGCAGATTTAATTCCTTATCCAGCCCGCGCCGCATATAAGTTTGCATTAGGGCGCTTAAGGCATCAATATCCAGTTTAGCGGTCAAACGATGGGCTAACACAGTGTCGGACTGAGTCATTACATCGGTATGAATCTTCCCGGGCTGTTGGGAGGCTAAGATTAAAGAAATTCCCGGCTGCCTTCCTTCGCGTAAAATGGTAATCAGCGCATCGGTAGCTGCCGTCTCCCGGTCATTGGGCAGCAATTCATGAGCCTCGTCTAAAGCAATCCAGATCAGTGGTTCCTCTAACAAGCCCAGAGACTCTTTTTTGAAATAATGCATCGCTGCATCTAAAGTCTGGAATTCTTCGGTTTTTCTGGCGATCATTCTCTGGTTAAACAAAGAACGGCAAATTAATCCCACTACCAGAGCTTTAATTTCCCAGCCGGAAGGCATGGTAGCGTAAGGGCTGACATCTAGAACCGTAACCTGGCCGCGAGATACTAAGTCCGTTAACGGCGTTCCTTGTTTAGAAAAAATTTTCCAGCCTTGGGCCTTAATGAATTCGTTAATTACCATATTTCGAACTACCTTTTCGCTTTCCGAATCCTTTCTAATCATTTCAATCAGCTCGTCCAGATCGTAATTAACCTGCTGATCTTGGAGCTGCTGAACGATTTTAGTGATTAAAACTCCCTGCGGAGTGTTTGGCTCAATAGAAAAAGCCCGGCACCAATCCAGAGGATTAACATCTAAAGGCCGAATAGAAAATGAGAAATCTGTTGGAATGCCTTCTTTTTTATACTTGTTATAAAAGCCGTCTGGAGTAAATATTTTGATGTCCAAGGATTTAGGCTCAAAATTCCATTCTTTCAATAATTCCGCATCTTGAAAATTAGGGTATTTCATCGTCCAATAAATGCCCATGGTGTCAATCAGAAGTATGGAAATATTCTGCCTAATTTCTAACGGCAAATCCGCCAGCCCCTCGGCGATAGATCCCATTGAGTAACTTTTTCCCGATCCGCGCTTGCCAACTACAAAAACGACATGAGCGCTGGCTACGTCTAGATAAACTGGATTAGATAGAGAAGTAGTCTGGCCCATCTCTACATATTGCTTGCCGATAAAAACCGTTCCTTCTTTCCCGTATTTTTCAACATCTTTCTTGCTGCGGCCAATGATAACATCAAACACCATTAACTAACTTAAACTAAGAGAAGATAAAAAGGTTATGGTTAACGAGAAAATTAAAACATAATTTTCTCTAGTTTAAAAGTATTGGATACTTTATAAACAATTACAAAAATTAAACCATTAATTGCTCATCCGTCAGAATATTAACTTTCTGCGGCCCCTTAACTAAAGAGTTCGTTCCAACAATATGCTGAACTCCGACTTTTTCAGCTAATTTGACTAATTCTAAATCAATATGGCCGTCCAAGACTAGAGCGTAAACTCCCCCGCTAAGGCTCTTAATTGTAGTGCCTAATTCGCTTAAGGGCACTTTGCCGAGTACATTTAACCCCGGATCAAAAATGCAAGCTCCGCGCGTGCCAAACAAGTCTTCCATGGTTTGCTTAAAAGTTGCCTTCTCTGGATCAGAAATTATGCTGGTTAAAGGTGGTTTTTCTGATCTTAACAATTTCGGCTGGCCATTGAGAAGTTTCCGGCCACTGTCATTATTGCTTAATTCAAATTTCTTAACCATCGGCTTAACTAAAGGCCGGAGGCTGCTTCGCAAGACCGGCTCTTCTTTTAAAGTGCCGTCATCTCTCACTCCTAAATCCAATTTGGACTGCTCGGCGGTAATTCTTCCGCGAAGAGCCTTGTGAATTTCTTTCTTAGTTAATTCTTCGACTTCTTTTCCATCTGGAGCCTTGCAGACAAAATCAATATCAGTTACTGCCAGCAGTTCCCTGATGATTAAATTGCCGCCGCGGTCGCCGTCGACAAAAACAACCGTGGTTTTCTGCCTGGCCAAATCTTTAATCGTTTCCGGAATAGATGTCCCATTCATAGCGACAGCATTCTTAAAGCCATGCTTAAGCAAATTTAAAACATCGGCTCTCCCTTCAACAATAATTATTTCCTCGGACTCATTAATCATCGGACCGGAAGCCAATTTTTCCCGCCCATATTCGGAAACCTCCATCATTCGCACCGATTGCGCCACTTCATCTGCCAACTCTTGGGAATCGGGCAGCGTATTCTGAGTCAAATCTTTTAGCAAAGATTTGGCTCTCTCTACCACAAACTGGCGCTTGCTGATTCTTACATCTTCAACCTTATTAACTTCAATTTTAGCATTGCAGGGGCCGATTCTCTGAATAATTTCTAATGCGGCAGCAACAATAACTGTCTCTGTTTTATCCAAAGAACTGGGAATGATAATTTCGCCAGCGGTCTTTCCTTGATTTGTATTCATATTAACTTCAATACGGCCGATTTTACCGCTTCGCTGCAATTCCCTTAGTTCTAGATCATTGCCCAGCAATCCTTCCGTTTGGCCAAAAATCGCTCCAATGACATCAGGACGATCTACCACGCCTTCGATTTGAATTGCTGAATGAATTATATACTTAGCCGCTACCGGGCTTATTTTTGCCATAGTTTCCTCCAGAAAGAGATAATGCTCTTTCACTATTTATTATATTTAGAAAAATAGCTTAGAATGACACATCTTCTTAATCCATCCCTTCTTTAAACAATCTTTAACCTATGAACTGTGATATTCGAGGACTATTTTTCCTGATTAATTATAATTATGAAGCCCGTACTACTAACTCCTGTAGTCATAGCTTGGCTTTGCCGTAGACTCGCACAGGTACTCTCGTAACGGGCATTTTAATGTTTAGAGCAGTCTACTTATAAACTTATTGTTCAATTGTTCCAATTGCGGTTAAGAAGAGAAATATAAAGCATGCTTCGGCGGCCTAAATCTATCAGATATACTACGGAACATAAATTTTCGTAAAAATTTAAGCCCTTTGTATACTAAAAATGCTAAATAATCATATCTTTTGGTATAAATAAAAACCCCAGTAAACCCGAAGGCTTACTGAGGATCTTCCACAAAAACCGAAATTTTCGTGAAAAGAGGTGGTTTAGAGGTGTTTGTTACTCCAATGGGGTAACCGCTATATAAATGTTGTGGTTGTAACTCCTTTGAAGGGACCACTCAGTTTTAGCAAAGTTGAAATTTAACTGGGATTTACTAACTATATATGGCGTTTACTAACTATATGGCGAATAGGCAAAAGGATCTAAATAAACCAGGAAAATCGTCAAGGTTCTTGAAAATTATGAACGGTTGTCAATCACTCGCGATCACCACTGGTGGAAAAATCATATTTTAAGGAATAACGCAGAATACCCCGCCTGCGAATATTTCTGATAACTATTTATACTCATCCTTATTTTAAGTTTTAATGGTTACACTAACTTATCAGGAACGCTTTAAAACAGCTAAAGGAGTATTTGACGAGCATACCGAGAGAAATATCTTTGAATTGCAAAGCCGGGGTGTTTTTGATGAATTAGTTTCTCCTTATAAAATAGGCAAGGAAAGTAATGTCTTTATTGCTGCCAAGGACGATAAAAAACTTATTGTTAAAATTTACCGGGTGCAGAACTGCGATTTTAAGCGGATGTATCATTATATTAGGAAAGACCCTCGTTACAGTTTCTTAAAACACCACCGGAGACAAATTATCTTTTCTTGGACGCAGCGGGAGTTCAGGAATCTAAAATATGCAGAAAAAGCCAGAATTAATGCCCCTAAACCTCTGGCGTTTAGGGATAATATCCTGGTTGAAGAGATGATTGGAGACCAAGAACCTGCGCTGACTCTAAAAGATATATCTCCCAAGAATCCTAAGAAGCTCTTAGATGAAATCGTATTACAATTAAAAAAACTCTATCAAGAAGGCCTAATTCACGGTGATTTAAGCTCTTTCAATATTTTAATCCATAATGAACAGCCTTATCTTATTGATTTTTCCCAAGCTACGCTAGTTAAGACGCCTAATTCGGAGGAATTATTGGCCAGAGATGTAAAAAATATGGTTAACTTTTTTGCAAAATTAGGCATTCATGAAGATCCTACGGCAATGGTTCGAAAAATAACTTCCTGAAGAAAATTTAGGATAGGTTTTTAAAAATTGGCGATAAATACACCGGTATGGATGAATTTTCCTATGAATTAAAAGTGCCTGTAGAACGGATTGCCGTAGTGATTGGCAAAGATGGAGAAACTAAAAAAGAGCTGGAAGCAGCCACCAGCAGCAAGATCGAAGTCTCGGCAGAAGGAGACGTAATGATAATTGGATCTGATGCCCTATTATTATATACTGCTCGGGAAATTGTGCGCGCCATTGCCCGGGGATTTAATCCCAAAGTGGCATTATTATTGTTAAAAACGGATTATGCTTTGGAGATCATAGACCTGAAAGATGTGGCTGGAAAAAGCAGGAATACTTTAGAGAGATTGAAAGGCCGGGTTATCGGCAAAGGCGGAAGAGCCCGCGAGGAAATGGAGCGATTGACAGAAACGCATATTTCAGTCTATGGCAAAACCATCGGCATCATCGGTGAAGTACAGCAGGCATCAATAGCCAGAGAAGCAGTAGCGATGCTGTTATCCGGCTCCATGCATAAGACAGTATATGCGTTCTTAGAGAGAAAGAAGAAAGAAATGCTGTTTGGTTGATTGGTTAAAAGAGCCTTATAAAAAGAAATATAAACTTATTTGGTTTCTTACTAATATTATTAGATAGGAAGAGGATTGGTGTTGAATTAGATGAAACAAAAACAGGTATTTGTTTTGAGAGGGATGTTTAGTTTATTGCTGTTATTGCTGATTGCAGGCTGTATTCCTCAAGAAGGTTTGTTTGGAAAAGCGATTACTTTGCCAAATAATGCAGGAATAGGTGATGCTACTGGAGTTCTCCAGGCTGCAGATTTGCTTGGAACGGGAATTCCGCAACTAAACCAGCCAGTAACTGATCCTACATTTAATGTCAGGTTCAAAAGAATTACCGATGCCACTTCCAGATCCGGAGGTTATGCTGTACATGATTACTCGCAATTGCAAGCCTTTTCTTATGACAATAGATACATCTTGCTGAATGGAGATCAAGGATATATTGTTAAAGATGTGGCCACTGCCCAAACAGTAAGAACACTGGCAGATTCCAATGATTTTGGCGTTAATGCACCGCGCTGGCGTGGAAATACGCATAATATAATCTTCTTTGATGATAACGGAGATTCTACATTACGTTTGGAGCAGTTAAATGTGGATAGTGGAAGTGTTACACCTTTATTTACTTTCCCAGCCAACTATCAAACAATAGTTACTGTAAGTTCTTCCGATGAATTATCTAATGATGGCCGATGGTTAGCTGGACTAGCTACGACACCTA
>JAGVYX010000067.1 GCA_018303045.1 Candidatus Woesearchaeota archaeon
GTTCCGGCAAATCTTCGGGGCTTTCCGGCATTGTCATTTAGTTCAAATTTATGCCGCCCTAAAACAGCATAAGCCATGGCTGTGTCAATTACCGACCAGTCTTCGCGGCTGATCGGATCGTCGTCTCGCTTTTTGCCGCGCATGCGGTCTAAATACATTTGCCTGAGAAAATAACTGTTCTCATCGATCTTAGGATATTCCTCTTGCTGAAAAAGCTTCATTTCCTGGTCGTCTTCCAAAGCCTGAATTTTAATTGTAGTCTGATCGGAAATTTCCGGTCTTCCGGCTATTTTAAATCCATTATGCACAATTACTTCTTTTTTAATCTGCGGGGGTGCAATAATTTGAACTCCTGTAGGCGAACAATTAGCCAGATTATCTAAAAAAGTGCAGGCAAACGGAAAACTGTAATGTTTCTGGTGAGCCTGCTCCAAGCCGATAATGGCGCTGGTATCTAAAATAATTACCGGATTCATGCCTAAAGTTGCGCTTTCACTAAAGTACTGAACTAAGTAATCAAAGAGGTTGGGGTGGGCCATAAGAGGATTTTTGTTTAGGTATTTATAAATCTTTCTTTTGTAACCACTATAGAAAGACTAAAATGCTTTAAAAGGTATAACGTTCGTCTAATCATCATGCAGGAATTAGAAACCGAACTTAAGCTGAGGGGTTTTTCCAAGAGAACCGTGGCTACTTACCTTTACCAGAATAAAAAATGTCTGGAATTTATTAACCAGCCGGCCGAAAAAGTCCAAGAAGCGGACATTAAACGGTATTTAGCTTATTTAATTTCGGAGAAAGGAATTACTAACTCTTCCGTAGCTTTAATTAAAGCGGCGTTAAAATTTTATTATGATGGGGTTCTTAAGCTGAATATTGTTAATTTAAAGACTCCTAAAATCGCCAGAAAATTGCCGGAGATACTTACTACAGATGAAGTTAGAAGGCTGCTGAATAATTTAACCCGCACTAAAAGCCGGCTAATCGTTAAATTATTGTATTCTTCGGGAATAAGATTATCTGAATGCCTGAATTTGAAAATTGAGGATTTAGAGATGGGCAATAAAATCGGCTGGGTGCGCGGAGGAAAAGGAGCCAAAGACCGGATGTTTATTCTGTCTCAGGAAATCTGCGATGAGCTTCTGCCCTTCGTCCATGGGCGCCAGGGTTTAATTTTTAAAAATTCCAGAAATAATCCGCTTACTCCCCGAAATGTTCAGAAAATCGTTAAAACCGCGGCTATAAAGGCGGGAATCAGAAAACAAATTACTCCCCACAAATTAAGGCATAGTTTTGCTACTCATCTATTGGAAGGGGGAACCGATATTCGGATAATCCAGGAATTGTTAGGCCATGCCAATCTACAGACGACGCAGATTTATACCAAAGTCAGCCAAGAGCAAATGCGCAAAGTTAAAAGCCCGTTGGATATGCTGGCTTAGATTTTTAAACTTGTTTGTCCAGACTTGATTTTATATACTATTCTTTAGTAAAAAGAAAGCTATTTAAACTTTAAAGAAATCATTTTTATTCTGGGTGTGGTAGAAGGAGTTGGTTAATCGTCTTGGTTTGTCGACGATAAGCTGGTGTTAAAATATGAAGCAGGAATTTAATCTTATTCGGAGGCAGCTGGAGGATCATCTTTCAGCTATCAATGAAAATACTTCTGAAATTCAGGCTCTGCTGGATTATCTGCAGGAGATTGAATCCAAGATTGAAAAAGTTTCACAGCGCATGGACCTGCTGCAGCTTCAGGATGGCCATCTTAAAGGCAAGCCTGTTGTTGAGCCGCTGACCCAAATTGAAAAAAAAATTTTTTTAGTTCTCTATACTGAAGAAAATCCCCTGACCTTTCTGGAAATGGCTGAAAAAACCGGGTTGATTTCCTCTTTAATTCCAGATTATATTTCCTCCATGGTCCATAAAGGGGTTCCTTTACAGCGCTCAAGTTTTAATGGCCGCTTATTTTTTAAGCTTGATCCCAAGTTTAAAGAGGCTCAAGCCAAAGAAAACATAATTAATTTATCCTTGCAGTCGTTTATTAGTTGATATTAGCAGTTTAGCGGTTCTATTGATGGCTTTAATTTCAACAAACTAGGCTTCATCCAAAAAATAATGGCCTAGTCAAACTCACTCAGTGCTTCTTACATAGGAGTGTGGCCCCTTCCCGTAAGGAACGACCCCATCCACAAGCGCTTTTGAAGGCAATTATATCGCTCGTAAATTGACTGGGGCCATTTATTGGATGAAGTCAACAAATTAGAAAGAAATATAAAGGTTAATCTTCTTACTTAGGTTATGGTTGCCCAAGTGGATCAAAGACGAGAAATTACTCAGGTTATTAACCGAGTTAAAGTTAAGAAAGCGTCAGAACGGGAAGGAATGCTGGAAAAGGGATTATTAGCTGTCACTGTTGATGAGCAGAAAACTCTGGAAAATGCTGGAGTAAAGGCTGTTATTAGTTTATTGCAGGAAAATGGCTGGTTAAAAGATTCCATCGGCAAGGCTGTCGCCCAATTTTCAGCGGCTCTTAAAAAAATTACCTCTTCTAATTTATCAGTTAAGGCTGTGGCGGAAAAGGATGCCCAAACCCAGATGGCTACTATTAAAGCGATCATCAGCAAGGGCGGGGAAGCAATCAAAATTATGGAAGATAATTTAAACAAACTGATTGATCAGGAAGATGCCTTGCTGGTCCTGGTAAGGCGCTCCGTCAGGGGTGGCAATGTCCGGAGATCGGAAATGAGATCGGAAGATCTCCTTACAACCAAAGAATTACAAGATGTTACCAGAACTTCGCAAAGATTTTTAAGAAGAAAAATAAAGCCGTTGACAACTAAGCTGGCTGATCATTACCGCTCCATGTCTAAAGTTTTCTTAACTAATTTGGAAATACTCTGGAAAAATAGAAATAATCAGAAAGGCTATTCTCCTAGTACTTTAATTTCTTTAAGCAATCGTTGGAGAAAAGGAATAAATGATCTTCTTATGGAAGCTGAGCGAACTTATGTTGTGGATGAGGAAGAAAAGAAATATCTCCATATCATTGAAGGCTTAGCTATGAAACTAACCAGCCCTTCGGCATTGGCTTATAAACATAAAGCGCCGAGTCCGTTCGCGCGCATTATGCAGAACCGGCCAAGAAAGGTTTATGGGGCGCAATTAAAAGCTGGTTTGGCAGATAGTTTTTTAAGATAATTCTCGTTTAATGGCGGTTATGTCCATAAAGTCCAAGAAAGATTTGGAATTAGTTTTAAGCCAATTAAAAGGCTTTGCGCAATCCTCTTTTCTGTTAGAACAATATTCTACGCCTTCTTCCATCGCCGCGGAATGGATCTGGAGCATGGCTTTAAGAGGCGAAGCGACCGGAAAAATTATTCTGGACGCGGCCTGCGGCCCGGGAATTTTAGGCTTGGGCTTATTGTTAATGGGGGCAAAAAAAGTTTTTTTTGTAGATAAAGATCCTCTGGCAATGCAGATGAGTATGGAAAATTATAACTCCATCAAAGAAGAATACGAAATTTCCCCGGCTGAATTTGTGCTAACTGACATCTCGCAGTTTAGCCATCCCGTGGACATTGTAGTTCAAAATCCTCCCTTTGGAACCAAATTAAAGCATGCCGATCGAGCTTTTTTAGTTAAGGCCTTTGAAATTGCTCCCCTAATTTATTCCATGCATAAATATTCTACCGAGTCTTTTGTTACCGCAATGGCCAGAGACCATGATTTTAAGATTACTGAAGCCTGGCGGTTTGAGTTTCCGATTAAGGCTGCTTTTAAATTTCATGAAAAACCGGTTAGATTTATTGATGTTGGATTATGGAGATTAGAGAAAATCAAGTTCTAAGGCGGGCAGGAATTTTGGTCTTATGACTGAATAAGGTCAAATTTTGGATAGTGTAATCCTTTGACTGATAAAAACTATTTATTTAAGATTATAACTAACTAAGGGAACAGTCAGATATTAACACTGCCAAATTTTGGTCTTATGGCTGAATAAGGTAATATTTCAGTACAATAATATCTAGCTAGAAGACTATAATCATCTTTAAATCTAAGGAGGACTAAAAACAGTTCTATGGCCTTAGATGATGATAGGGATAATTTTAATATTGATGTTGTGGTTGAAGATCTGGAAGCTGGCCATTTAAGCCCTGAAGAGTGCGAGCCGGATTTATCCAAAGAATCTTTTCAACAAAATCTGAATGCGCAGAAAGATTTAGTGGAAATCATTGATCCTAAATTCTTAAAGATTTATGATGTGTTTAGAAACGAGCGGTTTTATCCCAAATTGCGGCTGGCTAAAATTAAGCGCGTCAGGTTTGAAGACGGATCTGAAACTATCGAATCTACTGTGGATATCAGCAGGTTAACCGATCAAAAAAAAGAGCAGTTTCTCTGGGATGTAATTTATCATATGCACAATTCTCACCATCCAACTAATGGAACTTTGTGCGCTCATCTGGATACATTTATTCCTCAAACCAATTCCCAAAGAAGAGCACTGCAGTATGCCGGGGCTTTTGTGGAAGAAGAAAATGCTGCAACTCCGGCGGGAATCTTGTTTTATGGCGATTCCGGGACGGGCAAGACGCATCTTGCAAGGGGAATTGCCATAGAATATATGAAAAAAGGATGGTCAGTTAATTATGTCTCTCCCGGACAAGGACCGCGAACTGAGCTTACCTTCTGGGGGGAAGAACGGCCGGTTAAGCCTCGTGAAAAACAATTGTGGATTTTTGACAATGTAAATCCAGCTAAAATGGGGGTGGTGCAGGATTATTTCCTTAATGTGTGTGGATATATAGCTGATGAAGGGGGCAGGCTGGTAGTTACTAGCGCTAAAGAAGATTTTAATGGCTGGTTTACTCAGATGTTTGGCCGGGAAGGATATACCGAATTAAAGCGCTGGAAAGAAATTATTGAAGGTTTCATGAAAGCCTATCATATTGAAGGGCCAAACCACCGCATAGAAACAGCTTGGTTTAGAAAGGCTTATGTTTCTTTTAAAAATGACCCTAAAGAGTGAGCTGTAAAGTAAACGTCACTTTTCTTCTAGAAATTTATTTTTTGTAACCCCAGAATTTTCTCCAAGGTGCAAGAACATATTTTCTAAATGGTTTTGAAGTTGAAAGACCAATAACCGCGCCCATTAAAGAAGCATAACCTATCTGTTTAGCATCTGCTCCTGCTGCTGCAAGTATTCCTGCATAAACAGGTGCATGTGTTCCTATCATCGCTAAAGCGTCTAAACCCCACGCTTTTGGACTTCCATCTTTAATATCAACATCAAACTTCTTTCCTAGATAATCTGCTGTTTTGGTATATATTCTTGCTAAGCCTACATCAATTAAAGCGGCACTTGCTCTAGACTGTAAAATCTGCTCAATATCAAGTCCGTTATACGCTTCCATTGCTCCCATTAAAGGAGCATAAGCCCCGGTCTTAGCACTAGTATCTATAGCCCAGTTCATAACACCATACTTTAATCTATCTCTAAGTGAAAGGTGTTCTGGACTTTCTTCTCTTTCAATCTTTTGTTCTAATTTATTTTCTAAGTTCATTTTTTCTCCTAAGACTTATTGAGAAAGTATGTATATTAATAATAGTCCACCAAAATGGACAACAATAGAAAGATTTATATATAACAATTTATTAGACTATTCTATGGACAAGAAACAAGCATTAAGAGAGTTTGGCTTAACAGATAAAGAAAGTGAAGTTTACCTTACTCTCTTGCCTTTAGGAAGTGTAAATTTACAAGAATTAGCTAAGAGAGTTGATTTACCGAGAACTACTATATATAATACTTTAAACTATCTTTACACAAAAGGGTTAATATCAAAAATAGTTAAAGGCCATATAACTTATTTTGAAGCCGTTAATCCTGAGAGATTAGTAGATACTTTAAATCAGAAAAAGGAAATAATTCTTTCCGTACTCCCTGAACTTGAAAGTCTTAAAAAAGAAATAAAAGAATCGTCAGGTGTAGAGATTTACGAAGGATTTAAAGGAATTTCTACAATTTTAGCAGATATATTTAAAGAAAAACAACAAACTTACTATTTTGGTTCTTATTCAAAATCTGTTGAAATTTTAAAACATTTACCAGAACATTTTAGAGTCTTAAGAATAACCAAAAAAATTCCTGCAAAAATAGTTATTGATCCTTATGATGAAGAAACATTCCACAAGCCATCTTATAAAAAAATTACAGAAATGAAGTTTAATGAATCTCTAAAAGACTTTTCGTGCATGATTTTTATTTATGGGAATAAAGTAGCAATGTATACAGTGAAAGGAGAACTAGTAGGTGTAATTATTAAGAATAAAGAATTTTCTGAAGCTATGAGGATAATATTTGATATGTATTGGAGACAAGGAAAATCGGTAAAGTTATGATGTTGCCGATAGCTTAATCAAATCTAACCAACGATTCTCTCCCAATTCTAAATTAACTCCTGCTCTTTCAGAAGGTACTTCATCAGTTGTAGAATGATTTTCTATAAAATTATGTTGGATAACTACAGCAGTCATTAAGATTGGAGCAGACCATAGTGCTTTCAATCCTCTAAAATCAATAACTCTATCTTTGATCTTCATAAAAACAGTTTCAATTCTATAATTATGAATTTTAGTCTTTTGATAGTTTTGTATCTTATGTTCAATTGTTAAGCCACCTAATTTATTAGAATAAAACAACTTTCTAAATGCTCTTGGATAGAAAACTCCTGCATCTGTTTGAATGTATTTTGGTTTTCCTTTTCTAATAGACTTCTTCAGAAATTCTTGTGCTTCAATGGGATTTGCAGACAAACTATAATGAAATCCTGTTATTAATCTTGTATCCCAATCTAAACAGCACCAAAATCTATCTAATTTGCCTTCTCTATTAATCATAGTTTCATCAGCATAAAAACTATTGCCTAAGTTGTAACCTTGTTTCTCTATAAATTTGTGAACTTTCAAGGTATATCTTCTTACCCAATCCAAAACAGAAACATGGCTAATTTTATGATTAAGATGCCTTTTTAATTGGTTTCTCATCTTTCTACTTGATAAATTAGAAACATACATATCAATAGACATAGTAATAATTTCAGGTTTATTTCTCATTCTGTAAAACCCATCATCGTTTGTGAAATATTTATGGCAATCTTTACAGAAATATTTTTGAATTTTCCCTCGGTGTTCTGTATTTCTGAAACCTTTCTTTAGAAAATTTTTACCTGAACAATGTTTACACTTAATCATACCTATATTCAGGTACATGAACTATATAAACCTTTCGGTACATGAAAGACTTATACTTCTTCTAATATGATTTTTCCTTTTTCGGCTCTTGCTTTTAGCTCTTTGCCGAGTAGTTTTGAATCTTTGACCACGTCTTTTGGTAATGTTGTTATGTATCGAGTATATTCTGTGTCTCCAACTTTCTTATCTAAAACTTCTCTTATTTTCATAATTTAATTCAGGAACATGAAGTATATAAATTTGTCTGTACCTGAAAGAAAATGTGCTATCACGTTTTTAGTTTACATTAATATCTAAGACCGCTTGGTGGTCTTAATGTACAAACTAAATTACAAAAAACTGGTCTGGATTATTAAGCAAAAGCTGAATGGTACTTCAACGAAGAAAATCTGC
>JAGVYX010000068.1 GCA_018303045.1 Candidatus Woesearchaeota archaeon
GAAAGCATGCGTGTCTTTTCTCCAGCAGATTAAAACGTGGTGCTACAAACAGATGCTAGAACAATACAAGAAGGAATTGAAAAAACCGGCCAAGAAAAGGAAATTATTTTTGTTTGTGCCTGATAAATTCGGAAATTACAACGCAGCATGGAAAAAATTATTTTCGAGAATCACTAAAATAAAATTTGGAGTTCCCATTGCGTGTAAAAAATTTGGTTGCGTAATCCTTTGACTGATAAAAACTATTTATTTAAGATTATAACTAACTAAGGAATCAGTCAGATATTAACACTGCCAAAAATTTGGATTGAAGCATAATAACAATACTGTTGAAAGGCACAATCGAGAATTGAGTAAAAGATTCGATGCTCTGAATGTGTTTCAAACGCATGAAGGTGCAGTATCAACATCAGTACTGTGCAAAATTCTGCATAATTATGTCAATCCGCACAGTATGCTTCATGGAAAAACTCCGGCAGAGAGCGCAGAATTAATGCTGCCGCTGGGAGAAAACAGATTGTTAAATCTCATAAAAATCGCAAGAAAAGCAGAGATGACGACAAGTTGACTTAATCCACTACCCCCCAGTGAATAAATTAAATCATTCTCTCACAGAAAACTTTAAATCCCGACTTAGCCTTCTCACTACAATGGGCTTATTTAGTAAATTTAAAAAAAGAGACCTTGACTTTGACACTCTGGCTGACAAGGAGTTTAATGAAAATCCCGACCCGCTGGCGGTTGATGATCAATCGTTAGCTCCGGATCCCTTATACCAGCAAACCGATCCCTTAATTGCCCATCACGCGCCTTCCGCGCAGTTTCCTCTTCAAACGTTTCCCCCTTCCAGCGAAGCCAAGGATTTAGAGCTGATCAACAGCAAACTGGATACGCTTAAAGCCCTGTTGTATTCCATTGACCGGCGGCTGGAAGCTCTGGAAAGACGGACCGGACAGGAACAGAAAAATCGGTTATGGTAGAATCTAATAAAACCAAGCTGCTGCGGTTTTTTGTATCAGTAACAATAATAACAATTCTAATTGACCAGATTACTAAATTAATAATCTTCAATCTAAAACCAAACCTGCAATGGGGCTTTCTGAAAATACATTACCTGGCCAACACTGGGGCGGGATTTGGCTTATTGCAGGATAAGACTATTCTTTTAATGATAATTTCCTCTATTGTAGCTCTAGTTACCATAGTTCATTACCAAGAAATTCCCCAAAGAATCTGGCCGCAGGTCTTTACAGCACTATTTCTAGGTGGGGTTATCGGCAATTTGCTGGACAGAATTTTTCGCGGCTTTGTGATTGATTTTATTGATTTAACCGTCTGGCCGGCATTTAATATGGCCGATTCTGCTATCACTATTGGAATCATTGGAATACTAATCACGATGTGGAAGAAAAATACCTGAACTGGTTTAAATTTTCACAACTAATTCTGATTTTAGATTATGGGGGGTAAAATATTAGGCTTTAGCGGATTTTTTGGAAAAATTTTAAGGCACATTTCATTTTTTGAGTGGTTTTGGCAAAAGCTTTTATATCAGTTTATGTTGTTAACCTACATGGCAGAGATATTAGTTTATAAGACTGCTGAAGAGGCAAAGAAACAATTAGAAAAGTATGAGCGAGATAACAGAGAGGCATTTGAAGAATTTGAAAAATCTTTCGGAGAAGGAGAAGATCGTTCTGAGAGATTAAAAAAACAAAGGTATTTCCTTGTTGCAGAATTATCCGCTTATGTTGATGATGGTCCAGGCAGGTATTACTATGAATCTCAACATTTTCCTTTTTTAGGTTGGACTGAACTTTATGATGATATTCCATCTTTGGCGCAAGGAGTAAAGAACGCAGTAAAACATCAAACACCAAAAAACATTGAAACAATTTTATACACCGTTAGAGATCATGACGCTGAAAATAAAGAAATGAAAGAATTAGCTGAAGAGAGCCGGGGAATTGCCGAAAATTTGCCTCTGGAAGGGATTTATGGCTTGGACAGAAAAGAGTTAAGCGATTTCTTAGAAGAATTTCAGAAGTTAGAAGGTAGTCTAGTAAGAGGATTAACCAAGCAGGAAAGACAGGAGTTTGTTAGGTTGTATGGCCAAGATTAACTTCATTTAAACTACGCCCTTGTCTATTCAAAAAATAAAAAATCCCCATCGCCGCAGTTGAGTCACTCGCGTTCGTGAGTTTCCTTGCGGAAACAGCTGCGGGGTATTCAATTAGTTGTGATTGTCAAGAAAACGGTGTTTTCTGGAGTTTCCTGCAGAAACCACTGGTAGAAAAATCATATTTTAATCTTGCTTGAAATTGGATATCCTAATATTGGATCTCCTAGTAGAACTACTGGGTATGATACCCAAGCAAGAAATCAACTTACGCAATTATGGGAGTTATATCCTTTCCCTCTGGCGTCATCTTTATCTTGCAGCCAAATTCTGCGCCTTTCAGCTACTTTCTTGGCCCAGTTGCAGGTTGGAGCATGAAAAACAGATCCATTGCTGCTGGCTACATACAATCCCGGAGAAAAATGTTTAACCACTGACGCTTCTTTTCCAGGTTCTTGCTGCTTGGGTGGTTCAAATACTACGCTGTGCGGTTGCTCTGAGATCGTGGGTTCACCGTCATCCTTAAGCATCTTTGGCTGCCGTTTTGGGAAAGCCAACAAGAATATAACCAGTGAAATAAATAATAAGGTTAAGTACAATGATCCGCCTAAAGACCAAATAAAAATAAGATAGGCCAGGGACAACAGGCTGACAAACAAAAACAATCGCTCGCCCAGCAGCTTTTTCCAGTGTGTAAAACCTAATACGGTTAAAATTCCCATTACGCTAATAATTATAATCTCGGTAATACTACCAGTAAAAATAGTCCTGATTCCATAAAATAAAAACACCAATAAAACTAAAAAAAGCAGCAATTTTCCGAACTTTTCCATCTTCTGTCCGGAAGAGAAAGATTATTTAAACATTTCTGAGCAGCAACATTTATACTGAAAGAACTAAATCATCACCAGAAATAAAAATCCCAACCGCCCTAAAGGGCAGGTTACAAGAAATAAATGAAAAAGAATTAAAAAACTTACCTAAGGCAGACTCCTTTTGCGCATCCATTAGAGCAAAAATAAGACTTACTGCCCATTCGATTAGGACGGCTGCAGAAATATTGCTTAAGGTGCTTCTCATCAGATAAGCATTCATCAGGCTTAACCTCTGTTCCTAAGCGATGTTCCATTTTCACTTCACCATACACATAAATATTCTCATCTGGTTCTGTATCGCTGCAAGAGTTAGTATTTCTAGTATTAGTCCACCAGTCCCCGCCAGCCAAGCCAGTAATATCACCGCCAACGATTCCCATAGCCAGAATAGCTACTACAGCCACACCAAACACCACATATAAACCATAATTTTTATCCTTAGTCATCTAAACCACCTATTTATTTTCCTTTTATACAAACACCGTTTAAACAGCCGTTCTTACAATAGCGGCCAACACCATCAAAATTAATTGTATCGGTACAAAAATATTGAACTACAGTCTTCCCAAAACATTTGTCCGGCTTTTCCAGCACTTGACCGTGTTCTTTAATTTTAACGACTCCTAGAACAAAGTCATCTTGTCCTTTATCCGTTTCCTCGCAAATCAGCGTTCTTGACCTGAAAGTTTGCGCTCCAGTTATTCCACTAGATCCAAACACTACTACAACAATAGCCACCATTGCAATTAAAGCAAAAATATACAATGAATTATTAGACATAATTAAATACCTCTTTATACTTAGAATTATTTTGATATTTATATGCTTTACTGTTGTGCGCTTAGAATGTTCAATTTCAAAATTAAGTTACACTTTCTTTATAAAAGAGCCATCGGTCTCACTTTTGGTGAGACACTATGGAAACATTAACTGAAAAAAAAGAAAGTGGATTATTAAGCAGTTTAGGGCTGGACGAAGTGCCACCTAAATAGCAAAAATACAGAAGACGAGCCGACAACATGTATACCGGCTTGTTTCCAAGCACAAAACGCTCGGAGAATTAGCATACAAAGCCCTCAAAGCAGGAAGACCAAAGCGACCAATCAACTTGCTTTTATGCAGAAAGTGGTGGCATACAATGAAGATGAGACTGAAAAAGCATCCTCGGGAAACACTTCAGGATTTTGTGAAATGGTATAATGAAAAGGGAATCCATCATGCTTTAGGCTATAAAACTCCTGAAGTGTCAACTAATTACCGAATAAAACTCCTGAAGTGTCAACTAATTACCGAATAAAACTCCTGAAGTGTCAACTAATTACCGAATAAAACTCCTGAAGTGTCAACTAATTACCGAATTATTCACTTCAAAAAACCTATAGTAAAAGAAATAGGGGGGAAAATGTTAATTCTATGCTTAAAAACAAGTACGGGGATTTGAAAGCGTATACCACTAAAGGTAGAAGAGCAGAAGTTACCACTAAAATACTAGCCCACAATCTCTGGGCTAGTTAAAGGCTCTGCTCTATGGGCGTTATTGAAAAGTTCCTCGCTCTAGGCTCGATAGCCATCGGCTCGGCTGCGTTAAATTACGACAAGGCAAAAATTCCTCTTGCAATCCCCTTTTTGGATGGCTATTTCGAACTTTTCAATAACGCCGCTCTATGAACTTTTCAATGCGACCTATGCTTTATTAATGTCGCCAACTATTTAATCTAATTCAACATCCTAACACAGCTAATTCTGTTTCAGTCAGGCAGGGCCTAAATAAGGGGCAAAAGGGAGTATAATCAACTTGCGGATTTTTTTTAAATCCAAGCAATACTAACTGCGAGGGCAGGACATAAACTCCGCGGAGGCCGTTGCTTTCGATATGCAGCTCGCGGGCCGTTCTGCAGGTGAAATCGGTCATTAAATGGCTGAAGCTGTCCCAACTGGTGAATTTAACTGAAGCATGATAGTTCGTGTCTTCAGAACAGGGCCTGGCTGCTGGATCAATACCATGTCCGGCTGGAGTTTTAATGATACTAAAAGAAACTGATTTTAAGCCATCTTTAACCTCCACGCAGATTACCGCGGATTGCACTAAAGGATAAAACTGGTTATTGGCAATATTAGCTTGAAGCAGTTGCAGAACATTTCTGCCCAGTTCTTCTTCCGTATCAAAACGAATGGCCTGCCCGGTAGTTATTCCCTTAAGCAGAAAGATAACTGAAATAATAATTAAGATGCTGACAATAGAGATAGCCGTAATTTTTTTAGCATCAAACTGCTGGTATCCTGGGCGGCTTCCTTGGCGATAATTTTGGGAATTCTGTTTAATCGTCGCTTGATAAGCCCAGTCAACGTCTTCCGCAGCCCAGCCGGCATTCTCCAGAGCCGTTTTAATTTCACTATATTTTATTCCTCTTTTGGTGTGGTCGGCGATATATTTTAAGATGTGGGGATTAATTTTTCTTCTTCTGTTGCTTACAAAGTAAATTCCAGTAGCGGCTGCGGCTAGGGCAATAATGCTGAATAGAAATCCGGAGATTAACTTGGTTCGCTTCTGCTCTTTTTTTAAATTATTTTCAATTGCGCTTAGCTCTGATTTGGTCGCGTCTAAGTTCTGCTGCAGTGAAGCCAGCCCGGAAGAAACCGCGCCTAATTCATTTCTGATGCCGCCAACCTGGTCGCTTTGCAGTGATAATGATTGCACTTGGATGCTTAATTGAGAAACTTGCTGCTGCAAGGAGCTTAAACTGGCTTGCAAAGTTGTAATCTGCTGTTGAGTTCTGGTTTCTGAGGCCGCGACTTGCTGCTGAAGCAGGCTTAAAGCTGTTTGCAAATTAGTAGTATTAATAGCTGCAGTCGGGCTGGCTGGATTGTTATTTGCTGCGCTGGTATTGTTAATTCCGGTTTGATTTGCCGATGCATTAGGACTAGCTGGCGGATTAGGACTAGCTGGCGGCGGCAATGGCGGCCCTGTCGAAGAAGTATTTATCCGGCAGCTGCCCGTACGGCAATAACAGGTTTTTAAAAAAGTAAATCCGCACTCCAAGCAGTCTGCATCGGTAGAGCAAGCTATTCGGCTGTCTTGATCGGCCAAAATAATCGGCAGAGCTAAGAGAGATAATACTAGTACAACTATCCAACTCTTTTTCATAATTCCTGATTGAGGTTTATTTTTTGTTTTATATATGTTTCGCGCAATTCGGAATAATCTATTATCCCGAAACTGGTTTACATCACGAAAGTGGTTTACATTCATTCCATACTTCTTTTGGGGTTTTATAATGGAGGCTTATGTGGAGCCTTAC
>JAGVYX010000069.1 GCA_018303045.1 Candidatus Woesearchaeota archaeon
ATCAAAATTCTTTTAAATAGAAGAATCATCTTTCAGCAAATGCCTAAATCCAATTTCCTGCTGGTAGACTTAAATGAAGCTAAAACCAAAAAACTGGCGGAAACGATTACTT
Source organism: Candidatus Woesearchaeota archaeon (assembly GCA_018303045.1). Lineage (GTDB taxonomy): Archaea > Nanobdellota > Nanobdellia > Woesearchaeales > GW2011-AR9 > JAGVYX01. The sequence goes on from JAGVYX010000069.1 coordinate 113, forward strand.
CCGACACTTCCAGAAAAATTCTTAATTATTTAGCTGATAAAGAGCACGATACAGAGCAAAATGTTTCTAATTTTCTAAAATTGCCTATATCTACAGTCCATTACCATTTGCAGAAATTAACGGAAGCTAAACTAGTGGAAATTCAGGAATTTCATTACAGCGTCAAAGGCCGGGAAGTAAACCACTATCAATTAGCCAACAAATACATCATCATTGCCCCCGGGAAAGTTTCCGGGTTAAAACAAAAACTGAAAGGCCTGTTGCCGGCAGCTTTAGCTGCAGCAGGAATTAGCGCCGTTATTAAGGTAATTCAATCAAATAACCTGTCTTCAACAGCAAAAATAGCCGCCGAAGCTGGCCCAGAAATAGCCCGCGCTTTAGATTCCACCGTTCAGCCGGCGCAGTCGACTCTGGAAGCTTCTCTCCCAACAATCGCTCTAGCTCCAGATTTAGCCTTATGGTTCTTAATTGGCAGTATAGCTGCTTTGGCCCTTTATCTGTTAATAGAAATAATTAGGGAAAAGTTTAAATAATACATGTTTTACATGTTTAACGTGGGAACGCAAATTACTGTCAGAGATGTAGATTCAGATGCTTTTAAGGAATTTAAAGCTGAAGCTATAAAACGCGGACTAACCTTAGGAGCGGCATTAACCATAGCTATAGAAAAATTTAATTCCGAAAAAAAACCTAAACTAAAGTTTTCTGATTGGAAAGCTACTAGCTGGGGTAAAGGAACTGAACATCTTAGCGAAGAAGTCGACGAGATTCTTTATGGTGGAAAGTAATGATTTTTATTGATGCCAGTGTTTTTTTAGCTAAAGATAACCTTAGTGATGTGCATCATCAAAAAGCCTTGGCTATTTTGGAAGACGTTGAAAAAGATAAATATGGGTCAGCGCTAACCTCCGATTATATTTTTAATGAAGTTGTCGGTGTAACTTGCAGGAAGAAAAGTAAGGAAAAAGCCATTGAATTAGGACGGAAGATTCTCCATTCAACATCTTTACTAAATATTAATGATCATCTTCTCGAAAAATCTTGGAATTTGTTCATTGAAAGTGGGTTTAATTTTAGTTTGGTTGATTGCACAATTATAATTGTTAACGAAATACTGAAAATTGAATTTCTAGCCACTTTTGATAAAGAATTTAAAAAAATTAAAGAAATTCAAGTGGTTGATTAAGCTCTTCTCTTCACTGCCCGAACAATTAACCATACGATGAGAGCCAATACTGCCCAAGGCAATACGCCAAACAGCCATCGCAGCAGGGCATTGAAACTAATCACCAATTTCCTGATTAGCTCGGAAAAATTAATGAATTCTACACCCTGATAGCTCGAGTGAGCTTCCTGCAAATTAACGCCAACGGTAAAATATTCAATCCGATCGCCTTGGTTTTCCAGCTGTTTTTGCAAATCGTTTAAATACTGCTCCTGCTGGCTGAGTTGCTGCTGCAATTCCACTCTGGTTTTCTCTTCTTTAGTTTCTTTCAGCAGGCTCTTTAACCGGGCTAATTCCTGCTTCGCCTGATCAATCTGCTCTTGCAGATTTACCATCTGGCCGGTAACATCCCGTCCGTTATCAGTTAAAGATAACACTTTGCCAATCTCCCGGATTTGCGTTAGAAAGAAACTGTAGCGTTCAGCTTTAACTTTAACATTATAGGATCCGTAAGAAGTATCAGCGTAAGCATTGACATTCTCATACAAAAGCAAAGAATCTGTAGCTTGGATCAGCTCTTTTAGCTGCTGCTGGGCGTTATCAAACCGGCCGCGCTTTATCTCCAAGGAGACGTAAGCGTCGCGCTCAATCTGCCTTTCCTGGACCTCTGGCGCAAAATCATCATAATAAACTGGCGGCGAAACCATTCCCAGCCGAGCGCTGGCTGCGTCGCTCTTGCCTGCGGATAATTCTGCGTAAGGCATCGGCCCGCCATAACCGCTATCATTAACTACGGCGGATAAGATTAACACTGCAGCTGCTAAAACCAGTAAAAACCAATGCTTCTTCATCATGCTTCCAATTTTATCGAACATAATCATCGCCTCCGATAATTTAGTAATTGGAGTAGGCAGCCGGAGATATATAAACTAACCTAAGACTTCCATCGCCATTAAAGTCATAAATAGGCTAGAAAGCCATTCGCGCGAAAAAGGCAACGAAACTTCCCATTTAATGTTATAAATTTAATGCTATAAGAATTTTTTCAATAAAAAAAATAAAAATAAGTTAAGACTGAGATTAAAAAAAATTTATCTCTTTTTCTTTTTCTTTGCTGCCATGATCATACACCTCTTTATTTAATATTTGTAAGAAAGATGTTTTCATATATTAACTTTTTCTTTAGAGAACTTTGAAAAATAGAGATTTTGTTGATTTTTGGATCTGTTACTGACAAAATCTCGACGATTTCACAGTCTCTTAGAGAATTTTGTCAATAAGAAATGAATTATTCAAAATTCTCTTTATGCTATTTTTTTCCAAAAATTTCAGAAAAAGAAATTAAGGCTTGAAACCGCGTTGGCGCTCCGCAGCCAGTATTTTATTGATGGCATAAAGATAAGCCGCGGTTCGGAAATCATATTTTGCGGCAGAATATTTTTTCCACAACTGCAAAAAAGCTCCCACTAGCTTCTCTTTAAGCCGGTTCTTAATTTCTACCTCGGTCCAAGATTCCTGCGCTAAATTTTGCTGCCATTCAAAGCAGCTTACCGTTACTCCGCCGGAATTGGCTAAAATGTCCGGAATAACCAGAATTTTTTTAGTCTGCAGGATTTCATCAGCTTCCTGAGTGGTCGGCCCGTTAGCTAGCTCTAAAATAATTTTGGCTTTCACTTGAGAAGCATTCTTTTTTGTGATCACCCCAGACAACGCTGAAGGAATCAGGATATCTACAGCCAATTCCAAGAGCTGATCATTGGTGATAGCCGTAACTCCCGGAACTAAGCTGACTTGCCCGGTTTTTTCTTTTACAGAAAGAACCCTATCTATCGAAAGCCCGGAAGCAGAATAAATCGCGCCTTGGGAATCGGAAACGGCGGCAATGGTATATCCAGCTTTCCATAACAAATTAGCCATGTTGCTTCCAGCATTGCCAAATCCCTGTATAGCCACCTTCTTGCTCGATAAACCGATTTTCTTAACCGCTTCTTCCAGAACATATACGCCGCCTAAAGCGGTAGCTATATCCCTTACTTTTGAACCCCCAGCTTCCAGCGGCTTGCCGGTAATCATCCCCGGATCTTTTTTTCCAGTTAATGTTTCATATTCATCCAGCATCCAGGCCATGATTTGCGGCGTGGTATACACATCCGGAGCTGGAACGTCCTGCTGCGAACCAAGATGCTGGTAAAAAGCTCTAATGTAAGCCCGGCTTAATTTTTCAATTTCTTTAGGCGTCAAATCTTTGGGATTAATCCTTACTCCGCCTTTAGCGCCGCCCAGTGGCAGGTCAGCAACTGCGGTTTTGAGGCTCATCCAGAATGCTAGATTGGTTACTTCTTCTTCATTAACTTCCGGATGGAAACGAATTCCGCCTTTGTATGGCCCTCTGGCGCTGTTAAATTGCACCCGGTAAGCCGGATACTTTTTTCCGGAAACAGATAATTCCGCCTTCCAAACGTGTTCGGGGGCTGATAACAACTGCAATTCTGTTTTGGTTAACTTAGCCAGCGGAGCAATTTTGTTAAGAAATTGTTGAAAGGCCATTATTAAAAAAAAGTAAATTGCTGATATAAATATTATGAATTTAATAGCAAATCTCGTTAATAATAGAACTTCCCGAGTATTTGCTGGAATAGAGAATTTTAAAGAATTCATTTTTCACAAATATAATTCTCTACAGAAAATTAGTTAAGATCTTTTCTCTTTAAACTTTTTTCCAATATTCTCTTGGAACAGAATATTCTACGTTTCCAATTTTAATGAATACCCGATAGCTAGCTTGAATATCATTTCGGTGATTGATAACCCTAAATTCCTGTTCGGCTCTTTGGATGGCTTTGTCAATAGACCCTTCATGCTCGGTAGTTGTTGATTTTTCATTATAAGATTCCCAATCAGAGTGTAAAGAAACAATATAATGAGCTTTTCGAAGATTTAGGTCGTCAATTAATTGCAGGGCTTCTTTATGTTTAGCTGTTTGCTCTCGCAGCATAGATAAAGAACTATCAATTTCTCTTTGAAGGTGCTTTTTTAGACCCATTTAAGATTTAATAAAAATAAACGATTTATAATAATTATGGAACTACGATTGAATCCATGACGATAATGTTAGCAGAGAAAATTAAGCCTAACAGCTGATATAAACTTCCCTTAAGTTATCATTCTGGAACCAGCGCAATTTGTTCCAATCCAAAATAGCTCCGAACATCGTTCCTGTTTACAAATTGGATTGATCCCGACTAATCTAGAACTGACTCTATTAATTAAAGATGAACTCAAAATTCAGTATAGAATTTTGTGCCTTTTGTATATACAAAGGGCTTAAATTTTTACGAAAATTTATGTCCTTTAGTATAAAAGATTAAGTTCTAAGATCATGAAATCAACTAAAAATATTAAAATCTCTGACAAACTAATAGATCAAGTTGTCGGGCAGGATGAAGCGGTCAGAATCATTAAAAAAGCCGCTTTGCAGCGGAGGCATGTTTTGCTCATTGGCGAGCCCGGAACTGGAAAAAGCATGCTGGGGCTGGCGTTGGCGGAATTGCTTCCTAATTCTCATCTTAAAGATATTATTTCTCTCCATAACCCTAACGATGAAAATAATCCTTTAATTCAGGAAGTGCCGGCAGGCACTGGCAGGGAAGAAGTTAAAAGAAGCCAGTTGGATGGACGGCAGATGTTGAAAAACAACAATTTCCTGTTATTTATTGTCGCTGTTTTAACCTTAGTAGCCCCCTGGTGGGTAAGACATTATTATAAATCGGACATTATGTTTGCGGCTTTCTTTCTGGGAGGCATGTTATTTCTAGCCGCTTTTGCGATTATGCTCAGCATGGGACAGAGAATGTTCAGGGGCAACCAGCAAATGATTTCGCCAGCTAAAGTGATTGTTGATAATTATGGAAAGAAGCAGGCGCCATTCTTTGATGCTACCGGAGCGCATGCAGGGGCGCTGCTTGGCGATGTGCTTCATGACCCCTTCCAGTCTGGAGGACTAGGAACGCCAGCCAATCAGCGCGTTGTAGCTGGGATGATTCACAAAGCGCATCTGGGCGTCCTGTTTGAAGATGAAATTGCTACTATGGAGCCAAGAACGCAGCAGGAATTATTGTCGGCGCTGCAAGAGAAAAAATTCCCCATCACTGGACAATCAGAACGATCAGCGGGAGCCATGGTTCGAACCGATGCCGTGCCCTGCGATTTTGTAATGGTGGCGGCTGGAAATCTGGAAACGATCAAAAACATGCATCCAGCTTTGCGGTCCAGAATCAGAGGCTATGGCTATGAAGTATACATGAACGAAACCATGCTCGACACTAAAGAAAACCGGTTCAAAATCGCTACCTTTATTGCCCAGGAAGTTAAAAGAGAAAAAGGCAAAATTCCGCACTTCTCGCTGGAAGGAATTAACGAAATTATCCGGGAAGCCAGGAGAAGAGCTAACCACAAAGGCCATTTAACCCTGTATTTGCGCGGCTTGGGCGGGTTAGTCCGGGCCGCTGGAGATTTAGCCAAAGAAGAAAAATCAGAGTATGTTACCGCTGAACAGGTCAGAGCGGCTAAATATTTAGCCCGGCCTTTAGAGCAGCAAATAGCTGACAAATATATTGAGCGTAAAAAAGAATATGAAGTGATTATTACTACCGGCAAACAAGTAGGTAGAGTTAACGGATTAGCGGTTATTGGCGGAGGAGCGGCGTATTCAGGAATATTATTGCCTATCGAATCGGAGGTTACTCCGGGAGGCAAGAAAAGCGAAATTATCGCTACCGGGAAATTAGGGGAAATCGCTAAAGAGGCCATCAAAAACGTTTCCGCGATTATCATGAAATATTTTGGCGAAGATATCAAAGAAACCAGGGATATTTTTGTGCAGTTTTTGCAAACTCATGAAGGGGTAGAGGGCGATTCAGCTTCCATTGCCGTGGCTACTTCAATCATTTCAGCGTTAAAAGAAATACCCATCAAACAACATGTGGCTATGACCGGCTCTTTATCAGTTAGAGGCGAAGTATTGCCAGTAGGCGGAGTTAGTTCCAAGGTGGAAGCAGCTATTGATGCGGGCATTACTACTGTAATTGTTCCCTATTCCAATCTTCAGGACATTGTCCTAGAGAAAGCTAAGCTGGATAAAGTTAAAATTATTCCCGTGCATACTTTGCCGGAAGTATTAGCTCACGCTTTGGATTGGACGGGCAAGAAAGAGTTGAAGGATAAGATTTTGAATGGGAAGAAGTAAAAATCCCTACAGCAAACTGCAGTGGTTTAAACCAATTTTCATTGAATAAATTAAATATAGATAATTCTCTTGATTTGGATACATTATTTTAATTATCTATCGTCAGATAACTCCTACTAAAATATACTCTAATTATCAGAATTATCTATATAAACACCATAATTATTTAACCTGTTAACCAGATCTTTCATCAAATCCTCTCTGGGCTTTTCTTTTGCATTAAAAAAAAATGCTTCCATGCCTAAAGCCAAAGCTGAAGTGATATTGTGCTTTTGATCATCAATCATCAGTACTTCGCCAGGAATAGCTTGAATTCTTTCGAGCAGGATTTCATACGCCCGCGGATCGGGTTTAGATACGCCGATCTCATGCGAGGATAAGGCTACATCAACAATGCCTTTAATCGCCGCTGAAGAATGGCAGTACATGATTTCATTATTGTTGCTTAACACACTCGTTTTAAAACTCCGCTGTTTCAGTCTAGAGGCTAATTGCAGTATCGGAGCATATGCTGTGCCGCACCAAATAAGAAAACCTTGCCGCAAATAATCTTTATTTTCTTGACTCTCAGTTAAGCCAAAATTGTTCAGGCAGCTGGCGAGAAACTGGTCGGAATTAATCTGGCCATTTTGAAACTGGCGCCAAACCCCGCCACCGGACTTTATATTCAGCAATTGTTCAAGGCTGAGATTAGGCCATTTTGCGCTTAAGTGGCCCAAAAAACTTACTGTATCTGGAATGTTGGCGACATTGCCGATATCGAAACAGACGCATTTTATTGCCACAATGAGAGAGAATAATATTCATTAATAAAAATTATTAAACTGTTAAGTATGGTTTAATTATGAAATCAGGGGTTGCGACCCCTTAATTTCATTTTCTGCGCAGAGAAAAGATCTTTGTTGCAATTAACCAACAAATATATATAGATTATAGATCAACTATATCTTTTAATGTATTG
>JAGVYX010000006.1 GCA_018303045.1 Candidatus Woesearchaeota archaeon
GCGGCAGGTCAACCAAAATTTTATTGGATTTTACTGAAAGATACCAAAGCTGCTGGAAATTAGTTGATTATTGGATTCAATTAATTCCAGATTTCAGCGATTTGCATTTGAGATGGCGCCTGCAGCAGGAACAGGAGTTAATCCAGAAGAGAGAGCAGGGAATGTCCCTAGAACAAATCAGGCAGTTTGTTTCGGTATTTTTGCCTTTGACTTATGTCTGCTATGAAAAATTAAAAGCTAATGCCAGAATTAAAATTAATGTCCGGCATGAGTTTTATGATCTTAAGGTTAGTAAATCTAATTTTCTGCGGCCTGATGGAAATAAACAAATTTAAGTAGTAATTTGTATTTTTATTTAATAAAAAGAGGTCTTTCATGTTTAATTACGATGTGCTATGCATTGGATCTGCTGCTATAGATAATTTTCTAATTGCTAATCAAGACCTTTCTAGGCTTAAATTAGGGGATAAAGTGCTGGTAGTGCATCAGGAAACTCATTCCGGCGGCGGCGGAACAAACGCTGCGGCTGCCTTGTCTAAATTAGGATTAAAAGTTAAGCTGCTGACCAAATTAGGAAAGGATTTGAATAGCAGTCTGGTGTTGAAAGAATTAAGGCAATTTAAGGTAAAAATAATTAACACTTCCAGAAGCCGGAAAGCTACCGACTCTTCAACGATTATTTCCTCGCCTCAGAGCAAAGATCGGATTATTTTTGTCCACAAAGGAGCTTCGGGAGATTTGGCTTCAGCCGACTTAAAAGCTTCTGACTTTAAGGTGTCCTGGATTTATTTAGCCAGCCTTACCGGAAAATCGTTTAAAACCGGCCAGGAAATCGCTGCCTACGCTAAAGCTAAAGAAATTAAATTATTGTTTAACCCATCATTATATCTGGCTTCTCTGGGTTATAAGAAATTAAAATCTTATTTAACGGCCGCGGCTATTTTAGTTCTTAATAAGAAAGAAGCCCAGACTTTGGCTCGCTCTAAAAGCTCCGGAGCAGAACTTCTGGTTAAATTGCAGAGAATGGGGCCAAAAATCGTAGTAATCACCGACGGCTCTAAGAAGTTGTATGCTATTGACGATCAGACAAGGTATTCTTTTTCTCCGCCGCAGGTAAAAGTAGTGGAAACCGCCGGGGCTGGAGATGCCTTCACTTCCGGATTTCTGGCTGGCTTGATTAAAAATTATACTTTTGCTGATGCTCTTAGATTAGGGCAGGTAAATGCTTTGTCGGTAATTCAGCATATTGGCACCAAGAATATTTTGCTGAATGAACGCCAGGCAAGAGAACTAATGAAAAATTATAAAATTAAGATCACTGGAAAAATGTAAGATTAAGGTTACTGTGAATTGAAAAATTATAAGATTAAGATCACTGGAAAAAATATAAGATTAAGGTTACTGTGAATTGAAAAATTATAAAATTAAGATCACTGTGAATTGAAAAATTATAAAATTAAGATCACTGTGAATTGAAAAATTATAAGATTAAGATCACTGTGAATTGAAAAATTATAAAATTAAGATCACTGTGAATTGAAAAATTATAAGATTAAGGTTACTGTGAATTCAGTTTAGCTCTGAGACTGCCAGCTTCTGCTTGAAAGACCCGCTCATAGAATTCAGTGACAAAGTTTTGCCCTCGGATATTGCGCGGAAAGATTCTCTCGCTGTCTTTGCAGCCGGCATTGTAGCATCGTTTCCAGAATTCTTCAATCCACGCCGGGCTTAATTGATGCAATGCTTTAGAGGCAGCAACGTTTGAGATGTCCACTCGATAATCCAGGTCCATGCTTAATGAAATGGAGGTTTGGATATAATCATTTATTTTTTGGACGGCAAATTCTGAAAAGGCGGCAATGTGCTCCCGATATGCCGGATAGGCTCGGCCAGGAAAAGTAAATGGCGGCGCTGTTAAGTACATTTCTGGAACAATGTGCTGTGCGGTGCTATGGCTGTTAGCCAGCCAGCGCGTCCAGAAGAAGCGTTCACGTTCAGTATATTGAGGATGCCAGTGCATTTCATTAATAACGCTTAACCTGATTTTCTCAATTCTGTTCTTGTCTTCCAAAGCCAGTGCGCTGGCTAGTTTCAGAGGAGATTGCGGATACTCCGTCATAGCGGTAAAAATTAGGCTTTTTCTTTAAAAATTATTCGACCGTAAAATCTATAAATCTAAATTACCTGATGTGGTAAAAAGAGGTTTTGCTGATGAGATTATATCTTCTTCCCTTTGACCACCGCCACAGTTTCCTGGAGTTAGCTGGATCTCCAGAAAAAGTTAGAGAGTATAAACAGATCGTTTATTCGGCGTTTAAGAAAGCTGTGGCCGGGGGGTTATCCAAGGAACAAGCCGGAATTCTGGTGGATGAAACGTACGGCAAGGAGATATTATTAGATGCACGGAAGAAAAAATTCATTACAGCTTATGCCTTGGAAAAATCCGGCCAGAAAGAATTTATGTTTGGCCGGCGGGATTATAAAAACAGATTAAAATTGTTTAAGCCACATTATGCCAAAGTATTAATCAGATATAATCCAGACGGAAATACAGCTTTGAATAAGCGGCAAACTAAGAAATTGGCGGGGTTATCAAAGTATTTAATTCAACAGAAAATAAAATTTTTATTAGAAGTGTTAGCGCCGCCCACTGAAGGACAGAAGAAAGCTGATTATGATTCAGCCTTAAGGCCAAAATTGGTTGTTAAGGCTATTAGGGAATTGCAGTTGGCAGGAGTTAATCCGGATATTTGGAAATTGGAAGGGATGGATAATATAACTGATTTGGAGAAAATTGCCCAAATTATTAAGCCTAATTCTAGAATAATTATTCTCGGAAGGGGAGAAAGCCGGCAGAAAGCTGAACAGTGGTTAAAAATTGGCTCAAAAGTAGATAAAGTAATTGGTTTTGCCATTGGTAGGACTGTATTTCAGCAGCCGCTGTTGAATTATAAAAATAAAAAAATAAATAAGCAGCAAGCAATTAATCAGATCATGAAGAATTATTTGCATTTTGTGAATATATTTGAAAGAGGTGGATAGAAAAATGACAAAAATTTACATTGGTGCAGACCATGCCGGGTTCAAACTGAAAGAGAAGTTAAAGAATTGGCTGGGTAAAAAGTACTTGGAAGTGGAAGATGTGGGAGCCCTGACTTTTAATCCAGGAGATGATTATCCGGATTTTGCTGAAAAGGCAGCCCGGCTGGTGGTAAGAGAAAAAAGTTTAGGCATTTTACTTTGCGGCTCAGCTCAGGGAATGTGCATTGCCGCCAACAAAATTAAAGGCGTTAGAGCAGTGGTTCCGTTTTCAGTTAAGGAAGCGGAATTAGCCAGAAAACATACTATGGCTAATATAATTTGCTTATCGGGCTGGTATTTCAATCCCTTTAAAGCTAAAAAATTAGTCTGGACTTTTTTGCGAACACCTTTTTCTAAAGACGAGCGGCATATTAGAAGAGTGGAGAAGATTAAGAAATTGGAATAATGAAAATCATTCCTTCCATTATGGCCCAGAATCAGCAGGAATTAGGCCGATTGCTGAAAAAGTATCATTCGTTTAAAGAATTGCATCTGGATGTAGTCGATGGCAAATTTGCAGCTAATCATTCTTTGGATTTTAAGTTTAAGCTGTCTAAGAAAAAGTATAGCGCGCATTTGATGATCAAAAATCCTGAAAACTGGATTAAGAAGTATGGCCATTTGATAGGTTTGTGCATTGTTCAGGCTAGTGAAATTAAAGATAAAAAGAAGTATATCTTCTGGATGAAAGAACAAAGAAAGAAAGTTGGATTGGCCTTAAAACCTAATGAGCCGGTTGGATTAATTAAGCCTTATCTGCAAGAAATTGATTATGTGTTGATTTTAACGGTGGAGCCGGGGTTTTATGGCTCGAAATATTTGAAGAAGCCCTTGGCTAAGATCAAGGAAATTAAGAAGGTTAATCCTCAAGTTAAAATTATCGTGGATGGCGGGATGAATCCTTCCACAATCAAGGATGTCCAGGGAGCTGATATAGTTGTGGTTGGGTCTTATTTGGCTAAGGCGGGGGATGCTAGGAAGGCAATGAGGGAGATGGGTGGTTAGGCTGGATTTGCGCATTTTTATGATTTAAATGGGTTTTTTAGGACAGAGCCGAACAATTAGAAAAACTTATTAAATCAGAACTCTCTAATAAACAAGAAAGAGGACTTAATATGCGCGTTAGATGGTGTTTAAATGGATAAATCAAAAGGTGCCTAGATGGATAAATCAAAACTGCTAAATGAGTTTGGCTTTCAGGAAGAAATTACCGAAATAGTTTCAGGAGAACACGGCCCAAGCGGCTTTCCTGCGCCAGTAAAATCTTATACTTTGTTTATGGAAAGCAGCGATTTAAGTCTGGAAGCGCCCTATTACTGGATTCTGGATACGCTTAAGAGGGCCTTTCCCATAGTCGAAAAATTAGAAGATTCATTTGCTGCGTCGGAGAATTCGGCTTTTTTTGGCGTGGCCCAGCAGAAATTAGGCGCGCAGCAGGATAAAATTTCACAGTACTTAGCTACCACTGGAAAGATGATTAAGGAGTTATTTCAAATGGTTCGCGAATTGAGAATCATTGATGAACGGCTGAGGTATTATGACAGCGCGGAAAATGAATTAAAAAAGGATATAGATAAACGAGAAAGGGGTGGTGAAATAACTCTAAAAGGCATGTTTGTTGACCTGGTTCAGGGCGGAGGCAAGAGCGCCGCTTCAGTTTATGGCATGGCTCGAGAGTTGGAATTTGTAACCCTGCCGGATTTATTTTTTGACGCCCCCCCGTTCAAAAACCAGCAGGAGTTAGAAAATCACATTAAAAATTTGGCTAAAGATTTCAACCAGAATGTATTAAGGGTGTTAATCCGGCATTTAACCCAGTTCAAGCAGTGGAAAGAGCAGACAGCCAAGGAACATCACAGCCGCCAGAGATTTATGTTAAGTTATTTATTGCAGCATTTTGAAATTATTAAAATGTATATTAACTGGGTAAAGCCTTATCTGCGGCATGTGTCTAAACTAACCTTGAAGCACGCTAACATGCAGACGGCTGACATGGTAGGGGCTTTTGAAGGCAGCATGATTGATGTGGAATTCTTAGCCAGGCAAAGAATTCCCATTGGCGACAGCGGAGCTAACGGCTGTGTTTTGGCTACTTTTCAATACCGAACCAGGCCAGAGTTGAGAATTCAAAGCGAGTATCAGAGAGGCGCAGTGCACGTGGGAAGAATGCAATTTCAGCTTAGAGTTTATGGCTGGACTGATGAACAAATCGAGAACTACAAGCAGCTTAAAAATAAGGAACTGTTGGAGTTGATGGGCGATGTTTCTAAATCCGTAGAAGCTTCCATGACTTCTCTGGGAAAAGAATTGGATACCTATTTGGAGAAAGCCCGGCAGATGGCTGAAGGCAAAAAAGAGGCTAAAGAAGAGCCAATGCCTAAAAAAACGGTCCTGCAGACATTGTTTGGCGACTTTTACACGCCTAAGGAGGCTAAGAAAAAATCTGAATCCGCGCCCAGCATCCGAGAGTTAAAAAGGCAGGACGAAGAATTGAGAGAAAAAATGGGCGGATTGCTGGAGAAAGCTCGGTGGGTAGGCTGGGCTACCTATAACAATTTCAAAAAATCCCACGGGATGGTTACATGGTAGCGCTGCCCAAGGAAGAAATTCGCCAAGCTCAGGAAAAAATTGCCAAAGAAGGAAAACGCTCCAAGAAAAAAACAGAAGAAACTGCTGCTCCAAAGAAAGATTCTGAAACAGAAAAGGCCGGTTTAGAACGGCTTAGCTCGGATAAGGATGATTTTTTACGAAGAAATTCAGCGCTAAAAGAAACTCAGCCGCCAATTAAAGAGCTGGAAAATTTGGAAGAAGCCTTGTCTAAAGAAAAAATTCCTTCCTTTGTCAAAGAGTCTGAATACACGCGAGAATTAAGCCGCGAGCCGGTTCAGGTATTGTATGATCAGGCTAAGGCCTTGGCTTCGCAGGCGGAAGAAAAAGGCTACTTAAGCGCGACGGAACAGCGGCAGATGCAGTATATTGCTGGCGCAATAGAAGAGAAAGTAGACGGCGGCGAGTATTCTTTTACTGAAGAAACGGCTAAGAAAGCCTCCTTAATCCTGGAATTGGCCTCGGAATCGAAACAATTGTATAAAGGAACTGGCTCCAATCAGAAATCCTGGTACAAGAGCGGGTAGATGCTGCATTTATAATTCTGTATTTATGCTAGGAGAGTAATAATCGGGATTTTAATTATCGTGATTTTGACCAATAATAATTTCCTTCCTTTTATAGCCCTCTGTTTCTAACAAATACGCAAGTGTTATATATTTTAATTAATTTCTAATGCTATGAATTATGGTTATCAGGATGAGTATGCCAATCCCCTGGACCGCGGCTATAATATTGCTCATGAAGGGCACCACCATGGTTTTCCTGGGCAGGCTACCGGCGATGTTGGTGTTTCCATTGGTGATTTAGGCATGACTTTGGGCCTAGGCCCGGTGCCTAACGTTAAAGCCGTGCAGTCAAAGTTGCATGCCGGCACTAAAAAATTAGAATTTGTTTTCACCGGCACTGGGAAAGGACAGTCTGGACAGCAAACCCCAGGCATGTATGGCAAAAAACAGCGGCAGGCCTTTGTGGAAATTGGCGCAGCTAATAAAATTGATTTCACCACGCACTCAACTTTTGGCGTTTACGGGTTAGCGGGAATGGATCAGCAAGGCAATGTTTCCAAAGCGGCTAAAAATTTCTCCCTCTCTGAAGTGAAAAGAGCGGTTGAGTTTGCCGCCGATGTGGCTTTCGGCGGTCCAGTGGTAGTTCACACTGGGGAATACCAGCGGCCGATTGTTGATGCGGACTGGAATGAGCAGGAAGGGCCATGGAAAGAAAAATTCCGCATGTTTTCAGACGAAAAAGGGCGGACTGCTTACCGTGTCGTAGACACCAGAACCGGCCGGCTAATTTCCGAAGCTTCCAAAAACAGGAAAGTTGCCCGCCCGGTATATCATCGCTATGATGAAAAAAGCGAGCAATGGAAAACCTATGAAGGCAAAGATTACGTTGATGAAACCGGCCAGGCAGTTAAAGCCGGCAATTATATTGATTACTTTGGAAAAAAAGTAGATCCGGCCGAACGCGTTCCCAGATTTAACCCTGAAAAACAGGAATTTGAAATCGAGCAGCTGGATTGGGCGCATTTGCAGAAAGAAGCCGATGAAATGACCGAACGGGCCAAGAAAGCCTGGCGGGAGTATAAAAGCGGAAAAATTTCCAAGGAAAAATTTGTGGAAGGCCCCTGGCAAAGGTTTACGGATTATCCTAATGAAGAATCTATCCGGGTTCGCCCGGAAGAAGCTTATATTATCACCACTCTGGAAACCAACGCCGCCAACAGCCGCGGCTGGGGAACTTATTACGGCGGTGATTTTGAAGAAACTCTAGAGAATATTAAGAAATTAAGAAAAGCCAGGGAATTTTATCAGAAAATTCAAGAAAGTGTTGATCCGGAAGAAAAATGGCGGTTGAAGCGGCAGGCTCATTCCATTGCCGGAGACCTGCTTCCGACGGAAATGGAGTTTCCTACTCAGATAATTGATCGAGTTCTTAAAGAAGTAGAAAAAAAAATGAAATACAGCAAGGAAGCTGCTTCTTCCCAATGGTCGCAGGCGAAAGAATCGGAAGAAACCCAGCGCCACGTGGAAAGCGCCGATGCGTACGCTTTCCGTGAATCCTGCGATTCTTATGCTCAGCTGGCGATGAATGCTTTTGACCATACTCGGGATTTGCAAAAGAAAGGCAAATTAAAAAAACCTCTAGCTATGGCTATGGAAAATTTATTTCCGGAACAATACGGGGCTCATCCTGAGGAAATGATTAAATTAGTGAAAGGAAGCCGGGACCGGATGATGGAATATCTTAAGCAGCGGGGCATTAAAGAAGAGAAGGAAGCCAAAGAAATTGCCCGGCGCCATATCACTTCTACTTTTGATACCGGCCATTTAAACATGTGGCGAAAATATTGGGTAGGGGATCCTAAAAAGTCCATCGCCGAAAACGACAGCGAATTTGATAAATGGTCTTTGCAAAAATTAGGCGAAATGATTGATGCTGATGTTGTGGGCCACATTCATTTAGATGACAATTACGGATACCAGGATGAGCATCTGGCTCCTGGCGAGGGAAACACTCCGATCAGGGACATGGTTAAGTTGCTGAAGCAGAAAGGCTACAAGGGCGAAATGATCGTAGAGCCAGGGTCTGATTATACTACTGATTTAACTGGGTTTCATTCAGTAATGAAAACCTGGCGCCATTTCAATCTTCCAGTTTATGGCCAGGGCAGCGGCTTGGTGCCCTTAAAATCTAGCTGGGAGAATGTCGGGTATGGCTGGTTTGGGCAGACCGCTCCGCCGTACTTTACTTTTGGCGCTTATTCACCGTCAGAAGATTGGACGTTATGGAGCAATGTGCCGCTGGAATAGATGGCCAGTATCATTAATCTAGTGTTCTGGCAAATTAATTATGCGACATTGTATCATTCAAGTCTATCAGGAAAATATTCCTCCATTTTGCTTTAAAACTAAATTGTCGCGGCACTAGTATTAGTCTAGTGGTACTGGGGGGGGGGTTCTAATTGTATTTGAAAATAGTATTTGAATAATGTAATGAAAGACATAAATTAATTATATTTACATCGGTCTTTCGAACTTTAGTTGCGGAAAAACCTATAACCTACTTTTGTCCGCAACTAATGTATGTAAACATTTATAACTTAATATTATGTTTAAAATTTATCTTGGAACAGTATAGCCATCTAAAGACGGAATTTGGAAAAAATAGCTTGTTGTATGATGAAGCCAGGCCGAGTTATCCTAGTTTGGTTATTGATGATATTATTAAAATTTCAGGAATTCCAGAGAACGGCCTAGTTTTAGATGCTGGTTGCGGTCCGGGAAGAGCCGCGATTTTGTTTGGAGAAAGAGGTTACCGGGTAGTTGGGGTTGATATTAGCGCTGAAATGGTAGAGCTGGCCAGACAAAAATCTTCAGAGCTTCCTAAGGTAAGTTATGTTGTTGGAGAATTTGAACAAGCGGATTTGCCGGAAGACCAATTTGATTTAATTGTGGCTGGTTCATCGCTGCACTGGATTGAGCCAGACCAAGGATATAAGAAAATAGCTGATCTGTTAAATGATTCTGGAACTCTTTCTGCTTTTTGGAATTTTGAGAACTATGGAATTGACGGGCTAGCTGTGACGGTAAGTAGCCTGTATCGAGAGCATTGTCCGGCCTTCCCCCCAGATTTAGGCTCGCCAAAAAGGTATATTCAAAAATTAGATGCCTGCGGTTTGTTTGAGCCACTGCAAATAAATACTTATTTCTGGAACTGGGAATTAACTAAAGAGAAATATATTAAACTGGCCCGGTCTTGGGCCTGGGTTAGTTCTTTGCCTGAGACTGGTTATAGAACGTTCATGAACAAGTTGGAGACTCTGCTGAAAGATCAACCAGAACATCTTTCGATACCTTTCAAGACAGTTATGTTAACAACGGCCAAAAGCCAAAGCTCTGTTTAACATCATTCCTCAGAATAGGTATCTTTTGGATGAAGCCTCTTGAAACTATAAAGCCTCTTGAAACTATAATCTTGTGAATAATAAAAACCCAGCCCTGGCGGGCCGGGAAAAGGGGTTATACAAAAGGCTTAAATTTTTACAAAAATTTAGGTCCTTTGGTATATCTCTTGTTTAGGTGAGGTGTCGTAAAGAAGATGATCTTTATAGAGCAGATAAACTAATTCTTCGGCAGTTAATTTAGAAACAAAATCATACAATTCAGTGCTCAATGAAACTTTCTCATTGTTCAATGGAACGGCCATCATCACTCACCTCGTTTTATTATTGATTATTAGCATAGCCTTTATTAATCACTTATGCATGTATGCTAAAGAAAGCAAATTAGGAAAATTAATCCATAAGATTTTTAAATGGCTAAGGGGGGGTTGCTACTGCGAGGTACGCAAATCAAGGTGGTTTAATAATGTTTAGATTATTTTTTACTCCGGGCTGGTTTAATGGCTGGGATATTGTGTTCGATCTTGTCGGCGTAGTGATTACTGTCTTAATTGCCGCTTACAGCTGGCGACTCTATCGTGTCAATAAAGAGAATAGGCTGGCTTATTTTACTCTGGTGTTTCTATTGGTGTCGCTAGGCTTGTTGTTCAAATCATTTACCAGCACGATATTATATTACACGCCCGTGAGAGATGTAGCCGCTGACATATTAAGGCCGGTAGCTGGCGACGGGCTTAGTTTATCTGGATTATATTATCGGGCCGCCTTCTTTTTACAGATGCTTTTCATGCTTGGAGCCTGGTTATTGCTATTCTTTGTTTCACAAAAGCCGAGAGCCCGATTAAGGAAATTTTATGAAGTAAGCCAGATTGCTTTGTTTATTTATTTGCTGACGTTAATTTCAGTGGTCAGCAACTTTAAATATTCCGTGTTTTATTTAACCAGTTCGGTAATACTAGGATTGGTAGTGTTAAATTATTATAAGAATTATTTAAATACCAATAAAAACAGGCAGGCTTTTAAAGTAATGCTCTCTTTTCTCTTTATTTTGGCAGGGAACTTGGTGTTGATTTTTATTTTCTTATCCAGCAAGTTGTATGTTGCAGGTGAAGTGTTGATGTTGATAGGATTTTTAATCCTGTTGGTTACATATCAAAACGTCACGAGAAGGTAATATGAAAAATATGTTATTAAAAAGTTCTTCGCTTTTGGCTCGATGGCCATCGGCTCGGCTGCAATTCAAGAACTCAAAAGCAAAAATTCCTATTGCCTGCCGAGAGACATGCCTGAAATTTACTGAGAATTTCATTGCAATTTCCTTTTTGCCAGACGATCTAAATCGAAAGGCCCGGCATATTATTGATAGCCATTATATTGATGGCCATTTCGAACTTTTTAATGATGGTAATGATGGTGGTATTTAATGGGTTCGCGCCGATCAAGACTGGAATTAATCTTTGACATACTCATAGCCATCCAAAATAAGGGCGGCAGAATTAAGCCAACGCACTTGATGTATAAGTCTAATTTATCTCATAAATTATTAAATACTTATCTCGAAGAGCTAATTGGCAAGGAATTGGTAGTAATTGAAGAAGTTAAAACTAGAAAAAGGCAGAGCGCTACTAAAACGGTAGTAATTACCGAGAAAGGCCTGGGCTTTTTAGCTGAATTCAGAAGAATGCGCGAGTTTACCGACGCGTTTGGGTTGTGACCGGATTAAATTATGATAATCTCTATTGCTCCAAAATTCTTGAACGAACAATTAATTAGGGAAAAGCCGGCT
Organism: Candidatus Woesearchaeota archaeon; assembly: GCA_018303045.1. GTDB lineage: Archaea > Nanobdellota > Nanobdellia > Woesearchaeales > GW2011-AR9 > JAGVYX01. The sequence goes on from JAGVYX010000006.1 coordinate 11,382, forward strand.
GAAACCTCTTTTCTTGTAGATGGTTTTGCCTATTCCTCGGGCATTAATGGCCGTACTAATCCAACTTATTTCTTATTTAGCCGAAGGTCGGAAGGCCGAGTTAACCCCAGTTGCGGAAATATCATATATATCCCCACCGGCTTTTTCGAGAGGTATCTTAAGAATGATCATGGCCTATTAAACCAGTGGGAAATAGTTTGTCTTCCGGATATTTGTGAAAAGGGCTGCTTAAGTAAAATATCGCAATATGGAATTTCCTTGATCGGGTACTAACTACCCTGTTTTGACGATTTTATTCCTGAAGTTATTTAAATAAACATTTCCTTTGTTAATTAAATGTCCAAAATCATCGTTGGCGTGGATGAAGCCGGCCGTGGTCCGGTACTCGGTCCGCTAGTGATGGCAGCTTTAGCTTTCAAGGATGAAGACTTAAAGAAATTAGAATGGCTGGGAGTAAAAGACTCCAAACTTCTCAGTTCTCAAGTGCGTGAAGAGTTATTTGAGCGAATTCGCGAGATTGTTCATGATTTTAGGATTGAGGTAATTGAACCGGATGCTATTGATCTCTCGGTCAGGAGCGGAGAATCCAACCTCAATTGGCTGGAAGCAGATACCTCAGCCAAGCTGGTTTCGGAACTGCAGCCGGATAAAATCATCATTGACTGCCCCAGCCCTAATATTGCGGCCTATAAAAATTATTTTCTTAAGCAATTAAGCGAAGGCGTTCGGTCTAATGCTGAACTGATCATGGAGCATAAAGCGGATACTAATTATATCGTGGTAGGCGCAGCTTCCATCGTAGCTAAAGTTATTCGCGACAAGGCAATTGAAAAAATAAAAACGGAAATCGGCTGCGATTTTGGTTCCGGTTATATGTCTGATCCTAAAACGCAGGAATTCTTAAAAAAGGGATATCAGCAGTTTGCTCATCTGTTTAGAAAAAGCTGGCAGTCTTACAAAGATGTAGAAGAAGAGAAATTGCAGATGAAATTGGGAGAATTTTAATACAGTATTTTGAGATTATAGAAATATTTTGAAATTATAGAAATTGTTAAACTACCAAGCTTATTTGAATAAAATAGTTTTCTAAATGCTCTTCGATAGAAAACTCCTGCATCAGTTCAATTATTTTACACCAATTAACGCATTTCTCTATACTTTTGGGAATGATGATGAAAAATAATTACTCTTAAAATAACTACCATCAACTACAGCCCTATACCCTAGTAGAATAACTAGATTAAACTACATTCTTTCCAGCCAATAAATCTTTATAAACAAAATTCAGTCCCCATGTTTTCAGAAAGGGGGTTAGAAATTATGAAGAAAAGCATCACACTTATCCTGTGCATCATACTTATCCTGTTAATGTTAATAGCTATTACTGGCTGTATTGATTACAAAACAACTTCTGCTGATTCAGCCAATCAGGACTTACTTAATGAGATAGCCGCTATCGAAAAGGAATTGGAATTAAATAATATAAATAATAATTCTGAATTTAAAGAACCAGCAGAAGCGGTAGAAGATGTTATTCTCCCAGAATTAAAGGCAGCTCCGGATTCATCTAAGGCTCCTGCTGAACAAGTGATTACCATTAAAGAAAATAAAAAAGTTACCTTGCGGCCAAAAGTAATGGATCCAGATAATGATCCGGTTACAGTAACTTACTCCACGCCAATAAACAGCCAGGGAGAATGGCAGACTAATTATGGCGATGCCGGAGAATATACCGTGATAGTAACGGCCACCGATGGAGTAACAACCGCTGCTAAAAATTTAAGAATTATTGTTGAAAAAGATAATGTCGCGCCAACGATTGAAAACATCCGAGATTTAACTGTTAATGAAGGCGAAACGGTAACCTTTATACCTAAGACAACCGATATTAATGGCGACAAAGTAACGACAACCATCTCCGCGCCGCTGCAGGAAGGAGCATTTAAAACTGATTTTACCAGCGCCGGAGTATATCAGATCAGCGTAACTGCCAGCGATGGCGAACTGGAAACTGCCAAATCCTTTAGCCTGACAGTAAACAACGTCAATCAAAAACCGATCATTAAAAATGAAGAAAAATTGTTCATTAAAGAAGGAGAAACACTGCAATTAACTCCAATAGTAGAGGATCCCGATGGAGATGAGACCACCGTTTCCATCAGCGAGCCGGTAGGCAGCGACGGCCTTTGGAAATTAGGTTATACCGATAATGGCGAGTATGTCCTCACCATTACCGCCAACGATGGAACAGACACTGTTTCTAAGAGTGTAAATGTAGTGGTTGAAGATGTAAATGCACCGGTAGAATTCATTGAGATCATTGTAGATGTTAATTAGGTTTAAGGTAGAGCGGTGATACCATTCAAAAAAGCGACTCTGGCAATTCTGCTGTTAATGATAATTTTAATTCCCGCAGCAGTAGCTTTGCAAAAAACATTTGCGGTTCAGGAGGCCGATTTAGTTAATGTGAAGCCTATAGCAATAGACCCGGATCGGGAGACTGTATTTTATACTTATGGAAAACCATTGAATTCCAGCGGGCAGTGGCAGACTACTTACGATGATGCCGGTGAATATGGAATAGAAATCACTGCCAGTGACGGCCTTACCAGAACTACAGAAAGAATTATTCTAACCGTTGCAGAAAAAAATCGGCCGCCGCAAATTGAGCCCGTCTCGCTGCTGATGAAAGAAGGAGAAACCGTTGCCTTAAACCTGCCAGAGAAAGATCTGGATGGGCAGCGATTAAGCTATAACTTTGAGCAGCCCTTTAATCAAAATGGCGAATGGATTGCTTCCTATAACGATGCCGGCGAATATTCCTTAGTTATGGCGGTTACTGACGGCGAAGCGGAAGCCGAATTTCTAGTTAATGTTTCAGTGACAGATGTAAACCGGCCTTTATTTATCAATACGCCATTGGAATTAACCGTTAACGAAGGCGAAGAGCTGATTTGGGAAATTGACGCATTTGATCCAGACGGAGATTATATCGAATTAAAGTTTGAGGGCCTGCCTGAAGCAGCTGTCGTTGAACAGGATACCGTTAAGTGGACTCCTTCATTCGATGAAATTAAAAGAAAAAATTATTTTTGGAACGAGTTGCTAAATTTGTTAGAAATAAAAAATTTTCCAGTAAAGGACAAAACATATCCCGTTGCCGTAACTGCCTGCAGCAGCGGCTCTTGCGAAGAGAAAACCACCCTGATTATTGTTAAAAATGTTAATCAAAAACCAGTTCTGGAAGACATTCCAGAAATAACCATCAAGGTTAAAGATAAATTAGCTTTAAAGGCCAGCGCTATTGATCCTGATGGAGATAAGATCAGCTACTCTTTCTCTCGACCTTTAAATCAAAAAGGAATCTGGAAACCTGGCCGAAAAGATGAAGGAGAATATTTGCTGAATATCACGGTATCCGATGGCTTAGACCAGGCCGTGCTTCCGGTAAAGGTTAGGGTTTTGCCTGATAATCAGCCCCCTAGATTAAAACCTCAATTTAAAAGCATTACCATAGAAGAAGGCAAACCTGTGGAACTGAATTTCCGAATTAATGATCCAGACCATGATGAAGTAGCAGTATCCTTGGAACAATTGCCTCCCGGAGCCGCTTTTGAAAATTTACAATTTCGCTGGACGCCGTCATTTGATGAAGTTGCTTCCAAAAATAATCCAGAAAGCGGCTTGGTTAGCGCAATTGCCACCATTAATGGCGCTTTAAGCTCAGAAGAAACTAAAGAATTATTATTTAAGGCTTCGGATGGCGAACTGGAAACTGCAACAACTATCGAAGTTAAAATTAAAAATGTAAACCGGAAACCGGAAATAATTGATTTCCTGCCAGGGCGGGAAATAACTGCCATTGCGGGAGAGCCGGTTGTTTTTAACCTGGCAGCTAAAGATCCAGATCAGGATAAGTTAAATTACGAATGGAGTTTTTCGCTGCATGAACCGAGAATTATGGGAACCAGCGCTGTTGAAAGGACTTTTGTTGCCCCCGGAAAAAAGAAAGTTAGAGTTCTAGTAACCGATGGGCTTGATCCAGTAGAAATCGCCTGGGAAGTTACTGTTTTGCCGGCAGAAGAAAAACTATTAGAGCCAGGAGAAGAACCAAAATTCAATGTTTACATCATTGAAAGTTAAGGGAAAACTTTAAGTTCAAAAATAAAGCAGTAAGAGACAAAAACTATTATGGGAGTCTTTCTTAAACATCTATCTATTATAATAGGTGCTTTTGATTTTAGATATTCTTTTAAATTTTCAATAGACTTTCAATTAAATAGGTGAGGCTATGCTTTCTAAAAATTATGTCAACGTTTTACTTTTGGGAATTAGCGGAATGGATTATAAAATCACTAAAGGCCTGCTGGCTGCGGGAAGATTGCCCTCATTTAAGAAACTGGCTGACCAGGGATCATTTATTAAATTGGATGCCAGCCTTCCTGCGGAAAATAACCTTGCCTGGATTTCCCTGCTAACCGGCCTAAATCCAGGAAAACACAACTGTTTTGACGCCGTTAATCGGAATCCCTTAACTTACGGGCTGGAATTAGTTTCAGTTAAAAATAATAATGAGGCCTTCAGGAACAAGTTAATTGACCAATTAATTTCTCATGCCGGGCTGTCTGCTTCAGCGCCAGGGCTCTCCTTTTTAGACCATTTTGACTCTGAAGGAAATAACCCAGGCGGCCAAGAATTAATTAAACAAATCGCTGATTTAGAAAAAACACAGGAAGACTGGTTTTGGAAAGAATTTTTTCAATTTAAAGAAAAGGGATTAATGTATTTTATCTTTAATGCCCTTAACCAATTGCAGCAGACTTTCTGGAATAATCCAGCCATTGGAAGAGAAGAAGGGAAAATAAAATTAAATAAAGCCGTGGTGGACTATTACGAACAGAAAGACCGCTTGCTTCAGCAGGTCTTAGATAAACTCGATTCGCCAACAGCTTTGCTGATAGTTTCCAATCGCGGGGTTAATTCTTTTGAACGGTCGTTTCATCTCAATAACTGGCTCGTGGAAAACGAATTTATGCAATTAACCCCTAACTTATCATCAGCTAGGGAGCCTTTGTTTAAACATGTTGACTGGGATACCACCAGAGCTTATGCTATCGGTTTCAGCAGCCTCTATTTAAACCTAGAGCATCGGGAAGGCAAGGGCATTGTAACTGATAAAGAATTGTTGTTAAAAGAATTAATGCCCAAACTGGAATTAATTGCTGATCCAAATACTGGAGAGAGAATTATTCATAAGATTTATCGAAAAGAAGAAGTTTATTCTGGCAGCTATTTGAACAATGCTCCTGATTTAATTATTACGCTAAAACCAGGCTATCAAATGTCCTGGCAGACGGCCGTCGGGGGATTTGGTGGGCAAATTATCGAGGACAACAGCCAGGGATTAAGCGGTAATCATCTCGTTGATCCATCTTTTATTCCAGGAATATTATTTTCCAATCAAAAGTTAGGAAAGATCTCAGCTCAGGGCCTAGATGTAGCCCCAACGATTTTAGAGTTGTTGGGGCTAGAAATTCCCCCGGAGATGGATGGAAAAAGTTTGCTGAAGTAAAAATGCAATTAACGTATGCCCGTGCTGTATTGCATAAATAAAATTTAGAATAGCCAATGATTAAATAAAATCTAGATGATTAAATATAGTTATTCTTGATTAAACAAATTTAGCAACTTTTGATTTCTTGCTTGGGTATCATACCCAGCAGTTGTTTCCGCAGGAAACTCACGAACAACGTGACTTGACTA
>JAGVYX010000071.1 GCA_018303045.1 Candidatus Woesearchaeota archaeon
ATGAACCTTTTCAAGAAATGGTGGTTTTGGGTAATTTTAGCTGTTTTGTTGATCATAATTATTTATGCAGTTAATTTTTTGGTGTTTGCTTCAAGAATAGTTTTTGAAACGAATTATCCAGATCTTAAATAGCCTTGCTAACTTCCAGCAATCTCCGGTAAACATGCCAGTTAGCTTCTGGAAATTTTTGTTTCAGCACTTTCCGATCGTACCCTAAGCCAAAAATATCATTTAAAGCCATTCCGACAGCCGGGCTGCGGTTCTGGCCTCGGCTGCAATGGACTAGCAAAGTGTCTTGATCCAACCCTCTGTCTTTGAAATCAGTTAAAATCTGTTTAGCCAGGCTTTCAGTAAGGGAATGGTATAAGCGCGGAGGGTTTTCGTCTTCAAAAGCATAAGTTACGATAGTATACAACGGCGAGTTAACTAAATCGAACACAGGGCTCTCGTAAAGATGTTTGGGCGAAGCAATTCTGAGGGCATAAGTTCTGTTTTTTGGCCGGTATTCGCAAGCTTCCAGCAAAGATAAAATTTCTAAGTCCATCTTTAACTTAGAATTAACTTAACTTAAATAATTATTGAATCAATTTATAGATCAAAAGTCAATTTCAGCTGGTCAGCAAAAACACGGCAAATACAGCGATTACAAAAATCACGATGACTCCTAGCACTTTGGGATTAAACAGAATAGCGTATAAATTAGTTTGAAAACTGCCGGTGGCTGTTCCTGTGCTTTCGCCAGTTTGATCAACAGCTTGGCCGCCCTGCAAAGCCGCTTCAGTAAATGATTGCCCAAACACCTGGCCAAAGGCCGCCAGAATGATAACGATCAAGGCGCCTAAGATAGTCCAGTAAACGCCTTTATCTTTAACTAATTCCGGCAAAGCTTCTTCTTTTAGCCCGAAAACATGAAACAATAGCAGCAGCAGTATGCCGAAAATAATGGCTACGGTCAGCCAGGGAATAATCATATTAATGACGGCTACCGCGCCTTTGGATAAGATCACCAGAAAAGCTACTACTGAAGCAATAGCGCCGTTAATTCCCACATTAGCGCTGATAAACCCTTTTTTCTGCAGGATGGCAAACAGAATCGTGAAGATTAAAATCCAGGAAAATACCTGGTCAAAAATGCCAATCAACCCTAAATCCAGTACCGTGGCCATGTTATGATGATCTTAATTATTATTACTTTTAATTATTACTATTATTATATTTTATTATTAAATTATTATATTACCCTAGATTATATAATCAGTGTCCTCCTTTCCCAAAAAATTTACCTAAGATGCCTGATACGTCATCAATTCGGTCTCCCAAGCTGCGGTGAGAGCCCGGCTCTTTAGTGACAAACCAGACAATCAGGCCGAAGACTAAAATGATTAGCAGCAATTCGGTGGTTTCAGTGGTCCACCAGTAAAAAATGTCATACGGCCCTCTCCAGAAGTTTAAGGAGGCGCCAAAGATATAAACGACAAAAATAACAGCTACTAAAGCCACAATGCTTTTAGCTGGAGCCAGAAATTCTGTTCCGAAAATGCCCAGTAAAATCAACAGCATAATCGCCGCTACGGCTACCAGAGAAATACTGGGCAAAGTTTCATTAAGCACGGCTACCGGATCATAGCCTAAAGGATAGGTGCCTAAAATGTGCGGCACGACAAATAACAATCCCAGGATTAAAGCGATAACTATATTGAAATTCTTTTTATCGCCAAGAATTTTAGTCTTAAGCAAAACTGCATAAACGATAGTAAATACTAAAATGAAGGGCAGGATAAAATCCAGCACTCCGAACGTCTGAAAATAACTGACTAATGTTTCAAATGTAGCCATAAATTAAACCTCCTTTTTCCGCGGGGAATTCTGAATCTTTTGGTGTAGATTATTTTTCCTCTTTATCTTTCTTTGGTTTTTGTTCATAAGTGACAAAGATTATGAAAGCAATAGTGATGACCAAGAAAATCAGCGTAGCCGCCCAGTCCTGGTCAAAGTTTTCGATCAGGTCGAAAATTTTTTGCAGCCAGCCTAAAGCGTTAAGGAAGATAATGACGATGCCTATAAACATCAGCACCATAAAAAAGGGAGCCCAGCCGGTGTTTTCCAAGCTGAACGGCTTGTCGCCGTGGAAGGAGCCGACGAGGATCAGAAAACAGATGCTGAGGATCAGCAGCAATACTACGTTAGCCATGACTTCATTAATTACGGCTACCAGCCTGGCGGAGGCTACCACCAGGAAAGCGACGATCAGCGCGACCATGGCATTGATATTCTTTTTGGTGATTTCTTGATCTTTAACTTTATCCACGCCGAAAATTCTGGTTTTTTCCAGTATGGCAAAGACAATGGTGAAAATCAATAAGAACGGCAGAACGATGTCATAAACGCCAATCCGATCTAATAAAGAAACTACTCCTCTAAATCCTTCCGCCATCTAACAATATCGCCTCGTTTTTTATGAATGGAATAAATAAAGTATGATATATAAATGTTTCTTCTCGGTGTGCGGTGTTGCATAAATAAAATCTAGAATAGCCAATGATTAAATATAATTGTTCTTGATTAAACAAATTTAGCAACTTTTGATTTCTTGCTTGGGTATCATACCCAGCAGTTGTTTCCGCAGGAAACTCACGAACAACGTGACTTGACTATAAAAAATACCCCGGAGCTCTGCTCCGATTGGGATTTTTTATTAAAAATGAAGATTTTTTATTAAAAATGAATTATGCAGCACCGCATTCTCGGTGGGCTTTATCCAAAAAATAATCGCCACGCCAGACTCACTCAGCATTGGTTATCGTGATATGCGGTATCTTCCCATAAGGAATGCCCTTCCGCATGCGCTTAAGTGAGCATTATATCGTTCGTTTAATGGCAGTGGCGATTTATTGGATGAAGCCTTCTCGGTATTTCTATTCTAATTATTTTTTTAATGATATAACTATTTAACATCTGTTATTCCACAGAAGTATTTAAATAGGAGTTCTTGACATTAATTGACATTAAAATTCCGAGGTAGGTACACGTGCGGTGGAAATATGTATTGATTGTTGTAATTCTGTTGTTAAGTTGCATCTCAGCATTGGGAGCCAGAGATGCAGTTATTACCGTTACGCCGCTGCAGGACCATATCAGTTTTGGCGAATCAGCATTATTTCAAGTGCGCATTACTAATTTGGAGCGAGTTCAGCAGAAGTTTAGTTTATATTCTTTGCAATCGCGGGGATGGAATATTGATCCTCAGCCTCTGAGCGATAAAATTATTGTTCTTCCCGTAGGTGATACTTATACTACTAAAATCAGAGCCCAGCCCATTACTAAATATGAACCAGGCATTTATTATGTGGCTTTTTCGATTGACAGCGACAATGGCAAAAGCCAGGAGCTGTCCTTAAAAGTTTATCTCGGGCCGGAAAAACCGATTGAATATTTACCGATGATAAGGGCTACTTTGGATCTGGATACGCTGGTCAACCCCGGCGAATCAATTGCCGCTACGCTTTTTTTAGAAAACCAGAATGCTTTAGACTTGTCAGGCCTGGCCGTGAAGATTCAAAGCTCGGTTCCAGAATTTAATCAGGTATTTCCCGTGGCGCTGCCGCCGCTGGACCAAAAAACAGTGGAATTTACCTTGACTCCCAATAAGCATTTGCAGCCTAAAGACTACAAGCTCTTTTTTGTCTTTGAGCATGAAGGCCAGACGATCAAAGTGCTGGAGCAGGAATTGACGGTAGCTACCTTAGTTCCTGAATTTGATGTTGCTGCTGATGAAGACACTATTTTCTTCAAAACCCGATCTAAAATAACTATAACTAACAGCGGAAATGTATTAAATACGCAGGAAGCCCGGGCGCCGGTTTCTTTTTTTGCGTCGCTATTTACCACTAGCGGTGGTTCTTTCAAAACTTATAAAGGCCAGCGTTATCTGGTCTGGGAAGTTAGCCTTAAACCGGGCGAATCAATTACTGTTGAGTCCGTAACTAATTACCGCCTGATTTTCTATGTAGTAGTTATAGTATTATTGCTGGCGGGATTTTATAGCGCCGTGCAGGCGCCGGTGGCTATAAAAAAGAAAGAATGAAGCCTAAGGAAATCAGGCATACTAAACAGGGAACCAAGGTTATTTGGTCCTTGCCCGAGTTTGAAGTTCAGGAGCATCGTTTGATTACTTACAATATTCGCGCCAAATTGAATATCTTAGGCTCGTTTAAGCTGCCGAGAGCGGAAGCCCACTATGGAAAAAGAAGCGGCAAGAAAGGGAAAGCTTATTCCAATTTCTTAACTCTCGAATAATCTTTGCAAGATAACAAGGTTTATATATGAGGAGTTTCTACTCCTACAAGAGGGTAAAACATTAAAGAGGGAGTGAACATGAAGGACTTTTTATTGCAATTAAAAGAGAGGTTTACTAAGCCTGTGGAGGAAGAAGAATTCGAGCCGCAGGGCGACGAGTATGTTGAGGTAAATTCCCATGAGGGGCAGGAAGAAAAATCCAGAGTGCTGGTTAGGCCGTTTGTAATGGAAGAATTTGAGGACATTAAAGAAATTTTAGATGTCTTAAGAGAAGGCTCGACGATAGCTTTAATCAACATCCGGCCGTTGAAAGAAAAAGACATCGTAGAATTGAAACGAGCTATTTCCAAATTAAGAAAAACCTGTGAAGCCATTGAAGGAGATATCGCCGGATTTGGGGAAGATTACGTCGTAGCTGTTCCTTATTTTGCGCGAATTCACCGGCAGCAAGGCGCAGTGGCGAAAGCTGTGAATTAATTTTTTGCTTCTTTTATAATCATTTTAAATTTTTTATCTCCGAAACATTTAAAAAAGTAATGTCATTGGATAATTTTGGTTATGCTAATGCCCAGCCGCATACTCAAAAATCTTAGATTTTTGGTTGCGACTTTGCGAAAGATGCCACAGTCGCATAACCTGGTATTGCGCGGGATTGCTAAACGCGCTGGTTTGATTTGTCTTAGGACTATGATGAAAACCAGATCCTCGCAATGATTCCGTCCTTTTAGGATTGCCGGTTCAAATGCCTGTTACACTAAGCGAAAGGCGCTTAAGTTAGGTATTCACTTAGTTCAATCTAACGAACCTCGAAAAATAATGTATCGGCTTGAAAGTCCGGCCTGTGGCGTTTTTTATTTTTTAAAAGTAAGTTTTATAAGTTAAATTAATTCTAAGGTGTTTATGCGCCCGGAAATTGAACGATGGCTTTTACAAAGTGAAGAAGAATTAAGTACGGCAGAAGTTTGTTTTAAGGGCGAGAAATGGTTTGCTGTAGCTTTCTGGTGCCAGCAGGCTGTAGAAAAAGCTCTCAAAGCATTATTTATGCTTAAAAAAAAGGAATCTCCCGGAACAACGCATTCTTTAACTTACTTAGCTCGGGAAACAAAGATCCCCAAGGAATTTTCTAATTTTGCAGCATCTTTAACTAAAGAGTACTATCTTTCCAGATATCCTGATGCCAGCGAAGATGTGCCTTTTAAAATTTATACTAAAGAGAATTTTGAATAATTAATTTTTTATTGACAAAATTCTCTAAGAGACTGTGAAATCGTCGAGATTTTGTCAGTAACAGATCAAAAAATTAACAAAATCTCTATTTTTCAAAGTTCTCTAAAGAAGACGTTGCCAAGTACTTAAAATCCAGTCACGAGCTATCAACATGGGTAAGGTCACAAATAAACAAGTAATTAAAGAACTAAAAAAATTAAAAAAAAAATATAAGTTAGATAAGTTGCTGCTGTTTGGTTCTCGAGCCAGAGGCGAAGAATTGTTAACCAGCGATGTAGATGTAATTGTTATTTCCAAGACTTTCTCAAAAATTCCCTTCCGGGACCGGCCGGATAAATTTTTGATGGCCTGGCCAATGCCTGTGGATTTAGAAATTTTATGTTATACGCCTGAAGAGATCGAAAGAAAGCGCAAGGAATACGGGTTAGTTAGGGAAGCTTTAAAGCAGGGAATGGAAATTTAATTCTTATTTCAGAATACTATCAATCTGCTCTATGATTTGAGAATGAACATTTTAGCAATGATTATGACTTACAAGGGCAGATGGGGAATTGAGACAACATTTAGAGTAATGGATATGGCAGACATCAAGTCAAAATCAACTTGTATTGTAACGAGAACATTATTGTTTATTTTCAGGTATTAGTTGTTGTTACAATAACAAATTTTCATTGAAATAATCAAAAATCAGAGAAACCATTCGGGGATACTGTTTTCAGAGAAACATTTAAATATATCCACTAAAATTAGTGTATATACAAAAAATCATTTAAAATGGCCACTTTCACTGTATCAATACCAGAACAACTAAAAAAAGAGATGGATCATCGTCCACAAATAAACTGGGCAGAATATTTAAAAAAGCGTTTGGAAATTAGAATTCAGGAATTAACTAAATTTGAAGACCTGAGGAATAAAGGCAGATTGCAATGACCAGCTTAACTTTATCTGTAAATGATGAAATGAAAGACCAATTGAAATCTTTTATGTGGGTAAATTGGAGTGAAATTGCTCGAGAGGAAGCCCTGAAAAAATTAATTTTTGAGAAATATTTGAGCAAAGAAGCTATTACTGCTGAAGAATGGGAGTTTTGTGAAAAAATAGATTGGCATCCTGTAGATGATCTTCCCCTTAAGAAAGAATTTTTAATAAAAATGGAGCGCCGGCGGAAAGAGAGTTCAATAAAAATTAAATCGGTTTCTGATATGTTTAACTGAAAATGTATTCTTTAGAAGTTAAGCAATCCTGCCAAAAAGAAATTAAAAAGCTCTGCGGCAAAAATCCAGTTTTAAGAGAAGCGCTGGAAAAGAAAATAACAGAGATTTTAGAAAACCCCAACCATTACAAGCCATTAAGGCATGATTTAGCTGGAGAGAGAAGGGTCCACCTTTTGAACTGTTTTGTGTTAAAATTTGAAATCAACGAAGCCCCTAAAATTGTAACATTAATTTTTTTAGGCCATCATGATGAAGCCTACAGGAGATAGGAAGCTTTATATAACCATAAATATTCTTTTTTTCCTGATAGATGATGCATAGAAAAGAGGCCAACAAGAAAGTTCTATTTGCAGGAATACTGATTGTAGTCTTGATTACAATTATTGTGGTATTATTTTCCATCAGCCCAACGGAAAGAGCCTTTGCCGGACAGGCGATATTGACAGGACAGGAGGCTACTGTTGGCCCAATGAGTCAAGCAGGAACTGTTGATGGAACTGCTAATAGTCCAACCGTTAGTAATCCAGGGGGTATTTTAGGTGGGAGTTATGCTACTTTAAAGATATTAGATGAACCTTTTACTGGGGCTTACAGTTGTCCTAATTCTGGGTTTACTCAACAAGGTCGGTATTGCAAAGATGCTGCTAACAGATTTATCAGCGGCTGGGTGATTGTTCAATTGAACCAGCCTAGAGTGGTTAGTGAATTAAAAGTGTTTGTGAGGGCTGAAGAATGTCCAGCTGGTGTTATATGTCCTGGTGATACAACACTAGATTTTAATGTATTTGCTTCTGATGATTATACTGGAACAGCAGGAACTTGGATGCATAGAATAGAAGATTTAATGAGCAGAAGTAATACATTTACTTCTAAAAGTATCACCTTTCCTCAGCCAACATTAGTAAAAGCAGTTCTCATTGGCCGGGGAGGAGCTGGTGTAGGAAGGCCAGATTTGATTATAGATTCTTTAGAATTAACCCCTGCATCCTGCACTACCGAAGGAGCAATTACTACTATTGGCAACACACAATTTATCTGCATAGCTAGTAAATTTGAATCAATAACTTGCCAACGCGAAGGACAAACCATCGGCAACCGGGCTTACTGCGACGGAACCAGATGGTTAGCGGAAGGGAAAGAGTAAGAACCAGGATAATTAATGCCGATGGAACGGCAATGGCTGTGCCGCCTCAGCCAATAGATGGATTTTGCCCTAATGCCAATGATTGCGCTATAATATCTTTAATTGATACAAATACATATTGTCGTGAAAATAGAGAACTTGATCCATCTGGATTATTTCTTTGTTTGAGCAGTTCCCTGTATTCCTGTTCAAGAATTTATGACGGGGTTATTCAAGGAAACTTTATTTGTTCAAATGGAGAATGGCAAACTTCTTTAAACTGCAATCAGGAAAACCAAATTTTAGGCAGCCGAGCTATTTGCCAACGGCAGGGAAATCAATTGAAATTTGTTTCTTGCGGTGATGAATCAGTAA
>JAGVYX010000070.1 GCA_018303045.1 Candidatus Woesearchaeota archaeon
AGAGTGAACAGGCCGCAAACCAATGGCAAGGTAGAGAGGTTCTTTCGAACCTATAAAGAAGAATATGCCATTGGCACATTCTCCTCTTTAAGCGATTATTCCACTATCACGATCTTGAATGACGGTGCGAAGTGAGCCTTACGGAAATCGAAATTCGGCGATCGCTGAAACGTTGGAAGCACCGTTTCGCACAACGAAAGTCACCATAGTCTCGTTGACCGAGTAAGTTCCGGAGATAGCTCCATCTCCAACTTCTAGAAGATGGAACTCGCCAACCAGCTTGCCGCTACTCGGCAGTTCTGGCCGTGCCTCCCACGCTACAGGTGGATCGGAGGGCATTGAGCAATATGATACAACCAAACCCAGGAAGGTCGACAGGAAGCCACGCCCTCTGCTCATAACAGCTCCAGACCAGCACCCGGTGGTACCTCAGAAACCCTACTTTGGACCAAAAAGATAGATGAAAAGAGGAAGAGCGACGAAGAAAGCAATAACATTCATCAACCCCATAGCCAGACCGAGCCAACGCCGGTTCCGCACCAAGTCGTACGCACCACAGGACAGCCCGGTCAAAGCCAAAATGGGCAACATTACAATCGCTACCGGCAGATACCACCTCGCTAGATCGACGTAGAGCGCCACGAATACCATTTGGTGTAGAGAGAAGGCCAGAACATCCGCCACTATGGCCACAGCTGCTAGCCTGGATCCCCACGTTAGCGTACTGCTTTGGTCTGCCATGTTATTTTTACTTCAGATTTGGACATAAGTGTTAGCTTAAATTGGATAGTTATTTAAAAATATTTCGGTAGCGACAGTATCTCCGAATGAATCATAGTAATAATTTTCTAAGTGCGGGTTAGTGCCTATTGCGAGCGATAGAATCCCGTTGCGAGATTACTTGTGGAAGGGGAGGTTCCTTACGGGAAGGCGCCGCACAGCACACGCTTTAGCCAAAGAGCGAGTTGGCACTAACCCTGAGCTTGCGAATCTTAGAACATTATTTCAAGAAAAAGCAATTTCTGTCCGAGGAGAGAATCCTTTCACAAATAAGCTTGCTTCCTCCCATTCTTCAACAATTTGTTTTTTGGATTTGCTTGCTAAAGCAAGATAATCTAAAAATATTTCAAATGTAACTGGTTTTTTCTCTTTAAATTCCAACCAGAGATTGTATAATACGATTGAAACCAAGAACATGAAAGTTCTTGTTACTATCTCTGTTGATTTAGATTTAATATCTGCTAAATCCATTACACGGAAGGTTGTTTCTATACCCCATCTGCCTTTATAGGTCATGATTAAAGCAAGAACATTCATACGACAATTTGTCGTAAATGCCCAATCATGACCTAAAAGGCTGTAAGCAAAAATATAGTTAACCTGCGTGTAATGAGTTGATTTTTCATAATTTCCTTTCAGGAAATCAGTTACTTGAAGTTCTTTTGCCTTCATGTATCTCTTAATTTTTTTGTTCTTTGGTGTGAGGATGACATATTTCAGGTCATGCTCTTCAAGAGTTGAGACAACTCTTTCAGAGAAGAAACCTCTATCACATAGAACAAGCTTAACATTAAGATATTTTTGAATGCGAGAAAGCATTTGTTCCAGAAATTCATATGCTTCATCACCGCGTTTCATTGGAAGCATATACAAAACTAAATGCCGTTTACCTAAAACTATGCTGCAAACCATGAATTTGTAACTTCCAGTTGCTCCTTTTAATTTATTATTGTACCCATATATCCACATTGACCATTTCTGGCCGTAATACGGCAAATAAGTTTCATCAAAAGCAACGGTAATCCCGCGCATATTGAAGTGTTTTAACCGTTTTAAGACTAAATCAAAGAACGTTTTGAGATATTCCTGTATATCCTCTAAGTAAATTCTCTGCAGATGCCAATGAATTGCATCTGCATGTTTAGTTTTACTCTCTAAATATGATCGTTGCTCAGCAACGACAAGAGTAAACTCATTAAAAGCGCCCTTATTTCTGGACACATTTTCGAAAAGCATTTAGCTAATACTGTTTTACTAAATATTTTGGTTATGATGCTCAGGAAGATTAATGGCTCTGTTCATTGATTTTTCTGAGCACTTTTCAGTTAAGAATTCTTATTCGGAGATACTATAAATAGATTCTTCTGTTATAGAAAACGTTGACAAGTAGTGATCTTAATCTATGCTTAATTAATCTATAGAGAATTTTGAATAATTCATTTTTATCGACAAAATTCTCTAAGAGACTGTGAAATAGTCGAGATTTTGTCAGTAACAGATCAAAAAATTAACAAAATCTCTATTTTTCAAAGTTCTCTTTTCAAAGTTCTCTATACTTAATATAACCTACATTCAAATAATAGCTTTCACTTGCAATCATTATTGGCATCAGCGAATGTGTATACTTTGGATGAATTACTCGGAGAAAGCTCAGATCTGGAATTGATTAAAACCTTAATCACGGCGGCGGTTCTTCATCCGGATATTGTTTTTAGGATAAAATGCATAGAAACATTTAATGAAACCTATCAGAATATTCTGCGCCGCGCTTATGCTGAAGAGGGGAAAATTTATGCCTGCCTTAGAGATCGTGAGCAGCGGCTGTATACTTTTTATATTAATGATTTGCCTAAACAATATATTCCCGGACAGCCGGTTACAGCGCATCTATTTAATCTGGATGCGAATTGACGGATAAAATATAATTTTTATTTGAAAGTATATGCCAAAAAAGATTCTGGCCGCGTTCCATTAGAAACAATAACCTTTCTTTTGCTCAGATTAATAATTATCGTGTGGAGAATAAGAAAATTATAGGAAATTAACTGAAATTAAGAAAAATTATTTGTATGACTTTTTGAAAAGGGTTATTTTTATGAACATTGGATGGTTTATTCACGTTGATGATGACTTTCTCAATGAGAAAAAGAAAATAGAATTTCTCAATTCAATTGGCAGGAAAGAATTTTATAAAAAAATAATTTAGGCGCAATTGATCTTATTTCTTAGGTTCAATTTTTTCAATCACCGGCGCTAAACTGGAATCTTTCTTTAAAATTTCAGCACGATCCAATTTTTCCCAGGAAAATTCTGGTCGGCCAAAATGTCCGTAAGCAGCGGTTTTCTGGTAAATTGGCTTTAGCAAATCCAACTGCCTAATAATTTCTTTAGGCCGAAAGTCAAAATGTTTTCTTACTAGGCTAACAATCTCTTCTTCAGGAATAATGTTGGTGCCAAAGGTTTCAACTAAGATGCTCACCGGCTTAGCTATTCCAATGGCATAAGAAACCTGAATCTCGCAGCGTTCGGCTAAACCAGCCGCTACAATATTTTTGGCCACGTACCGGCAATAGTAAGCTGCTGAGCGGTCTACTTTGCTGGGATCCTTGCCGCTGAACGCTCCTCCGCCATGGCGGGAAAATCCTCCGTAAGTGTCAACGATAATTTTTCTTCCAGTTACTCCGGCATCGGCCACTGGCCCGCCGATAACAAACTGGCCGGTAGGGTTAATAAAAAATTTAGTTTGGTCATCTAAATAATCCAGGCAAATCGGCTTGACGACTTTTTCCATAACTTCCTGTTTTAATGTTTCATAATCCACGGCCGGTGAATGCTGGGTGGAAATAACCACTGTATCTACTCGTTTAGGAAGGCCGTTTTCATATTCAACGGTAACCTGCGATTTTCCGTCCGGCCTTAAGTATAGTAATTCTTTGTATTTTCTTACTTCAGCCAGCCGTTTAGTTAATTTATTAGCCAGAATGATTGGCAGGGGCATGTATTCAGGTGTTTCATTAGTAGCATAACCAAACATTAATCCCTGGTCTCCGGCGCCTTGCTCTTTTTCAATTCCTTCATTAACACCCCGAGCAATGTCCGGCGATTGTTTGGAAACAGCCAGCAGAATTCCGCAGGTTTTCCCATCCAGTCCTAATTCGGTATTATCGTAACCGATATCGGTAATAGTTCTTCTGGCTACCTCTTGAAAGTCAACTTGGGCAGTCGTGGTAACTTCGCCGGCAATAACTATAAAACCGGTTTTAGTTAAGCATTCGATAGCTACTCGCCCGTGTGAATCCTGGGCTAAAACAGCATCTAATATTCCATCGGCAATCTGGTCGCAGATTTTGTCCGGATGGCCGGCAGTAACACTTTCGCTGGTAAATAAAAAATTCTGTTTGTTGGCCATAGTTATCCTCCTTATAGTAAATCTCGGGAAGTTCCATTATTAACGAGATTTGCTATTAGTTCCAATACTTTTCGGTTTTAGATGTAAAATGCAATGGATATTCGACTTGCAATGCGGCATAAGCAGCATAAAGAGAATGATTGGCTGGTATTTCCTTCAGCGCTTCTCCAACAGCATAAATAACATTATCAATAAGCGCGGCGATAGTTGGCGCATTGCATCGCCTCATCGAAACTCGGGGATGCTCTAAGCTCTTTCTAATTAAATCCTGCCTGTTTTCTTTATTTAATAAATCAATAATTTCCATGCCTTTAACGTTTAAGTATTAAGCTGGAATTCATAAATTTTTTTGAATGAATTATTCAGATAGGAATATTTTAGCATAAGCTTTATTAATCAACTTCAATCCTGATATTGATGATGCGTTTGCTTTCGGATATTAGAAGATTGAGGAAAAAATATAATCTGGCCCAGAAAGATTTAGCCCGGGAATCGGGAGTGTCGCAGAGTTTAATTGCCAAAATTGAATCTGGAACGGTAGAACCAAGTTATTCTAAGGCGATAAATTTGTTTCAGGTATTAGAACAGCATCAAAATAAACTGGAGACTAAAGCCGGGGAAGTAATGACTAAAAAAGTAATTACCGTAAGCAAACAAGATTCATTGGAGCAGGTGATTAAATTGATGAAAAAACATAATATTTCCCAAATACCAGTTCTGGAGCATTCTTTGGTATGCGGGTTAGTTACTGAAAATGCTATTTTGGAAAAAACGATCTCTTCTTTAGGCCGAATTGCTCATTTAAAAGTAATTGATGTGATGGCCGATGCTCCTCCGATGATTTCTCCGGCTGCCGGATTAAGAACGGTATTGGAATTGTTGCGTGATTCTTCTACGGTATTAGTTATGGAGAAGGGCCAATTGCAGGGCATTATTTCTAAAAGCAATGTTTTAGGAAAAAGGGATTAAGTTTAGGCAAAAATAGCCAGAAATCATTGATTCCAATCATCCTGGCGCTCTTGACAAGCCAGCTTTATCTTGCTCTGAGAATAATATAACTGGCCCCATATAACTTATCCCTTACTAAAAATTAATACTCTATATTCTAATATTTAATATAAGGCAGTTCCTTTAATTTAATTATTTGGCAAAATCAGATCTAATCTCCCTGGAAGATTTAATGGATGATACACCTGAGCATTTTAAAACCTTCAGGAGTTTATTATTTATGGCTCTTTTAGACCCTGCCGATGATATTCGGGAGATGGTTATTACTGAAATTAACAAGAATATGGAGAATTTTCTTCGTAAAATTTATGCGCGGGATCAAAAGATTTATGCTGGGATAACCGATAACTTAGGAAAGTTATACACGGTCTATGTTGCTGACCTTCCCCAGACTTATCAAAATCAGCCAGCAGTCCCCCATTCTTTTGATTTAGATGCTAATTAAGTTCTTTTTTTGCAGTATTAAGTCTGGTGATTTTAGGTAAGTATTGAGTTTTTGGCTTTAGCGCAAAAAATGTGAAAACCAACTGCCTAATAATTTCTTTAGGCCTGAACTCAAAATGGTTCTTGACTAAAGTAACAATTATATCGCTTTTCTGCACTGAAGACAAATAGTTGCTAGTTGCAATTTGAAGTTGAACCATCGCGTTACTCGTAAACGATAAAAATTTAAAGCAGATTAATCATCATAATCGCATGTTTGATAAATCATTGCCAAAAATACTTGCAGATAATTGTTTCGGCCGCATACCAGCTAATAAAAAAGTATGGGCTCTTGATGTTCCTATAACTAAAATGTCGCTTTCTAAACTGGATTGGCAGTTTGATATTCCTTTCTGGAAGCATGGCAAAAAAAAATATGCAATAACCCCCAATCAAGTACTGAATAATAAAAGAAAATACTTATACCAATATAACAGAATAAAGAACTCCAACTTAAAATTTCCTATTGACATTGCAAAGAACGAAAAGGGCAGGTGGGAAATATTAGATGGGCTCCATCGGCTCGTTAAA
>JAGVYX010000001.1 GCA_018303045.1 Candidatus Woesearchaeota archaeon
ACATTTGGGGGCTTTCCGATAAACCATCTAGAATTGGTTGCGCGCCTATAGAGTCGAGGTCGTGGTTTAGGTCTTGTTATCAATAATTTCAGAGCAAAAGATTTATTAAGGTGCCTCTCTCAAGGAGTAAAATGATTAATAAAAACAGAATAAAACATCCTGATTTAGCCAAGGTTTTAGCAGCAGCGATCGCTACTTCGGCCTGCGGCACGGAAATTAACAACCATTTTTACGGGCCTGATGGAGAAGAAATTTCAGAGATAGGCAATTGCGACGAATTTAAAGGAAAACATATTTCTTATGCAGGGGAATGTAATGCAGGCACCTCGGAACCAGTGGGCAGAGACTGTTCTATTACCTTTGTTGACGGCAATATTCCAGAAAGTAAGTATGTTGGTTTTGTTGCCGGTCGAACAATCCATATGCAAGGCGGCGCGCGTAACGGCAAGCCGTACGATCCAGTTACTATAGAATTATTCCTCCCTGGGGAGTTTACCATAGATGATATTGATGCTTCCATATATGCGCCTGAATCGCAGAGATACCTAGCTGAAAAATTTATGTGCTATTTTACAAAAGATCCAGACCTGCTGGCAGTTCGTTTTAACGGCCAGCCTAAAATTAAAGCTAGCGTGGCGAATGTATTTAGGCAGACCAACCGGCCATTTTCAAGAAGAGATTGCGAGGCAAACGACAAAGAAAATAGCCAGTGGTATAAACAATGTAGTCGGAGATAGTTTTTTAGATTTTTTACGACCAAAACATTAATAAGCATTTATTTCTTTTAATATAGTATTTATGTACGGTAAAAAAAGAGGGTTAGTTGTAGTAGTATTTTTAAGTATATTTCTCTTCTCGGGTTTAGTTTCTGGTGAAGAAACCACTTCTTGCCCTGATGGATATCCTGAAGGTGCAAGGTGTTATGAAGCGATACATGTAACTGACGAAGACTGTGATAGTGTTGATGAAGATGAATGTCAGACCATGTCGCCCATTGATTTTTATTGCCCCAAATCTACAGATCAATGCTCTAGAGAGGTTAAGGATCTTGAAACCGGCCAGGGGACCAATTGTGATTCCGTGGTCTTTCCTAAGCCCAATGGCTGCATCTTTTATGCTACAGAATGGGACCCTTGGCCGGATCCTAACTCTTGCGCTGCCTTTGGCGTGCCGGCTGGTTTGAACATTGATTCGATCGCGGCTAGCGCTCTAGCCAGAATTCAAACGCTTGGTAACTTTGAAGGGGAGATTTTGGAGGGATCGCAATTTACTAGTTCCGGAGTGCAGCTTCTCATTCATTTAGCGACTGGAAATCCAGTACTATTTATCACTTCTATAATTGATGCGGCAATAAATATCTTTGGAAATCAACCACAAGACGCAATTTTTATATTTCAATATTTAAAGATTGGTCCCAATCCTTCCGAGAAAGGCGTTCTCTGCGCCAACGACAAATATTGGCTGGAATGCAATCAAAATGTAAAAGATAAATTATACTGGATAAATACTATTTTTGGCACGGATATCAATCAGCCGATGTTTGCTTACAAATGCGAGAAAAAAACCGCCAGCAAATTTGAATGGGTTCTTTTAGAAGATTTTGACAAAGACTTGGATGGATTTCCGCAATCGCAGGATTGCCGGGATTTAGCTCCCGGATCCAGCGAAGAGCCGGAAGTTTGTTCAGAGTTAATAGATTGGACTGAAGAAAGCAATTATCAGCTCAAAACGCAGGATGAACTGAAAGAATTTGTAAGAGGAAAATGCGGCAATAAACCAAAATATTCCGCCTGCTCGGCCTGCATCAATCCCGGCGCTCCGGAAATCTGCGGAGATCAAATTGATAATGATTGCAATGCTAAATTTAACCTAGACACTGGAGAAGTTTTGTCTTTAGAAAAAAACAATAATCTTGATGGCGAAACTCCAGATTCATGCGACGCCAACCAGGACTCCTGCGAGCAGCGAAGTGTAATTAAGATTGATTCGGAATTGGAAGGCAAAGATGTAACTGTCCAGGCCAACAATAACCTCAAGCAAATATTTTCCTGGGTAAAACAATCTGATGGTCAAGGCTTCTGCTGCGGATATAATGGGATAGCCGATGCGGGAAAAATTATTGAAAAGGGGAAAGTTGATGGAGTTGAAGGGAATTATCTTTGTGTTACTAAGGAAAAAGAAGTGGTGGGATTTGAATCACCGGCAGCTGCCAATGGAGAAACTGCCGCCAGCGCAGAACAATTGCCAGTCGGCTGGCCTGCTGAGAGTTCAAATCGCTGCGGCGGCAAATGGTGTTTACTAGAAGCCGGCAGCGCTGCCAAATTTAACGTCTTTACCGTTAAGAAGCCGGAGCTTCCTGAAGAGGATGAACCAAAAATTAATTTTAAAGTATATGACGTCGTTTCCAACGGGCAGAACTGGTATGAATGCAATGAGCAATTATTATCCAGCCGGCCAGCCAGCTCCTTAACCAGCCCTACCGAACGCGGAGCGGATGAAAGTTTAAATTCACTAAAAGAACGAGCCAACCGCTTCGCCTGCTTTAAGGAAGGCAGCCATTACAGCTGGGCGGAGTGCGGCAGCGGCTTGGGAGAGAAAGATCCCATCAATATCGGAATCAAAGGCCGCCGGCCGGGAGAAGGGATATTTACTTTGCCTCTGGAAGACGGCGGAAAAGTCGTGGAAACTTTTGGCCCGGCCCAGGTTGTGGATATTGACAGCCAAAGATTTGCCAGCTTTAAGAATTATTATGGCGAAGATTACTTGTTTGACTTTACCGGCTATAATAAATTAAATTTCATGGTTAAGTTTGAGGAAGAGAACGTTAAGCCCCTGACTCAGGTTACGGTGACGATCCTGGGGCCGGGAAATGTTATTTATTTTAAAAAGAACGTGTTAGGCGATATCACCAACAGCCCGTTCTATAAAGACCGCGAAGGAAAAAACGCTTTCATGCACGTGGAAGCAGACCTGCCGGAATTGAAAGCCGTGAGAAGCATTTTGATTGAAAGCTCCAAGAAAATCCTGGTCAGGAATGTTTATTTGAGCAATATGAATAATAATTTCTTATGTTCAGGGCAGTCTTCTCCCCAGGAATGGTCCTGGATAACCGATATTGACCAGGGAGATACCACTAAGAACATTAATGCGGAGAATTTATGCGCGGCATTGTATGGAAAAGAAACCTGGCTGGGCAATAATGATGAGGTAGATGTTAGAACTGCCAGCTGCTGCGGCAACATCAAAAGTGAATATTATGCCGGCAAAAGCAAGCCGTTTGGCGAAGTAGCTAATCCGGATTATTATGCCTGCTGGAATTCTTTACCTTTGAAATCCGGAGATACAGTGATGGATGTGGAGTTTAAGGTTGGGTATGGAGAGGAAAATTATGAAGTGGTTTTTCCGGAAGAAGATCTAAACGTACATCTTGAGGTCAGTTGTTCTAACAAAATATCCGCTTCCCAAAATTCTCAGCGGAGAGATCTAGATCTGTTAGGTCGGCCACTGGGAACGGTGTTAAACTGTGGTGAAGGTGAACTTATCAATGCAAAAATTACGAATTTAAATGTTAATTCAGACGTTAGGTTTTGGAATACCGATCAAACTTATCCAACAGAACTCTCGCTCGTACAAAATAGAAATATAAATACGATCCCGATGGCTCAAACACGCAATCAAAATGTAATCACTCACTTTATCGTCGAAGGAACTTGCCGGTGGGATAAAGCAGTTAAAACGTATACAGGGAAATTATCTTTAAAAAATCCAGTTTTATTTCAGAAGGAAAACGTGGCAAACTCGGTTTGTTCAGGTGAAGGGTATAGTGTGGATTCTGTGTTTATTCGCGATTTTTCTCCAAATGCAGAGAACATTAAAGTACAATTCCTTACTAAAACGGGAGATATTTTGGAATCTAATCCTATTGAAATAAACAGTTTGACAGACTTTTCTGGAGGGTTTTTGAAATTTTCTTTAAATTTGGATAAAGTGTCGCTACAGTCCACACCACAAACCGCTGTAAAAACTCCTCAAACATTTTCCTATGCCTGCCAGCCCAAAAACGGCGAATGTTTATTCCCGTTGCCAGGCAATCCGCCATACACAATAACCAACGAACACCCCGGATTATATGACTTGTACTTCGTCACTGGCAATCGCCCTGAAGATGAAACGCTAATCACTAAACCTAATCAGCAATTTGCCGTTGCCGGAAATCTTAAAGCCAAACAAGTTTCCCAGCAAGTTCTGTTTGCCAGAGAAAAGATTGATGGCGCGGACTCGTTTAAGTTTTTTGGCTGCAGCGCGGCAGAGTATCTGAAGGGAAATAATAAAATTAAAACCAATAACAACCTGCAGCACTGCTCGGTTAAAATGGGGGCATATTGCGCTTATTCCCACACTGTCGAAACGGGAACAACTACCGTAAATACCTGGAGCAAAAATCCTCTGAAAGAATATGAAGGCGTTGATCCCGTTGCCGGAGAAGAAGCCGGGTTGCAGGTTATCGCTCAGGACTTTGCTCCTGCAGAATTAACCAACATCTCTTTAGCCGTTCCTGGAAAAAACATTTTAACTAATGCTAAATTTAATGAATTTGCCGGAAACGATATTCCCGGCTGGGATGTTCTGGAAAAATCCGGGACAGTTTTAACCTCGATAAGAAATAAGCAAAGTTTTATCCTGCAGAATAAAGATGAAGCAACTAAAAAGATAACCATTCCTGGAACCCATGTTCTTAAATCGAATCGCATTTCGGTGGAAAAGAACACGAATTTGCGTTTCTCCATGACCGCAGACCATTGCCGCGCTAAACTGCTGGTGGTTGACCAAAACGGGCAGACGCGGGAAAACGCAGTAAATAACGGCGATGACATTAATACCGGCGATGGCGCGTATGTTCAATTAGAAATCACCGATTGCGTTTTCTCCAAGGCAATGCTGCAGATAATTGACGAATTAGGCCCGGCTGAATACTCGTTCAGCAATCCGCAAACCGCTCCCCGATCGGCAGCCGCCTGCTGCCCGCAGAATTACTGCTGGAACGGCTACCATTGCGTCGAGCCGATGACCGATTACACCACCATTTCAGAGGAAGTCGAAGAAGGCCGGAATTACCGCTGCGTGGCCGGGAAATGGGTATACCAGCAATCAAAAAGGACTGGAAAAATAATCTGAATGGATTCTGCAACGCTAATGAGCAATGCTTGGTAAGGCCTTCCACGGAAGGAGGGGAAGCTAGATTCCAGGCTCCTGATTTTTATGCCGGAAACATACCAACTTGCATTAATAACGGCGAATATATCCTCGACAATTATTGCGATAAAGGCAACTGGAGCAGCCGCACCAAATTTTTAGCCCAGGAAATGCTTGCTCGGGTGGGCAACGATAAAGACCATAGCCTTTACTGCGCCAATTTTAATGATGTTTTCACCAATTTGAATGATAACCAGAAAGGATTATTACAGGGCGTAGACTTGTCCACCGCTCCGCAGGGGATCGGCGAGGAGCCGCGAAAAGTTTGTTTTCCGGCTATTAAGTCCAGCGCGGCTGCGGAACTGGTTTCTGACGAAGAAAATACCTGCATCAACAATGCCTGTGTTTTATTGTTTAATGACAAAACCGCTTTAGCTACGACGTTAAATAAACTACTGGATGATCCCAATTCTTTTGTGGTATCGCTGGGCCGGCAAAGCCCGACCTGCGCGGGCAGCGGAAAGTTCAAGGATTGCCAGGGCGGATTATTTTTCCATGAAGGCTGGAACGCCGCCTGGTTCAGCAAAGACGGCTTAGATCCGGAACCGGGCGCAGTCAACGCCATTATAGAATTCTTTCAGAGCCTATTCTCCAGACAGGGAGATTTGACCACGGAAGACTTTTTCAGCAAAGTCAAGAATTTCCGGGAAATCTACTCTGCTAAAGAAGGCCGCCGCAGAGTTTTGGCCTTGCAGGAGCAAACGTCTAAGCAAGACAAAATAATTATCGCTGAATATGAGAATTTTGATACTCCGGTCTGCGAATATCTGAAAGAACAAAGAATTGCTCAGCCAGGCTTGGATCTAGAATTGCTAGAATCAGCTTCCGGCCTTAAGTTGATTTCCTGTATAACTGATGGAGACATCCAGCGGGTGGAAGCCGTTAAAGCTGCAGAATTTCTGTGGCCGGAATTGACGGCTAAGTTAAGAATAGGGCTGGAATAAAATTAAGTTTTTAAATGGGGCTGATTTGATTCTTTGGCTGATGTTTTTAAACATCATCAAATAAGGGATTAATTAAAGTTAAAGCAAAATTTTGACCTTTAATCCAGGCACTTCCTGGAAATCTTTATCTTGAGTTAGCAGGGTAAAGCCCCGTTCTAAGCATAAGGCTGCAATTAACAGATCAAAATAAGGGATTGGTCTTCCTTTATTCTTAGACTCAATAAGAAGCTCGCAAAAAGTTATTGCGGTTATTTGGGAAGTATTTAGCAGTTTATAATTTTTTAATCTCTCTACGACTTTCTGTTTATTTCTCTCGCTTTTGTTGATGGCTCCATAATAAAATTCGCAATAAGTAAAAAAAGTAATAAAGAATTCATCGGCTTGGCCATGTTTTAAATCGTTAATTTTTCGAATGACTTTTTTATTGCCATTTTCTATTTCGATTAAAATACACGTGTCCAGAACAAATCCCATGTTTAATTGCGCAAACTAATTTTTTCTCGAAATTCAGATCTAATCTTCTTAAGGTCAGCTAGTGAAAGAATGCCTTTACACTTTTTTTCCCCGTATAAAACTTTCTCCCAATTCCCCCCCGTGCATCTTTTAAGGTGTTCATTTATAATTTCATTAAAGAGTTCACCCAGATGCAAGCCATGCTTGAGAGACTCAGACTTGAAATCCAGCCAGTTATTCTTATTTATATTTTTAATGCAGATGTCCATTTTAATTGTTAAATTACGCTCAACTATTTAAAATTTTCTTTAAAAGTATAACTAGTTATACTTTTCTTAACACAAACAAGTATGTATTAAGTTCTCTTACGGCTTTAGCATTGGTTCAGCTGCGTTTTATCTTCGACAAGCGGATTTTTCTTTCTGGAACTCCGAAAAATCCTTGCTATAGATTATCGAAGAGCTTCACATATTGATGCTAAAGCCCCAAACTTAATACATACACAAACAAGAAATATTTATATAGTTCTTAGTTCTATCATTAAGTAATGGATCTTCTTAAAAAAAAGACAATAATTTATTTTATTGTTGTAATTATCGCGCTTTTAGCAGATATTATTGTTCCAATAACCTTGGTTAAAGTTATCGCCGAATTAATTTATTTCGTATTCGGCATTATGGTAATTGTCAATAGTGTAATATTAATTAAAAAGAAAGAATACAGCTTGGGAATAATCTTTTTGATTATTTGCTCAATACTTATCCTCATTTTGCTGGTGAATTTTGCAATAGGGCTCGTTGCTGGTTTCCAAGAAGGATTTCAGGAAGGGTTTTCTGCTACAGGAAATGCATTTAGGTCTATATTTTAGACTCTAATCTCTCTCCCCCCCTCTCTCTTTCTCTAAAAATTTCTTTCGTTCAGTAATAACTTTTATAAGTTTAAGTAACTTCTCAGAATTTAGAATGTACCAAAAAAGAGGAAATTTAGATAGTTGTAATTCTAAAACTAGCAATTGTATTTCTAGGAAAGGGCAGGTTACCTTATTTATCATTGTAGGGCTGGTAATCTTTTTTATTTTTCTGGGATTGCTGCAATTATCCGCGTCATTGCAGAAACAGCAATTGACCAAAACCAAGGAAAGAATTTATTCGGATATTTTTACTAAAGAAGCCCTGCGGATTTATGTGGATCGCTGTCTTCAGGAAGGCATGGAACGCGGTCTGGTTTTATTAGGCCAGCAAGGACGGATCTGGAGCGGCCAGCCGGGAGGAAGGGAGCCGTTTGTGGAAGCAGTAACCGGCGTTACTGTTGGAGGGAACCGCCTTTTTTATGGAATTGCTGATGATTCATTAAATTCATTAAAATATCCCCAATACCCAAATGCGTATCCTTGTTTAGACGACCAAAACCGCCCGGCGTTCTGTTCTTATCACTATCCCAATACCACGCTGGGCTTTGGAACTATTAAATTAGACCGACGGTTTATTCAGGCCGATTTGGAGCGATTTCTTACTTCGCAGACGGTCAAATGCGTCGAGGAATTGGTAAGAAGCGAAATTAACGAAGTAGCTGCCGTAGAAACATCTGCCGATGTCAAATTTCGGGTAGCGTTCAATACCGGAGTAATTACCGTAAAAGTTAATTACCCTTTGCGATTGAAAGCCGGACAGGGGGAATTTTTTCATATTTCCCAGTTTGATTTTACTTACCCCTCGGACTTCGATCAGTTATTGACTGCGGCGGTTCTGTTTCCATTGAGGAATGACCAGAAATATGTAGATTTTAATTATACGGAAGAAGTTTTGCTAAAGCCTTCATTTAAGTATAAAAATGAAAAAATAATTCCTGGCTTTTGCGATCAGGAAGGAGTCTGCCAGCAGAGCACCAGGTCATCCCAGCACGCGGCTTTGGGCTTAAGAATGAAAACTTTTCCTTTGCTGAATGGCGATGATCTGTATCAATTTACTTTGCCGAAAGATAAAATTATTTCCGGCAGCGGCGGGGAATACACTTACCAGTTTGTCCGGCAGAACCGGCCGCCG
Organism: Candidatus Woesearchaeota archaeon; assembly: GCA_018303045.1. Classification (GTDB taxonomy): domain Archaea; phylum Nanobdellota; class Nanobdellia; order Woesearchaeales; family GW2011-AR9; genus JAGVYX01. The sequence continues at coordinate 8,693 of JAGVYX010000001.1, forward strand.
GCTCTGGATTATGTCAATCGCTCAGCTTGTCCAGTTTCCGGCTACGATTATTTGGTCCTGCAGGGAGATGCTAGCCTAGGAGCGATCAGCATTAACCTTACCGCTCTGGATCCGGATGAAGACAGGCCCACTTTTTCTTATGAAAAGCCGGCTGAATTTCCTGATACCGAATGGGCCATGGATAGCAGCGGTTATTTTGTTGGTTTGCAATCAGTTCTGAGAATTGTTCCTAAACCAGAACCCTATATCTTCAAAGCCCGGGCCGGCGATACGCATAAAGACGATTTTCAGGAAGTCCGAGTCCTGGTAGACCAGCCTTTAGCAACAAATATTAAGATTAATTCTCCGTTTACCACTGGAGAAGCCCATAAAATTAATGAAAAATACTTTCTCTCGCGTGAAGATCCTTATTATTTAGATTTGGCTTATCAAACCTGGGTTGGGAATTGCTGGACAAACTAACAACTGTTTTAGCTTTCCAGCGGAAAGATCTGCTGTGTCAGGAAGCCTGACCGTTGGAAGCTGCGCAGATTTAAATTTTTATACCGATCCTCAATATATTAATCAGTTTAATTTTCCAGACCAGCTGCAAAATCCAGCCAGGGAGTATTTTAGTGAAGAGGGAACATATTCTTTGAAAGCGACAGCAACATACTGTGGAGTTGACACGGCAGTTTCTTCCAATGAAGTTAAGGTGGAGGTTAAAGGATGCATACCTTATCGAAATCCAGAACATCCTTACTCGTATCCCAAACATAAAGAAAAATTTGGTTTAAATCCTGGGACGACTAATTTAAACAGCCCTCAAGGCGATGAACAAATTAATCCATTTTTAGCTACGCATGCCTGCTGTTTTGGAGATATAAACTTTCCAGATGGCAATCCAGCCGATCCAGTAGTAGACAATCCTTTTATTAAGGATAATTTTAACAAAGGCGAATGGCGGATCGCTCTTGCTGGAACTCCTTGCTATCAGGACACTACTCCTAGCTGCTACGGAAGAATTGAAGGCTACCCTAACTTTGTTCCAGGCTATATTTTAACCACGCAAACTTACACCTGCAACGGGGTAAGAGGCAATGTTTGTTTTGGCGACCAGCGTGGCGGCGGGAGAATCATTAGTTTATCTGAAGGGTTAAAATGTGGCGATCCGCAACTTAGCTCCTGCGGAGAAGTTGAGCGTGCTTGTAAAGGCAAAGAAGCTTGGAGTTACGTTACAGATGAAAATGGTGAAAAAGGCTGGTGCCATGGCACAATGGGCTGCGCAGAATTTTCGAAAGGGAAAGAAATAGTTGTTGAAATAAACCAAGCTATTAGGTTTTCTTCAGATAGTGAATATAAGCTTAATGAATTTGTTTCCGAAGTTAAACCCACTAATGATGATACTTTTTTTGCCCATTTGGGATGTGATGAAAATGATGTTGAAAAACAAAATAAATGCGATAGTAATTTTGACTCTAAATTTCAAGGAACTTGTACCCTAAACCAGCAAAGAAGGCCGATTTGTTCAGGTGATCCGTCCGGATGAAAATACTTTTTTTAATAGTGTCAGCACTGCTTTTATCTAATTTTGTTGCTGCCGAATGCTTCCTCTTTCAGGATAATAACTTTTACTGCACCGACATTCCTTTGCAGCAGGCCCAGAGCGAATGCGCCCTTTATCCGGACTGCAATCCAGCCATTCACATCTCTTCAACTCCCTGCCAGGCTGTTTCTTCCTGCCAGACAACTTTGCCGCTGCCGGTAATTGCTCAGCAGGATGCCCAGCAGGAAGCAGCCAATGAACCGCCAATAAATGTTCGGCAAGATGCGGTTGATGAACTTCCAATAATTGATAAAGCCGCTGCAGCCAGCAAGCTCTCGGAAGGAACCAGTCCTTTGTGGTGGATATTATTGTCATTAATTGTTTTGGCGGTAGCGGTTTATTACGCTTATTCCAAGAATTTGATCCCCCAATTCTGGCTTAAACTTAGAGTGGACGAATTTAAAGAAGGGCCATCGGTAATTTTTGAGCCATTAAGGTTTAATCCGCGGAAGCAGAAAAAAATACAAGCCCTGCAAAAAAGCCATCAGAAAAAAGCGCATCAACACGAAATTAAAGCGTTTCTTGCCGAAGCGGGATTAGCTATTGCCGATACGCCGAAAGATATTTTCAGCCAATTGCAATCCCTAAACCGTGTCTTGGAAAAGAAAAAGCATAAATTGCGCCGTTTATCCCAATATGAGCAGAAGGCTTTTGAAAATCTGGAAGAAATAATACATTTATCAAAAACCAAATGGGTTGGAAAGGTTTCGCCGGTAAATCCGCAGGAGATTAAAAAAGATATTCAAAAAGCCATAGACGACTTGCGAACGTTGCTGGGAAAAAGTAAGCCTTAGAAAATTTTATTGATGAAAATGAATAATCCCCAATTCTGTTATTGATGAAAATAAATAATCCAAAATTCTCTTTAATTTTCCATCTTTTATTCTCGGAAGCTTTATAAACTATAAATTATTAATCTAGCTGAGATAGATGACAGGTAAACAAAGAGGTTGGTTTTTGTTAGTTCTAGGAATAATTATACTAGTTTTATCAACTATTTCCGTCCAGGCTGCTCCGGGCTGTTATACCTATCTGGGCAGCGATGAAACCTTGTATTGCCAGCCCAATGTTGATTCTGCCGAGGCCCAGGCCGATTGCGATGCCAATACTGGCTGCAATATGAATATTAATTTTGCCGAAGGCAGCGATTGTTCAGAATTTGTGGAATGCCAGCAGGCAACCTGCACTGTTGATTGCCAGACTCATGCTTTAGGGTGGTGCCGGCAATTAGGGTTAAACGTACAATATCAGGCTGGCGAGGAGGTTGTTGATTTTAATTCTCAATGCGCGCCGGGCTGCTGCCGCGTTTCTAAAACTAACTTTGAAAGCTGCAATTATGGCGTTAATGAATACCAGTGCAACCTGCGATCTTTCCGAGCGGAAGTGCCCCTGAGCCAAAGAATTTTTGATAATTCTGCCGGGATGAATCAGGTGCTCTGCCAGCAGAATATTTGCCAGGCGCAGATCAATTATGCTCGATTATTTGGCATGGTGACGGACCAGAATGGCGCTCCTCCGGAAACGACAGTAACTTTGCAGATCCAGGGAACGGATACTTCTATTACCGCTGACCCGGCTGCGGGAAGCTACTCTTTTGATCAATTGGTGGTCGGAGCCAAGACGGTCAGAGTAACAGCTCCAGGTTATCGGGAAGAAGCGTTTACCATTCAATTAACTTCCAATGCGGTCGAATTTAGAAAAGACATAACTCTCACCAAACTAGCCGGAGCCGGGGTAATTAATGGCCGGGTTGTTGATGAACAGGGCCAGGCAGTAAGCGGGGCTATAATCTCCTGGGGGAACAATCCAGACCAACAAGCCTTGTCGCAGAACGATGGACAGTTTACTATTACCCTGCCGGCGGGAAGCTATACTCTTCGTGCGGCCAAGGATGGATTCCGATCTTCCTTGCCATCTAATGCCCAGGTAACCGAAGGACAAACTACCGCAGTTGATGATCTAGTCTTATTGCAGCAGCCCTTTCAAGGTATTACTGGCATAACTAAAGTAGACCTGCAAGGTTTTGGCAACTTTCAGAATACTGCGGCAGTCAGAATTTTTGTGGACGGCGTTTTCCGCGGCTTTTCCCAGCCGCCGGACGGGCGGTTTAAAATTCCTCTGCCTATTGGAGAACATCTGATTACTGCGCGGTTTGAATATGAAGCGCTCTATGAATCTGAGCCTCTTACTGCGGCCATAACTCGCGATTCTACTGTATCTGCGGAATTGTTGCTGGCAGCGCAATTAGGAGAATGCAGTGAGCCAGGGACGGAAAAGAATGTAGAGTTATTTCTGGTTTCGGCCCTTCCCGGGAAAAAAGAAGTGGAATTGAAATGGGGCCGGCCTTGCGCGGAAACAATAGGTTATGAACTGGTCAAGCGCCAGGGCGACCGGCAAATTGGGCCAAAATTGACCTTCCAAGCGGCAAAAAGGTTGTTTTTAGATCAGAATGATTTAGAATGGGGGCAAACTTATACTTATGAAATAACCGCTTTATACGACCGCGGCCGAAAATCGCCTCAGCCGACAGTTTCTTCCATAACCCTGGGAAACAAAATTTGTGAAGGAAAATATAATGATCTTACCCAGCGCTGGGCAACCTTTTGCGACGTGACTAACCAGAAACAGGTTCTTACCTGCGATAATGCCAACAATTTAATCGTTTGGACAGATTGTTCCGAACGCGATGTTCCTGGAGAGAGCGATTATTATTGCGCCCGCCTCTCGGAAGGCGCTGCTGAGTGCAAAAATGCCGGAATCTGCTTATCTTCCGGAGCCCAGCCTTTCGGCTTATACCATACCTCGGCGATGTGTTACGGCGTTGCCGATCCGGAACCAGAAACGATTACTAATTTCTGTTATTACGATTTCTCGCCCAAAACGATAACTAATTTATGCCAAAGCTGTGCTACTATTAAGAGTTGTTTTGATTATTTAAGTAAAGGAGCCTGTGAAATTAATAACTGCGCCGCCACGGCTTGCCGATGGGTAGATTCGGCAGCTTATGACAGCGTAGAGCTAGTAGATTATAGTCTGTTGGGGCTTCCAGCCATTCCAGCGGAAGCCGTTACGCCGGAAACCGGAACGGGCTATTGCGCAGCTGAAGATTATGATTCGGATGATAAATGCTCGTTATGCAGTTCTAAAGCCGGAATTTTTGAAAACTATTTTTGCACGGCTGACGTTTGCGCAAATTTAGGAAGGTGCTATTCTAACCATCCCTCGCAGGGAGAAGCCTTGTCCTTCTGTTCGAACTGCGGCAGCAGGGCAACGGAAATTAATAACTGTTACTCCTACACTACAGAGTTGGAATGCACCGGCGGCGAAGCTGTTAGAAATAATAACGGCGAAATGTTTCCTTCCGCCGACAGCTGCGGCTGGAAAAGGTGTTATTGGAATGGCGGCTCCTGCATCAAGGACGGCGATGCCAACATCCAGGATGACTGCGCTGCTTACACTGGAAGAGAATACGCTGAATGCATTGTTGATAACTTCCCGCCGGAAACGACCATTTTAGGCGAAAGCGTCATTTCAGTTTCCAATAAAAACCAGCAAATATCTTTTGAAGGAAAAGACAATGAAAGTTTACTGGGCAGCTTTCATTACTGCCTCGCAGGCGCTAATTCGCCGGGAACTTGTGAATTTTCTGAATCGGGAATGCCTTATTCAGGAAGAAATCGCCAAGAAACGGTTCTGGCGAATTTATTGCAATCGCCAGAGCTAAAAGATAAAAAAATTGCTGGGGAAACATTTTTAGTTCGATATTATTCCAAGGATAAATATTCCAACCAGGAGAATGTTAAAGAATCATTGGCCTATGTGGATAATGTAAATCCGGAATTCGTAATTTCCGAACAGATCACTACAGCAGCGGACCTTACCGCGCTGGAAATTAATCTGGAAGGGCTGCGCGAACCCGCGAAATGCGCCTTTAATCTGAAGAAAGAAATTCCCACTGGAGCCAGCGAGCAAAAAATTGTTGGAAGAGAAGTGGTGCAGAAAACCGCTTCTTTCACCGGCCTTAATGGAATTTCTTATTCATTAAATGTGACTTGCGAAGATGACTATGGCAATATGGAAGCCAAAAAAGAAACTTATGTTTTTGACTTAGAGGAGGATATTGAAATTATTCATCCGCCTTTAAATGGCGCAGTGGCAGAAACGGCGATAGTTTTTAGAGCGGCAACGCAGGTTGGCGCGACCTGTGAATTATTTAGCGGCAGCCAAAATAATAATTATCAGAAAATTGCCGATTTTGTTACCGATTCAACAGGGAAAACCCACCAAACGGCAGCCCTTCCGGGATTTTTTGAACAAGCTTATGCAGCTACCCACAAAATTGTCTGCCGGGAATTGCTGGATGCCGATGAGGTTTTTGAAGAATATTTTAATTTTGTGGTTGATTTCACTGCTCCAGTTACAGAAATTGTTTTGACGGAAGGCTCGCGCGAAGTCCGGCCGATTAAATATGGCTGGGAAGAATTCTTTATCAAAAAAGTTGGCATTTCTTTTGAATGCAATTCTGGAGAGGGGTTTGCCTGCGACAAAACTTATTATTGCCTGGGCGAAGAATGCGACTTTGCTGAATTAAACAGCTTTACTGAATTTACGGAAGCTCTAAGCCTGGAAAAATCATCAAGAATCTGCTACTATTCCACGGACTTAGCTGGAAATCAAGTTGTTCAGGCTACCTGCGGCTCGGCAATTATTGACGGATTTGGAATTGCTTTGGAAAAACCTTTAGCTTATAGTTATAATGATCAAACCTGGGGCGTTAGCAATCAGCCGGCCTTCCCCTTGCAATTTTCTACCCGGGTGCCTACTACGGAATGCCGGATTGATTTTAATTCCGGCTTTAATTATGAAAATACGCCGAGCCACAAAATTTTGAGCCCCAATGCCGACGGCAAATATGTTGTGGATAATTTCCCGGCAGCGGTGTTTAGCACCTATCATTCCAGCGGCGGGGTTAAGAAATTATTTGTTAAATGCATTAATGCCGATGGCGAAATCGGGCCGGAGAAGCAGTTTAATTTAGAGTACGATCCGACAGCTCCGGAAATCTTAACGGCCTTAGCCGATCCGGATAAAATTATCGAAGGAATAGCTACAAAGTTAAAAGTTAATACCGATGACAAAACCCTGTGCAAATACAGCGACAATTCAGATGGCGGCGGCAGCGCAGAATACCAGACGATGGAATTTTCCTTCCCCGGAGCTTCAGAACGGATACTGGGATTAAATCATGAAGACATTTTCCATATCAATTTTGTGGGCAGGACCAAGGACTATCGCTTAAATGCCCAGTGCGCTAACGGCGCCGGAGATACTTCTGATGTTGAAGAGATAACTTTTAATGTAGATTATTCTGAGCTGGGCAATATTGTTTCAGTATTCCCTGACGGCCAATCTTTTTCGTCCAAAAATATTGAGTTGAGAGTTGAAACCAATAAAGAAGCCGCCTGCCAGTTTAAGCAAAACGAGACTTATATTTATTTTGGAGCCAGTTCCGGCTTAATGCACACTTCGGCTTTAACCAATCTGGCTGAGGGCGAGTACGTCTTAGATATTAAGTGCTTAATTGAAGGCGAAGCCAGGCATGCCCCGTCGCGATTTAATATTGATTTAACCCCGCCGCTGATCACGGAAATCGCCGATGGAAATTACAGCTGCGGCTCTCCTTACCTTAATATTTTTATTTATACCAACGAAAGCAAAAATTTAAGCTCTTACGCTTACGAATTGTTTGATTTAGGGGAAAGAACTGGTAAGGTAGGTTCTATTAGCGGAATAAAAGTCCTGCAGGGAAGTACCGATGGAAAAAATCCTTTGCTGATTAATACCTCCGAATTATTTGTAAACCATACTTACATTGTGAAAGCTGCCGCCACCGATGCGGCCGGAAATGTCGGAAAACCCAAAGAAAGCGACGGTGTTATGATTGTTTCACGCAATCATTCCGCCTGCGCGGATGATGGAGCGGCTCCGTTAATCCAATTTGTGGAAGATAATTCTGCCTGTTCGTCTATCTCAGTGGAAATGCGTTGCACAGACAAAGTTGGCTGCTCAACCCTGCGCTATGGCCAGGAGGCTACCGCGGATAAATGCGCGCCAGCTTTGCCTTACAATGGCAAGAAATTAGAATTTAGCAAAACTGGGTGGATCTGTTATTATGTTGAAGATTTCTTAGGAAACAACCACACGGCCAGAAGAGAAGCGGTCTTTTTGGATAGTGATGGCGATGGCATTAAGGATCGCTGCGACCAATGCAAAGAAACACTGCCGGGAAAAGTTGTTGGTAAGGAAGGCTGCGCTGAGGGCGATGTTTCTGCAGGAGAGAAAGATATTGATACCGACAAAGATGGCCTGCCTGATTCCTGGGAACAGCAGTATAATTCCCTCAACTGCCCGTTAGATTACACCGCTATAGATAGCGATGCTGATGGAATTTCTGACAATAAAGAAGATTATGATCAGGATCGCCGATCCAATCTTGAAGAATCTGTTGATAATACTCATCCCTGCAAAGAAGACGCCAAAACTCCCAAAGCGCCAATTGATGGCGGTTCAGATATTATAAATGAAACTAATTTAGTTGCCTGGATTTTATTGGCGATAGGGCTGGCCTTAATGGGCGGCGGAATGGGCTATTTGAGCTATTACTATCATTCTGCTCCAGCCAGAGCTGGCCCATCAATGCAGCCCAGGCCATTAATGAAACCGGCAGTCAGCGCTGGCGAGCCCGTTCCGGCCTGGAAACGAGATTTGCTGCGAAAGCGGCTGGAGCGGCTGCAAAAGACCAAGGCCAAAAGCAGAAAAAATATTTTCAGCGAATTCGCCGCTTCGCCCTTATCCAAAATTCAACAGGCGATAGGAATAAATGAAGGGCGGAGAACTGAATTTGCGGCTTCAGGAGTCAGAAAGGCAGCTCCTGGGCCTATTAGCAAAAAAGAAAGTAAAAAAGAAGAAGCGCGTTCCGATTCTGGCAAACAAAAGCAAAGCATTTTTGGCCAGCTGGAATCTTTGGCTTCAAAGAAAAAAACTTACTCTGGCGCATCTAGCGCAACAGAGGGAGAAGATATTTTTTCCAAACTCAAAAAGATTGCCAAGAGAGGCGCAAACAAATGAACCGCCAGGGAGCAGGAGTAAGCCAGATTTTTGTTTATATTATAACTCTGGTTACTTTTGCGTTAATTATGATTTTTGGCATAAAGGCTATACTGGGTTTTATCCAAGATGCCCAGAAAATAGAATTTATTCAGTTTAAATCCGATCTGGAAAATTCAGTTGAACAACTGCGTTCAGAATTTGGCGCGGTTAGAAAGGAAGAATTTTTAGCGCCGGGGATTTTTCATCAAATCTGCTTTATTGATCTGGACTACGTTCCCAGCCCGGAAGAGGCCGCGGCTCTGTGCCAGTTAAATCAAGTCGCCTGCCAGGTCTGGAAAGAATCGTCGGGCTTTGAAACTGAAGAGGAAAATGTCTTTTTAACTCCTCCAGCTGAAGCGCGGCTTAAAGTTTCCAAAATTAGTTTAGAGCAGGGATTTCTTTGCGTTCCCATTAGGCAGGGAAAATTTTCCTTAATTTTAGAAGGGCAGGGCGATGGAACTAAGGTTAGAGGGTTATCATAGAAAATTTATTTTAAAAAATGAAAACTAACCGAGCGGGACAGATTGAAGTAACGTTTAATTGGGTATATGTACTCATCGCCGGAGCGGTCATTTTGTTGTTTTTTGTCGGCATTATTGCCCGGCAAAAGGTTATCTCGGAAGGGAATTTGGCTGCGGATGTGGTCAGAATAATGGAATCAATAATCACCGGGGCCCAGGTTTCTGAAAAAACCAAGAGCAGCATCCCTCTGGGCGGGTTGTCAGAACAGACGTTTTATTTTTCCTGCGAAGAAGGAGTCAGCGAATATGGGGTTGTCGGGCTTCCCGCCAGAGTGCAAAACAGCTTGGATCCTATTTTTGCTTCCAAGAAGTTGCAGGGTTCGCGCTTGATCTTATGGAGCCTGCCGTACTTTCTGCCGTTTAAAATCACCGATTTTTTGATGGTTACTTCCGATTTTAACCACTATTATTTCTTGGGGGAAGGCCAGGGCTTAAGCCAGGAATTTATTGAAGGGGCCGTTGACAGCAGCAATAGCGGTAATAGCGGTAATAGTGGTAATAGCGATAATAAATTGTCTATTAATACTCAAAAAATTAATTCCTTCTCTGAAATAGAAGTTAAGAGCACTAAAGTAAAAGTTAGGATTGTAGATGCTGATGGCAGCCAAATTCAAGCTGGCAGCCGGATTCCTGAACAACTGCTGGTTTTAGAAAATGAAGACGTTACTGCAGTTTCTTTTACCGCTAATAAAGAAGCCAATTTCTTTGTTAAAGAAGGGCCGTTTTGGAAAAAATTAAACCAGCAGCCCGTGCCCATAGTTTCTAAAGCCGATCACCGCGATGCGGCTCTCTACGGGGCTATCTTTGCTGATGACCCCGAGAATTATCTCTGCAACATGCAGAAAGCCTACCAGAGAATTCGTCTCATTGCCGAAATTTATGAGCAGAAAATTACAGAGCTGGAACAATTTTATCAAAATCCCCGGGAGTCGGCAAATTGCCTGGGGTTTGTCAGCGGCTTTGCGGCTTCCGAAGGGAATGTGCAGGATACCTTATTATTGTATCGAACGAGAGCTCGCGCTTGTTCCCTGTTAGCGGACTCTTCCTGCGTGGAAATTGTAGAGATGGCCGAAAGGCTGAAACATTTAAATGGACGATTGTTTGAAGAATGCAGCATCACCTTATATTAATCAGATTAATGAACAAGATAATGAACCAGATTACCGGATATTAACAATAAAGAAGTTAATAAGATTACCATATATTAACAATAAAGAAGATTAAAATGAAACCAGGACAAAATAAACATCGAAAACATTTGAATGTGCTTTCAGGCAGGTCGGCGCAAATTCATTTGTCGGAAACGGTAGCGGTAATTTTTATCTTCTTTGTCTTAATCCTGTTTGGAGCGATATTTTATTATAAGTTTCAGGAAGTAAGCTTTAAAGAAAAACAGCAGGAATTGCTGGCTTCCAGGGCGATTGACACTACTACTAAAATGCTTTTCCTGCCGGAAGTTTCCTGCACTAAGCAGGAAAGCGAAGCCGAGCCCAATTGTTTTGACATGATGAAAGCCCGCCATGTAGCGGAATTATTTAAGGAATTCAACCAGACTTACTTTGAATTGTTTTCTTATGCCAAAATCACGATAAACCAGACTTATCCTGAGCCGTTTGAACTGGTGGTATATAACCAGGAACCAGGGAAATGGGCTAACAAGAAGCCGACTTTTTTTGTGGTCGCCTTAAAAGACGAGCAGAAAAGCCCGGGGTATTATGGCTACGGGCAAGTTAAAGTAGAGGTTTATTCATGAACAGGAGTTTATATACTTTTAAATTATTAACTAATGGCAGCGCGACGGTCTCGTTGCACTCGACCTATTCGCCACCCCGTAGGGGGCATCCCCCAGCTCATCGCGCGCCAAATCAAGGGCGAAAGACAAAGGTTATATCTAATAGAAAGGCGCAAATGGAAATCATCGGGCTGGTGGTAATCGTCATATTAATCACGTTGGGAATGTTATTCATGGCGCAGTTTGCCCTGTTGAATAAGCCGCAGAGCGCTATTTTTTTGCGCAAGGAAGTAGCGGCCAGCGGGTTAAGCGCTTTAGTAAAAACTACGGTTAAGCCGGGAGTCTGTCCAGATAATGTACAGCTGCAGCTTTCAGAAGTATTAATTGATTGCGCGCGGCATTTCCCGCCGGGACTGGGCGATTCGACGTTTAACTGCAATAACCAGCACAGCTGTCCCTTTTTTAGAGAAACAGCTAAATCTCTGTTAGACCAGTCTATCGGCATTTGGCAGCGGGGCTATGAATTACAGATTCGTTTAATTAGAGCGCCAGGTTCTAATCCGGAATTATTGTTTGATCCAATACAGGGAAAAGGCGGCTGTCCGCCAACTAAAAACAGGGACAGTTCTGGATCTTTCCCCCTGCCTACGGTGGATGCAGGATTGATTGAAGCGGTGCTGTATGTTTGCGATTAAGTTATAACTATAGAGAACTTTGAAAAATAGGGATTTTGCTGATTTTTTTAGATATAACAAAATCCTGACTATCTCACAGTTTCTTAGAGAATTTTATTAATCAAGTGTAAATCATTCAAAGTTCTCTTTAAGAGAATGACTGGTTTTTCATTTAAACTCTTAGTAAACTTTATATATTTAATTTCTTTTTAAGAATTAAGTATAAGAGGTGTTTTATGATGAGATCCAAAAAAGGGCAGGGACTTTCTTTAAATGTAATTATTATCGCTGCATTAGCTTTAATTGTTTTAGTGGTGCTGGCAGCGATATTTATTCAGCAAACAGGGATTTTTACTAGCAAATTAAACAAGGAAGCGAATACGGAATTGATAAGTTTAAAAGGAACTTATGGTGAATGCCATCCTAGCCGGCTGGCTGAAACATCATTTATTGCTGCTTTCAGCCGAGCTGAGCCTGAAGACCAGGAAGCGGCCAGGGATGCGTTAAGGGAGACGATCAGAACTTGCAGTTTCTTGGATTCTCCAGCTGCTTGCGAAGCGAACAGCGACTGCGACTGGCAGTGAGGCAAATAATGAAAAGCAGAATTATGAATCATCGAGCTTCGGCGGATATCTGGTGGATAATTATTGGGGCAGTAATGGCTTTGGTAGTTTTAATCATTATTACGGTTATTTTTACTGGCCGAACCGGCACATTAACTCAGGAATTAGGCGAATGCCGCAGCAAGGGAGGCATTTGCATGCCTACTGCTGAAGATTGTCCGCGGGGAACTCTTACCACTCCTACTTTTAGCTGTGGGGAGGTCGGAAAATGCTGCGTGGGAGCTCCCAAGAAATGCACTCAGGGTGAAGATTGCCAGATTTGTGTCGTAGATGTGGATGGCAAACGCTGGTGTGGGTAAATGGTTTTGGCCAAAACAGGCCAGTCGTGGCTGGCTCCCAGAACGCTAATGACTATCATCATTGCCGTGCTTATTGGCATGACGATCTTATTCTTTGTGTATAAATTAAAAGGCAGTTTAGGGTGAGTTGGATGGAATGGGAAAAGAGGGGTTTAGATGAAGGAAATTAGCTCGCTTAAATTAAATAAAAAAGCTGAAATGGAAATGTGGCAGATAGTCTTAATTATTCTTTCAGTTCTGCTGCTGCTGTTTATGATTGTCTGGTTTGGGCAGCTGGGCGGCGATTTAAAAGGGCTGTTGGGAAAACTAGGAGAGATTTTCTGATGGCTCAGGAAGTAATGGTCCGGTTGATATTATTTTTGCTGGCTTTATTAGGCTTATTTGTTTTAGCCGGAACTTTTTTTGGAGTGTTATTCCCTAAAGCTGCCGGTGAAACACGTACGGGAATTTTGGGCGCGGTGGATAAATATATCGGCAAGGAAACGGTTAAAGCTGGTGAAATTTTTGTGGAACCAGCCCATTTGGCAGCCGTTGAAAAGTTAAAAAAAATCATCATGGAAATGAAAGATTCGCCAGATGAAATTTGTTATAAAAGTTATAAATTGGTGGGCGGTTCAGATGACGGCAATAATGGTTTTGAGGAGTTAAAGGAGAAAGGAACTTCCATCATTATAGAAAGAGCAATTGAGGGGATGCTTATTGCGGTTAAGAGTGGCGCCGATGGATTACAGGAACATTCATCTGAAGTAATTAAAGGAGTGCGGCCCTGCGTAATTAGCGGAGGAGAAGTGCCGAGGAATTTTTATGGTAAATTTGTTGAAGGGAAGGAAACGAATGCTTATTATCGCCCAATAAACAACAAAATAGTCATTGCTTATAGCACCAAAGACATCAACCAAAATAGGATTTCTTATGATCATGTTCTTGATTTAAAGTTTAGAGATGGCGGGATTATCTTTAAAACCGGAAACAATATTTGTTTTTTTCCTACAGTTTTAAAACCAAGGTTTTTAAGCTGCAGCGGCGATTCAGACGATGGACTAGATGATAATTGTTTAGGCGCAACAAAACCAATCCTTAGTTTATCGCAAGGCCGGTTGAAAGAATGCAGCCCTCCGTTAATTCCGCCTAAATTAGGTTCTTAGAACATGAATAAAAAAGCCTTATCCAGCACTTTGGTGGCAATTATTATTGCCATAATCTCCGGTTTGGTAATTATGGGGATAGTTCTTCCGGCAATGAATCAGGCCAGGGAAGGCCAGGCAGAGAGCTTATGCAAAACCAGCGTGGTCATTAGGGCTGCCACCGCTTTAAAACCAGGCGGCAATGTGGAAGCACATACGTCTCCAATTCTCTGCAAAACATTAACGCCGGAAATCAAGGAAGACCGTGAACATATTTCCCGGGCCGTTGCCGACAAAATGGCTAAATGCTGGGAGATGTTTGGCGCTGGAACGTATCCCGATAGCGTGTTCAACACCTTCAATATTTTTGGCGGAGGCAAAGGCTGTTTCACTTGCTATGTGCTAGCTGTAGAAGAAACCAGGGGATTTAAGGAAAGAAGAGACAATATTCCGGGTGCGGAGTTTATTGATTTTTTAAGAACTGCCAACTATTCGGTTGACAGCAATAGAACTTATCTTAATTATTTTCAAACGGCCGGCGGGCCGGGAAATGTGCTTAATTTACTGACGGAGAAAGGAATAGAACCTAATCATGCTTATGCGATATCATATAAAGTTAGCAAAGGTACCTGTCCCTGGTGCGGTGCAGCTCTTGGCGGAGCAATTACTGCAGGAGGAGCAGCTGTTACTTTAGTTGGTGCCTTATTGTTGGCAGTTCCTGAGCCTACAGGGGTAACTAAAGTTGCTGGAGTTAGTTTAGTTGTTAAAGGGGTAGCGGTGGCCACAACAGGCTCAATTTTACTTGGTTACGGCACCCATGCGGCAGTTGATGTTTTAAATGAAGCTGCCATTGACACAATAATCTTATCAGATATTACTGATTCAGGAATGGAAGCTCAAGTAAGGCAAGCTTGCAATTTTGTGGGAGACATTGAAGGCAAAAAATTGAGATGATAAAAAATGATTAACAAAAAAGATAAGGCTCTAAGTTTTAATAAAAAAGGAACGTCAGAAATGTGGTGGATTATCGTTGCCGCGATCATTGCTTTGGTGGCAGTAGTGGTAATTATAGTTTGGTTTACCGACGTGGGCGGAAGATTGTTTGGCAATATTGATACAACTATCACTGGATTGAAGGATTATGACCAGGACGGGGTAAGCGATTTATTGGATAAATGCCCTTGCGATGCTAATGAAGAACCTAAGCCAGACAAAACTTGCAGCACAGTTAAATTAAACTGCGTTACAAAAATAAAAGAGCAAACAGAACAGCAGAAACCAAAATAGTTAACAGAAATAGGGCCAGCAGTTAATACGGATTATTTACATGATAATTAATGGAAATTTAAAAAACTAAAATGTAAAGTAAAATTAAACTAAAATGAATCCTAAAGGAGAAACTTCGGTTTTGAACACAATCATTGGAGCTTTGATTGGCATAGGGGTAGCAGTTATAACTATTGCTGTCATTTTTTCCCTGATAAAAACAGGCAATCCCGGGCAGGACAGCTTAATTAAATTAACTCAAAAAGCGCAGGAAATCCATAAGCAGGGCCCAGGAGCTAATGGGCAGGCGATTCATTTCCAGGATAAAGATTCTTATTACTATCCCATAACCAAAGAAACCAGAAACAAGATTATTGCCAATTATAACCGGTTGATTGCTGACATTATAGTTACTCCTGAAACTTCCCGGCTGCCGGGAGAGATCGTTTATGTTTTGGCGCATACTACTAAATTTCCTGATTGTGAAACGCAGGATTGTTTGTGTTTATGCCAAGAATTCGATGACGAAGTGGTTAAACGCTGCCGGCCGGGCAAATTAATTTGCGAACAGTTGCCGGAAATCAGCCTATCTCCCGGAACGGAAGTGATGTTTAAGAAGACTGATGAAACTCCAGCGATGCAGCAGGTTCAATTCATCAACTGCCGCGACAGGGAAACCTATTGCAAAAACAGCCAGAACGGCGACATTAGCATCATTTTTAATTGGCTGGACCGGCAGGGCATATATAATGCTATAAAATAAAAATGTTATAAAATAAATAAACTGGAGATGATCTAAATTATATGCCAAAGGGAAACTATCCCTTCATGTATACAAAAGGCGCAAAATTCTGTTCGGAATTTTTAGTCTGGGGGTATACTTTAAAATGAATAATACTTTAAAATGAATAAAAAGGGATTAATTTTTAATGGAAAAAAAGGCTATAGCATTCTGCTAACTATTTTTGAGCTTTTGGTAGTCATCGCGATAATCGTAATGGTTAATGTCAAGGCTTCCAGCTATGCTAAATCTGATCCGATAGCGCAGAAAACTATAGCTAACGATCTGGCATTAATGATTGATGCCTTAGTTGGCTTTCCCGGGAATGTTCTGGTGGAATATCCTAAAGACGTTTCCAAGTATTCTTTTTTAGTCAGCTCGGGAAAAGTAGTAGCGCTAAATACTGAAGGAGCAAATGTAAGAAAAGAAAGCAAATTTACTCTACCGGATAATTATGATGCCGGTGGGGATGTGGAGCGAAAAGCCAGGCTCTGTGTAAGAAAAACCACTAACAAAATCTTTCTGGAGGCCTGTCCATGAATAGAAAGGGAGAAGGCCAAGAAAGCTCTTTTGAAAATGCGCAGACGATAATCTTCTTTACGGTAATGATGTTTGCGATAACCATTCTAGTATTTACTTTTATTTTCCTGTTAAATTCCTATGAATCAGGATTAACAGCTGTTCCGGGAGAATTTAAAGCTGAAGTGTTAAGCCTGCGGTTTATCAATAGCCC
>JAGVYX010000002.1 GCA_018303045.1 Candidatus Woesearchaeota archaeon
TGGGTTAACTTCATTAAGAAGAAAATGAACTACAGTATTAAACTACGCCACTGGTCACGCTCACTGCGGTTCGCTTAAGACCAGTGGTAAAATCACTATTTATATCATTCGTTTAGTATACGTATCTCTTCAGGCACTGGATAAGTGATAAGGGATGAAAGCAATGTCTTCCAGATGACATCCGCTTCCTCCCGTGCCGTTTCTGGAGCAATCAGACGAATTTCAATCTGTGGTTTGTGATTACTATAACCTTCACCAGGAAAGTACCAAAGATACATCAATGTCGAGTCCCCATTCATTAATAATTTTCCTTCTTTACCTCTAAGACCAGCCACCTTGCGTGTTTTTACAGTGAGGTCTATACCGTCGGGCGCCTCATCTTTTAGCATAGCTAGTGCCTCCATCGGAGAAGTGTCTTTTCGTCCACCAACTGTCTGTGTGTCAATGGATAATTCAAGTTTAAAAGTTCTTAAATCGAAGACCGTTCGCGTCAGTTCGTTTCGACTAGCAATGGTTACTAATTCGCCGTTACCTAGACAGAAGCCTCGTGCATCTTGAACAGATTCTGATATGAATGGTTGATAATCTTGAATGATCAGTTCAAGGGAATGAACCATATCAGATTCAAACCCGATACTATCTTCTAGGACTACCGACAACACATGGTCCTTATATGGTTTCTGTACTTCAAGTGTAACTCTCCTTTTAGTAGTCTGATAAAACACAGCATTATCATCTTTGATAGTTAGTGTGCGCACATTGAGATCAACAACATCATCAGGTAGCGACATCCCACGAATCTCACTAAGCCGCTTATCCCATACCAGAGTGCTATTACTATCGACTGGAATGGGAATGGTCTTAATCTGAATGTTAAAAATACTTTGATCACGATGTACAAGGTTGATAGATTTAGGCAACTCGAATCTCAAGCACCCTGACACCAAAATTGCGTATCCTTGGCTTTGGCCACAGTAGTTTCATCCACCAGCAGGCATCCGAATATTAATAATAAAGTAATAATGATTATTGAATACCTTATCTTTTTCCATAACTTTATTTTCGCAGTTCTTTTTAATATTTTATGTAATAGAGTAACCACTAATTATGTAATTAAAATCTAACTATAAAAAACTTCTTTTTTGTTAAGAGAACTTTGAATAATTAGTTTTTTTTATCAAAACATTCTCTAAGAGACTATGAAATGGCGGGGATTTTGTTATAAATATCTAAAAAAATCAGCAAAATCCCTCTTTTTCAAAGTTCTCTAAAGTAAAATTCTTAAGTATCCACTCTTTTACTAACTTTGGGGGAAACTAGGAGGAGTGAACTCCCCTTAGTAATCACTCTGTTTTTTAGTATCATTGGATTATTATTAGATTTTAGAATAAGAAGATTAAAAGATGGCCATTAAGCAACTTAATCACTTGAAAAATAAGTGTAATTTAATAAAAAAAAATAAGTTTTCTAGTACAAAGGAAATAGAGAGATACTTTAGATGTAATTAAAAATAGCGATCTAGATTCATCATTCCATAAATTTTCGCATCGCTGGATGCATATCCATCATATGCTGTTTGGCGATTTCTTCATATAATTTGTAAATGATCATTACTGCCAGTAAAATTCCCGTTCCCTGCGATAAGGCTCCGGTTAAGTCAGCTAAAGCCGCCAGCAAACCGATGGCTGCTCCTCCAACAATGGTTAATGACCAGATATACCGGCTCAGTATTTTTTCTAATACCCGCTCATCTCTTCGGAAACCGGGAATTTGCAGCCCGGAGTTTAAAATCTGCTTAGCCTGGCTTTTCGCATCCATATTTGCCGTCTGCATCCAAAAAATGCTGAAAACTACCGAGCCAATCATGAAAATCAAGATATAAATCAGAGCCTGCCCGATCATCGCTCCGCTAAAGCTTCCCTGAATGATGCTCTGCAGCAGATTGGGAGCCTGAATCCAATAAGCAAAGCCGCTGACTGGCGTTCCATTAGAGAATGTTCCCAAAATCGGAACTCCCCAGCGCTCAAACAAGCTGCCAAATAATTGAATGTTGGCCATCAATGCCGCTACTAAAATTACCGGGATGTTAGAGGTATAAAAAAAGTTTAACGGCCATCTCATGCCATATCCTCTTACCCGGCCAAAGGACAAAGGAATTTCCACCTTCATGGCCTGCCCATAAACAGCAATTAAAAAGACGGCGATGGTCGAGGCTATCGCTGCAATCTGCAAACCGGCCGTAGTTACATCTCCTAGAGCTAAAGACTGGAACAACGCCGGGATCGCCCCGCTGGCAATCTGCGAGCCTTCCGGCCGGATATAATTGAAAGCCCTAATGAAAATCTGCTGGGCCACACCGGCTACGATAAACAAGGAAATTCCCGAGCCAAAACCCCACTTGGAAATAACTTCATCCATAAACATGATCAAAAGCCCGCCGATAATCAGCTGCAATATTAATAGCCACTGCAATTGGATATATAACGGAGTTCCGGCAATAAGCTGAGAAGGAGCCAGGCCGCCCATCAGCACATAAATAGAGGCTTCAAATAAAACAAAACAGATAGCCATTAGCTTCTGCAATCCCTGAAATTTCTTCTTGCCTTCCGAAGTAGTTAAATCTAGCTTTAAAATACCTGTTCCTGAAAGCAATTGCAGAACTATCGAAGCCGTAACGATTGGCCCAATTCCTAAACTGATCATTGATCCAAACGACGCTCCCAGAATAATGGATAAGAATTCAAACTGCTGCAAGGAATTTTCTCCCAGGCCAAATAAAGGGATCAAGCCCATTACATAAAAAATAACTAGAATTATTAAAGTCCATTTAAGCTTCTCCTTAAATGGCAACTTCTTCTGTAATGGTCCTTTAACCTCCGGGAGATGCGAAAGGATGCCTTCAAATAGACTCATGTTATGGTTCTTCAGAATGTTCTTCTGAATTTAGTTTGGCTTCTGATTTAACTTCGGATTTAACTTCCGATAATTCTACTTTGCCGCCAGCTGCGGCTACCTTTTCTGCTGTTTTCTGGCTGCAATAAGCAGCAGTAAAAATAATTTTATTATTAATAGTTCCAGCGCTTAATAATTTATCGAAACCAATTTTCTTTAAATTTACAAGATACTGGTCCGTTTTCTTAACCGCTTGGCCTTCTCCAACTAATTTATTCAATCGTTCTTCTGTAAAATAACCAATATTAATAGCGTTTATTGGCTTAGCTGATCTTCTGGGAAGAAATCCCCTCTGGCCAAGAACAATGCCATGGCGCTTATGCCCGGCCCGTTTCCCCGATCCAGCTCTTCCTTTGCCGCCACGGCTGCCTTTGCCTCTGCGCTTCTTATGATGCCCACAGCCATGGGAAGTGTGAGCCCGATACTTGACTACTTTCTTTCTACGGTTAGTTACCATTTTATTTATTGAATTTAGTTATTGAATTTAGTTATTAAATTTATTTTTGAGGGAGATAATCTCCATTGCTATCAAACATACTTCTATTCATTGGAATCTTTTTGCCATTTTGGACTACTACATAAATTCCATTAAAAGGATCGTTATCTAACATTTGTTCCACAGCTTTCGTTTTAAAAACTATCCTATTATTATAATCATTTATTATAATCATTTGAACTTAGTGTACCTGCTAAATATTTTAAAGACAGCAAATCTCGTATACTCTCCTGTAAAAAGTGCTGTGCATATTCGTGAAAAGTATTATTACCCCGTTCAGAGGTATTATTACTCATTTAAACCATCCTCCTAATTAAGTCATCCATCTTATCAGCTCGATAGCCTAGGCCGCCGCCGGCTCTAAATGCCACTTTGATTCCTTTCCGGCCAAAGCCTTTCAGCGGAGGATTTAACTTGAAATAAGGCAAATAATTCCGGCCTTTAAATTCAATCGTTTTATAACTATATTTTTTCTTTGAATCGGTAGTTTCGCCAGGATATTTTATCCCGCGCTTTTCCACCAACTCCCGGTAGGTTTCTTCAGAAATTTCCCCCCAGGTAACAAAATCCTTAACTTTAGTCATCATCCCCGCCATTGGCGGGGTGTTGTTTACAACTACGCAGCGATTTTTATGGGTTAGCTTCAACATTTCCAAAGTGTCTTTCATGCTTTTC
Organism: Candidatus Woesearchaeota archaeon; assembly: GCA_018303045.1. Lineage (GTDB taxonomy): Archaea > Nanobdellota > Nanobdellia > Woesearchaeales > GW2011-AR9 > JAGVYX01. The sequence continues at coordinate 4,124 of JAGVYX010000002.1, forward strand.
GTCATGCTGACCATTCCCCTAACTAAGACTACGGCTAATTTTGCAGGAGACTTACCGGATTTATTTTGCTGGGTCATGGTTCAGCCCTAACCTCGGTTATTTTTTCAATAGCTTCTGCGGCCTCAGCCTTTAATTTGCCTTCGACAAACCCAACTTTGGCTTTATCTTCAGAGCGGATTTTTGTTTGAGACAATTTCTTTAAAGCGTCAACTAAGGCTTCAATTAAATTCAGTTTGGTTCCAGTCTGCCCTTCGGTTTTGCTCCAGATATCCTTTATCCCAGCCAAAGCTAAGACTTTAGCGCATTCCTTCTCAATGCATAACCCCGTCCCTCTAGGCGCGGGCATTAAGGTCAAGCGAACTGATCCGCATTTTCCGGTAACGGCAACAGGTATCGAGGTTGGTTCCATGGAATCGGATTCCCAGCTGCCTGCTCCTCGCCTAATTTTAATTAGATTTAACCGAGCTTTTCTCTTGGCTTTATCGCGGGCAGGAACTGTCTCTTTGCTTTTGCCAGTGCCCACACCGACATAACCATCGCGATTGCCTACTACAGCACAAGTCATAAATTGGATTCGATTTCCTTCTCTAGTTTTTTTCTGAGTCTGCCGGAAGATTCTCCTCTGCCCGCCGCCAAATTTACCTTTAGCTTGCCCGATTAACAATAAATCTTCTTCTAAGCCAGGAATTAAAACGTTAACAATTTCTGCTTCCTTGATCTTAAAATTATTATTGAAAATTTCCTCGATATCGGTAATTTTGCCTCCCTTAACCACCCGGCCTAATTCAGTTACTGGTTTCCATTCTCCTTTAAGTTCAGGAACAGACTCAATTCCTTGAATTACCTTTTTATCCTCAATAATTATGTTGTCAGCCATTTTTAACCATTAATTGCCCTTTTAACTTGCATAAACTGGGTTTTAACATTATCTTTTAAATGTTCTCCTTGAATTTTATCATTGCTGGGGAAGATGCTTTCGCCGCTGTAAGGAACAGCCAATCCGCCGTCAATTAAACCCCTTAGGAAAGTATAAATTTTTCCTTTAAGTTTCGGCTGCTTGAACCCGGTATCCAGGATTGATTCCTGGACTCCGGCCGCCAGAGCTTTTTTAGCCAATAATAAGCCAGTTAAATAAGCTGCGGGAACATTTTTATGGGAAGCCGCCCATCCCTGCTCTTTTAAGGAGTTGGAAGAAACAGCCGCCCTAACTAAATCGCCTTGCGGTGAAAATTCAATGATTTGGGCGATTATTTTTCTATTGGTAAAGCGAATAACTGCCCGCGGCTTTCGAGAAGCCAATAATTTCAACCGCTTATTATAATCAGTTTTAGATTCTCTCTTTCTTCGGTACAATACAGGTTTGGGTTTTAGGTTAGCCATGGTTATTTAGTATTTATATTATTTAATTTTAGGATTTATTTTATTTAATATTAAACAGCTTATGTTCAGTTAAATATAGCTTGATATGCCGGCGGCTTCTGAAATATCCGCCTTTGCATCTAGCATACAGCAGCTTGTAATTTTCCGGCGACAACAAGCTTTTTTGTTTTAATTCCTGCAATAATCTTCTCTGCGTTCTTACTTTAGTAATCCAGCTTCTTTTGCGGCTGACAATGGAATATTTAGACCCTTTTCTTGAGCCGCGGCCGCCCTGCCGGCCTTTGCGCTTTTGCGCAGCGGTCTGGCGGGCTCTGGCTCTAGACTGCCAGTTTGCTGGAGCTTTAAATATTTTCTTAACGGCAATTAAGCCTCGAATGTCCGATCTGGTAATAGCTTTTTTAATTTCTTCTAAAGCCCCGTCAGCAAATCTGACTTTCCTGGGGGAAGTCTTCAATATTTTTGCGGCTAATAATTTTCGGCTATTCATGACGTTATCTCTGGGTAATTATTTTCTCCATTTCCCTCTGTTCTTTTTTCTTTTCCTCTTCCATGACTGCGGCTTTTTCCTGAGGCAGATCTTCTTCTTTCTGATCAGAAGCAGGGGCTTTTTGTTCTTTCTTATCCGCATCTTTCTTCTTTTTTTCTTCAGCTTTCCGCTCTTTCTCCAGCTGCTTTTTAGACTTAATCTCTGATTTTTCTTTCTTCAATTTTTGGCGCTCATCAAGATTTTGATGGATCTTCTCTATTAATTTCTGAGAATCTTTGACGTTGATCACTCTTATTTTATTAGCCAAAGCAAATTGCAGCAAGTCCAGCCGTTTTTTATTCCCGACGGTACTAACAATCACCGCCCCTTCGCTGGCTGAATCTAAAGATTTTAATTCATCAACGGTAGCCACCGCCACTGGACGCAAGCCTGAAGAATGCAGGCCGCGAACTTCGCGCGGGGAACCGTACCCTGGAGTAGGCATGGCCGGCCGGCCGCAATGAAACTGCCTGACTTTAGAATGGCGGCCCATGGGAAAACGCCAGCGGCTTTTAATTCGGTCCACAAACTTAGACTCCTTTACCAAAAAGTCCGGCATTGACCGTTTAGCCTTATTACGCATTGCTAATAATGTTTTGCTGCCGCTCATTTAGATTCCCTTCCCCGCTTTCTCCACAATATAACACCCATCCTGAAAAACGCGCAAATCGCGATTAGTGATTCGGCAGGCCTGTTCAATTTTAGCGGCAACCTGCCCAGCTAATTCTTTATCAACGGAGCTTACCGCAATTTCCGTTCCGCTAACTTTTACTTCTACGCCATCCAATAACTCAACTTTTCTGGGCACCGTTTCGCCCAAAAAATTTTTAATTACCAATTCTTTTCCCGATACTGAAACATTCATCGGGAAATGCCCGGAACAAATTTTTAACCGATATGCATGCAGCTTGGTTACGCCCGAAACCATATTCCTAATATGAGAAAAAAAAGACCCCATGATGGTTTTTTCTCGTTTTGTTCCCTGTTTGGAGCTAATAACTATTTTATCCCCAGAGATGGTTACTGCAACTTTGGGATAGACAAACTCCCTTTTTACTTCTCCTTTCGGCCCCTTTAGATGCAGCCAATTGCGATCTAGATGCGCTGTAACTCCTGGATTAAGCGCCACTTCCTTGATTAAGTCTTGTTTCATGGCTAATGTTTCATGGCTAATAGCAATAAGCGACTAACTTTCCTCCTGATTTGAGCTCTTTAGCTCTGTGGTGAGTAACTAGGCCGTTAGAGGTAGAAACTAAAATAATTCCAAAATCCTTGGCCGGCAGGTATCTTTTTTCCCATTTTTCTATAGTATGATATTTAGTGGAAAAGCGCGGCTTAATTACTCCGCATTTGTTGAGATTGCCCAATAAATTAATTTTAATTGCCCGGCCATCATTAAGGTTCTCATAGGATCCAATGTAGCGGTGGTCTTTCATAATTTCCAACACTTTCTTAATGGTTTTGGAAACTGTAATTACCACTAATTCTTTCTTGCCTGCTCGTTCAGCATTGAGTATCTTAGTTAACGCTGCCGCCAAAGGGTCATTTAACATTTTATTTTTTCCTCATATTTTATCTAACTGAATTTCTTGAATCCTAATCCCACCGCCATTTCCCTGAAACACTGCCGGCAAAGATGCAACCCATATTTTCTAATATGAGCCCGCACCCGTCCGCAATTCTTGCACTTTCTTAAAGCTATTCCGCAGCTTCTGTCTTTCGGCTGGTTGAATTTGATAAATTTTCGTTTCTTAACTGGTTTAGCATTTAACTGCGTAAACATTTTTTTATAGTCGCTGGCAGTCATTTTTTACCTAACCTCGGCCTGAAGTTTATTTCTAGCGAAATTAATCGCTTCACCCTTGGTAATTAAATGATTCTTGCCAACTTTGCTGCATTTGATTCTGCGCTCTTTTATTCTAAATCCAGCCCGCTGCAAGGTCACCGCCACTTCTAATCCCATGATTTTTAACTCCGGATCGTAATCTAATCCTTGGATATCAATATATTCTGGAACTCCAAAAGAAAAATTGCCTTGATTATCAAAATTATCTTCCGACAAGGTATTTTTTTTAGCCGCCAATAATCGCTTTAACAATTCAACAGTATTTTTTCGGATAGTAGCCTTGCAGCCAATTTTTAATCCCGGCCTAAGATTCCAACCCGGAATCCTTTTTTTGGTGACAGTAGCTATTGGCTTAACTTCATTAGATAATTTTTGCAGCAACTTAAGGCCTTTCTTGAGCATTTCTTCATCCTTGCCTGCCCCAACATTTAAAGTAATCTTAGCTATTTTAATTTCCCTCAAGGGATTGTTCTGAAGTTTGGAAATTGCTGGTTCTGCCATTTTAGCCCACCACAAATAAATAACTTTTAGCTGTTTCAATTTGTTCCCGGCCAGCTTGGCAAACAACCTTGTCGGAAGTAATCTGTTCCAGCTCGCAGCTAATGCCGCCGTGCTTTCCAGAGGTTAACAATACTTTTGCTCCCGGTTTCAAGCTGAAAGTTTTAGTGATTTTTAAAGACGGCAGCTCGATAATAACGCTATCTCCCACAGAAAGGCCTCTTCCTCCGCTAGTCAAGCCGGCAAGAGTCTTGCCGTCATGCAGCCCTAATTGAATTACGCCCTTCTTAAGCAACTTTTTTCCGACTACTTTACAGAGTTTGGAGCGGCTCTGCTCTTCCGAGAGCTCGACTATATTTAATCTGCCTTTGTTATCTAATTCTACACGGTAAAATTTTTTCAGTTTTGGAATACTAATAACATCAAACAAGCCAGTGATCATTCGATGGTCTTTTCTTCGCCGGCCATCAATGAGAACTTCATTATTATTAAGAAGCCGCTTAACCTCAACCATGGATTGGGCTAATTTTAAATTATCCCGAATAATCACACCCAAGGGCAATCCTTTATCCAGAGCATGAGCTCCAGGATTGGGCCGGACTATAAAAGTGCTGCTTTTTCTATTAATCAGCCAGCTTTTGGGCGCAGCAATTCTTTTAAGGTGGTTTTTCATGATAGTTATTCCTTCTTAGTTTTTGTTTTTACGCCCGCTGGGGCATTTTCTTTGACGGGCGGTGTTTTAACGGCGCCGCCTTTGTTTTTCTCCAATTTCTGTTTCCGTTTCTTGTCGCCTAATTCTAATTCCAGGATCATTAAATTCGACGGCCTGACCCAAGCCATTAATTTGGATCCGTCTTTTTTGATAATTTCCAAGCCGTTAATGTAAACTCTCTCCCGCTTAAGATCCACCCGGCTAACTTTCCCTTCCTTTTTCCTAAATTGGCCGCGCATAACTTTTACTTTATCTCCTGTCCTTACTTGGGAATTTCTCGTCCCATATTTCGTTCGCAAAGCCGGAGCAAGGTGGACGCGAGCAAACTTTTGCTTGATATGCAAGGGGGCATTATACCGATATTTACGCTGTTTTCTAATATTCACGCTGCTCTTCCAATGGGTGGAAAATTGTTTCATCAGACAATTATGCTGGCTACCTTAGCCACGGCGGGCCAGCGTTCAGCAACCTCCTTGGCAATCGGCCCTTTGAACAGGGTTCCTTTGGGATTGCCTTTTTCGTCTTTCAATACTACGGCGGCATTATCTTCAAATTTAATCCGCGTTCCATCGGCTCTTCGATACTCTTTTCTTTGACGAACAATAATCGCCGGAACGACCGTTTTCCGCATTTCCAGTTTGCCTTTTTTTACCGAAGCCAATACCAAATCGCCAACCCCGGCGGCCTGAATTCTTCCTCTGGTAGTGTTATGCCCTTTAACAGCAAATATTTTGATTAATTTAGCTCCCGAGTTATCGCAGGTAAGCACTCGCGCTTCCAACGGCAAGGCTCTGGTGATTCTGCTTTTAACGGCTTTCATGATCGTTCTCCTTTACTTCGTTCTCTTCGACCTTTTTCTTTGACTTCTTAACGGCTTTTTTACTGGAAGATTTTTCTAAACCAGCTTCCTTCCCAACAGGTTCAAACACTTTAATTATAACGTGATGCTTGGTTTTGCTTAATGGCCTGGTTCTGGCTACTAAAACCGTTTGGCCAATTTGGGCATTTACGGCTGGCGGATTGTGAACCCTTAACCGGGAACGTTTTAATTCATAACGCTCGTATTTGGGCACATAATGCGACCTAAACCATTCAATGGTAGCTGATTTGTTGGTGTCTTTTTTAATGACCTTGCCTTTCAATAATTCTTTTTTTACCGCCAATCCGCCAGTAAACGGGCAATTCCGGTCATAGCTTGCGCTATCATAAGCTCGGGCAGGAGCTGGAATTCCTAAGACCGTTTCTTTAACGGCATGTTTTTGTTTATCCATAGTTATATTCGGGGTTATTTGCCCGATTTACCCTTTTAATCGTTCTTCCGGCCGCTTGAAGATCTGGTTTCCGGAAATAATTATTTCCGTTCCTTTGATCTTAAAGGCCAGGCTGTTTTTGAGCAGCATTTTGGCCTCGCCCTGGTTCGAGATTACCTTTAAGCTGTTCCTGGTTTCGTCAATAATCCTCCCTTGCCAGCCAACCAACTGCTGATTAGCCGCCCGGACAATGATTATTTCTTTGCCAATCAATTCCTGACGAAATAGTTTTACCGTCATCTCACGATCGCCTCTGCTGCATTCAACAGGTTTTTATTGATGTGTTTCTTTTGTTGATGCATTTCGAAATTCCAATGTTCCTATTGAATTTCGATAGTTTCTTCGGAAAACCCCAATTCCACCAGCGCCTGCTTAGCCCGGAACCTATGGTCTCCCTGCAGTTCGATGTTCCCGGTTTTGGCAGTCCCACCGCAGGCGAATTTTGATTTCAGTTTTTTGAAAATCTCTTCGACGTTGGCTTCTTTCTTAATTCCGTCAATCACAGTATACTTTTTTCCGAATTTCCTTTTTTCGATTTTAACAATTATTTTTTGCTGTTCTCGCGCGATTGTTTCACAAACGCACAAGTCTTGAGGCAACCCGCATTGGTTGCAGACACCGCCGATCATTTACTGTTGTTCACTCCTCCTTTGGTTTAATAACGTCAGGATACGGGCAATATTTTTCTTGGTTTGCTTTAATTTGCCCGGACTAGAGGCATTGGCGCCAGTAGCTACCTGCACATTTAATTTAAGGAGTTCTTTTTTAAATTCTCCTAATTTTTCTTTTAACCCATCCTGCGGCAGGCTTTTTAGGTCTTTAGTTGTCTTCATGGTTCTTTATTTGCCTCTTCAATTGCCATTGGCTCTTCTGCCGGCTCCGGTTCAGATTCTTTAACTGTTCCTGCTGCGGATTCTGCTGCAGCCGGTTCAACTTTTTCCGCTGCCGATTCTTCTGCGGTTTTCGCAGTTTCTTCCGTTTTCTTTTCGTTTTTCCGAGGTGATTTTTTTCTAGCAGCTCTCTTTTTGGGCTTAGCTTCTTCCGCTGGAAACTCTTCCTTGGTTAACTCAGCCACTTCAACAACCGGATGTTCTAAAATTTCAATGGTGTCCGGCAAAGCTAAATCCGGAGGCATGATCGCTACCTTAATGCCAATTATCCCGCTTTTTAGCAGAGCGCTTTTTTGCGCTGTTCTTACGCCATAAATGGCTATATCTCCGCACTTCTTAAGATATCCCCGGTAAAATCTCCAGCTTTTGGCTCTGGCCCCCGGTATTTTTCCGGAGATGATTAATTCTATCCCCAGAGCGCCCGAGTTTAAAACGTTCTCCATAATCTTATGGCCTATGCTCTTAAACCGCGCCGAGCCGAATTTTTCCAAAGAACCAGCTATTCTCTCAGCAACAATCGCCGCATCCAAAAAGACCTCTTTAACCTCGACAATTTCTATCTGCGGATTTTCCAAGTTAAATTCTTTTTTCAGCTTCTTGGTTAAATCCCGGATATTGGAGCCTTTGGAGCCGACAATTAAGCTTGGCCGGCTGGTATGAATGATTATTTTTTCGCCTAACGGAATTTTTTTAAGCCTTACCTGCGAGATGCCCGCGCCTTTGAGAGTATTTTCTACTTCTTTTCGGATATAATACTCCTTGGTTTTCTGCTGGATAAATTCCCGCTCGATCATGGTGATTTCTCTCCGCTGGATTCGGATTTATTTTTTTTTATTTTTCCTTCCTGATTAGCCGTTTTCAGTTCGGCGGTTTTAGATTTAGCCTTCCTTTCTGGGTTCTTTTTTTCCGCCAGTTCAGTAACTTCTATTTCCAGATTAGTTCGCTTGGTGGAAGTTCTAAACCGCTTTCCGGTAAAAGGAATGGGAGCTAAATTAGCCATCAGCCTGGTAATTTTTAAATTGGAAGCATTTAATCCCTTAAATTGGGCATTGGCTTCCACTGAGTTAATCAGCCGCAAAAAAGCCCGCGCGGCTTTTTCCGGATACCGGCCAGCCATCATCGTCCGCTTATGGGCTACATTTTGCTTGTAGGTCTTAAAGGGAATAGCTCTTTTCATATCTACAACGTTCTGTAAAATCTGTCTGGCCGCATTGGTATTCTTGTAGCGAATGGCTTTGCTGATTTCTACGCTGTGTTTGAAGGACACCGATAAATCTGTTGATTTAGCCTTGGCCGTAGGTTCTGTTACTGAAATAGAGTTATTAGTTTTCATTGGTGTTTTTTTTATCTTGCGGACACCGCCTTGCTGGACCTCGTTGCCCCAATGCCCGCCGCGCTGTGGGTAACGGCTTTTCTGGTTAATGTGAATTCACCTAAATAATGGCCCAGCATGTCGGGAGTAATTTCCACTCTTTGGAATTCCTTTCCATTATAGATTCCTAAAATCATCCCCACCATTCGTGGTATAACCACCATATCGCGGCAATGCGTTTTGATATTTTTATCTCCTCTTTCGACTCGTTTGATTAACTTTTTCTGCGCTTCGGTAAATCCCCTCTGTAAAGATCTTCTAGCCCGCGAATTAGCTAATTGAATGAATTGGCCTAAATCTAACTTTTTAACTTCTTCTTCAGTTCTTCCTTTCCATTTAAACTCTCTGACTGCCATTATTGTGCACCCTCGTTGCTTAACTTATTATTATTATTTCTTAAGGTATTTGATTTTGGAACTAATTCTGCTCCTGCATTTTTTAATTGCGGTGAAAGGCTCATCTTCTTCTACCCGTCCTCCTTGGCGCGATTTTACCCACCTTTCTTCCCGGCGGCGCGCTTCTTGGCGATTGCGTTGGCCTGCCTTTAACATGCGAGCATTTTCCGCCAAAGGGGTGGTTTACCGCGTTCATGGAAATGCCGCAGACTCGCGGATAAACTTTATTTCGAGCTCTCATTTTCATAAACCGCCTTCCGGCTTTAAGAAAGGGCTTGTCTTTTCTTCCCGATCCGGCCAGCACGCCAATAGCCGCCCGGCAATCTGGCAATAATATTTTTTCTTTTCGCGACGGCAATAATACCCGAATATGATGTTCATCTTTAGCGACAATTCTAGCTGCCGATCCGGAGGTTCTCACCATTTTTCCGCCATCACCAGGCCGCAATTCAATATTATGAATTAGAGTGCCTTCAGGAATATCTTTTAAAGACATTACGTTTCCGGACCGGAGTTCGGTTGAATCAACGCTTAAATAATCGCCAACAGTAATTCCTTCCGGGGCAACCGTTCTGGTCCTGTCGCCATTGGCATAAGCAATTTCCATTAAGGGAGTGGAATGAGCCGGGCAGTGCAGTAGATCAACAACCGTTCCACTTTGAGTTAGGTGGCTAACTTCCGCTTTATAACGAAATCCGGGAGTCCGGTAAGTAAGCGAACCATGTCCTCTTCGCTGTTGTATTAATCTTTTACCCATTTTACATCCCAGCTCTGGTTAACAATTTATTCATTTTTTTATAACATACTAGATCAATTTCGCCATCACTGTCTTTATGCAAACAACTAAATCCCCTATTTTCGTCTTTTAATTTTAGGCCATTTCCTAAATAAGAAAAAGCAGATTTTTTAGTATTTAATATTACTATCGGACCATCGCCACCTGTTAGCAATTTAGCAGCAAATTGCAAATAGCCATTATCTGCACCAGCGTAAACAAATAATTGAGAGGAGGTCTCTGCATTATCAGAAACATTAGCAATCACTACAGTTTCACCCCCAACTAAACTCGCTAGATCACTTTCATTTCCAACAGATTTTGGTTCTGATCTCATTTTTAGATCAACCCTAAATCGGCGCTGACATCGGAAGCTAATTTGTCCGCTCTCAATTTCACGCAAGCTTTTTTCTGTCCGCTGATGGAATTTTGAATATTAACTTTAACTACCGTAACTTTAAACATTTCTTCTACTGCTTTCTTAACATCGGCCTTAGCAGCTTTAGGATCAACAATAAAAGTCAATTTATTGTCGAATTCAATGGACTTAATGGCCTTTTCTGTGGAAAAGGGGAACTTAATAATTTTATATGGATCGAAAGTTTCCACTACTGCAGGCGTTTCCTTATTTTCAGTTTTAATTGCTTTCTGTTCTTCAGCCATTTTATTATGCAAACAACTTCTCCTGTTCTATTCTTTCTACAGCATTCTTAGTCCATAATGTTACTCTCCCAGGCAGGGCTCCCGGAGCTAGCAGCTCCGCATTTAAGGAATGAGCTGGAACAACGTCAACTCCCGGAATATTTTTAGCTGCTTTAAGCGCTGGGCAGTCTTCCTTGCCGACAATAATTAATAATCCCTTTTTTCTCCGGTATCTTCTGCCCCGTAACTTTCCAATGCCTGCCCGGACTTTTTTAACCGATGATCTCTGCAATTCCTCTTGGAAACCCAGTTCAGCTAAAACTTTTTTTACTTCGATAGTTTTTTGCAGGCTCTCAAACTGATTGTCGATAATAAACGGATATTGCTGCGGAAGACGATGCCCTCTTTTTTCCACTATATTTCTGTTTAATGCCGCTCCCATCGCGGATCTAATAGCCATGGAGTTTTCTTTTTTGTTGATTTTTCTCTCCCAAATTCTATTTCCTTTAGGAGGATGCGCGCGCTTACCGCCAACGGCCTGAGCCGAAAAAGCTCCCACCCAGTTAAATCTAGTTCCCCGGCGGGATAATATTTTCCTCCTAACTCTGGAGATGCCAAAGCCGTAGGTTCCCCGATACTTGCGCCGGCGCTTGCTGGTTTTAGACGAAGAGCGCTTTCCGGCTTCCGGATGATTGCCGTAAGATTGCCGCGCCGAACTTTGCAAAGCCTGCACGGCCCGCTGGATTAAATCCGGCCGATAAGCTTCATTAAATTGCTCCGGCAAACTTTGCTCTCCCAGTTTTTTCGATTTAGTGTCAATTAGGGGTAATTTCATAGTTAGTTGCTAAGCGAGATATAGCGCGTCTCCGGAGCAGTTTTAGGTATTTTTCTATTGGCTCTGATGGCTTGGGTTAACACTAAAGCCCTTTTTTTAGGGCCGACAATGGAACCTTTGACTAAGACATAAGGATTTTTGACCACGCCATAATGGGCAATGCCTCCTTTAGGAGTAATTTGCGCCCCGTCATCGCCAATCTTTATAATTTGTTTATTATATTCGGTGCGCAAGTGATATCCCATTTTTCCGGCTTGGGCTACCGTGAATTCAACTCTCTTAGGCGTCCATGATCCAAGAGTAGCAATGCCCCGCTTAGTTTTCTCGGCTTTATGCTGCCTGATCGGCACCCCCATTCTTTTAACTGTGCCCTGCCAGCCTTTTCCCTTGCCCACGCCATGGATATCTACTTGATTTCCCGATTCAAAAAGAGCATTAACAGCAATTTCTTTTCCTAACATTTGTTTAGCATAAGCTAATTTTTCATCTTTATTTCCGCCGAGGCCCAATTCAATCATCTTGGGCTTTTTTGTTCCAATCCCAGTTTTAACTGGAGTAGAATAAACTACCAATTTAAGATCATCAAAAGAAGCGCCATCGTCAAGAAGCTTGGATTTTTTTACCACCGGAATTTTTTTTATCAATTCTTTATCGAGACTGGGCGTCATAACTGAAGTGAAT
>JAGVYX010000038.1 GCA_018303045.1 Candidatus Woesearchaeota archaeon
TTTTGCTCTGAAATTATTGATAACAAGACCTAAACCACGACCTCGACTCTATAGGCGCGCAACCAATTCTAGATGGTTTATCGGAAAGCCCCCAAATGTTTTCTATGCTAGCTTTTATTGGATCTGAATTATTACGCGCCGCTAGGTAAGTTGGATCATTTCGAAAAAAGCACATGAACGCTTCGGCCATTTTCATTTGGCTTTCAGGATCATAAGCAGAAGCATCAACATTATTAATATCAAATTCTCCAGATCTTAAGAAAGTAACACTTTTAGCTTTGCCTTTATCTCTGCCTTCTTTAACACTTATAAAATGAAAGACTCGCCCCTCCAGAATACCTGGAACTTTATAACCGCCATTGCGACTATTGGGAGTATTGTCAATTAGTTCCATCCGGCAATCATCGCCAACTGGCTGATCCATTACCATGTTGCATTCGCTAGCAAAAAGATACTTACCCTTAAAATCGCAGTTTCCAGAAGAAGTAATTTCTTCTCCATTCGGCCCATAAAAATGGTTGTTAATTTCTGTTCCGCCGCAAGATACAGCTAAGGCTGCAACTAAAGGAACTAAACCAGTTTTTTTTCGTTTAAAGGATGATTTGGTCATTTTGGTAAAATACCTCGCTAATTTAGACTAATATTCATGAAAGCCGCCAGTTATCCTTTTGGCTTGTTTACCACTGTGTAATAGTGTTTATTTATAAATGTTTCTGTTGCCCTGCTGCAAAACCTGCCAAAACTGCTGCAAGTCGTGCGCTGACCGGAATTCCTTCCCATTCTGAAAAAAAGTCAAAAAAACCGCTTTAACTCTATATTTTTCGCAAAGTCCGATGTTGGCCATGGCGCGCCCAAATAATTTGCCCTGATCTTTAGCTTTAGCCAAATCGCTGAAAGCAAACCCCATGGTTTTTCCCTTGTCGGCGGCAATCTTGCACAATACTTGGTCTAAGCCGGAACGCAGATAATGCAATGAATCCCTGGGATGGATATGCTCCTGATTAATAACAATGTTAACTGGCGTCTTTTCCAGAACAAACCTCAGCATTTCTTCAGACTTGGCGCGGTAAATGACAATTTTATCTTGGAATTTATGCGCTTCCTGCAAAACCTTCTTCCGGTTTTCTCCTTCAATAATTACAAAATCCTGATCAATAAACAAAGTTTCGGAATAGCCAAACTGCATACTTAATTCTTCTGCATACTTGCTGGGCTTCATTAATAGAAAATTTTGCATCTAATTCAAATTACAGATTTTTATATATATTTTTTCTATGTCCTATTTCAATTACATAAATTCTTAACTCGTTTCTTATTAGATCTAAAATCAGCCTAAATTTTCCTGCCCTAAGGCTAAAATAAGGCAAACTTACCAATCTTTTGGCATGAGCTTCAGGCCTGATTCTACAACGTTCTAAAGAAGAAATAATCCGGGCCTTATTTACTCCATCTAATTTTTCCAAAAATTTAAGCGCGTCTTTAGAATAGATTAATTCATACAAGGAATTCACCTAATTAAGCCCCAGTTTCTTTTTGACTTGTTCGTGGGTATAAAATACGCCCTGCTCGATTTCTTTCCTTGATTTTTCTATACTTTTTTTTGTTTCTTCAGAAAGCTCTAAAGTATCTTCTATTAAATCCCAAATTATTCCTTCGTAACTTTCATTATCAAATAACTTTCTTTTTTTTAATTCTTCAGCTAAGCCCTTGCTAACTTGTATTGTTGTTGCCATACCAACCTATGGTTTACTATAGTATATAAATTTTACTGATAATCTTTATAAAAAATACCTTAAATAGATACCAATAAACCCTTAGCTTATTTGGAGACAAGGGGGAGATATAATGAAAATTACTGTAAAAAACGAAAGAGATAACTTTCTGCAAACTGTAAAACTTTCCGGAAAGACTGTAAAAGATCTTCTAATCCAAATTAAGATTAACCCGGAAACGGTTATTGTCGTAAGAAATGAAGAAGTAATTGCCGAATCAGAGTTGTTGCAGGATAAAGACCATTTAGACCTCCTCAGCGTGATCTCCGGAGGATAAATGAGCCGCCCAATTAATAAAACTAATAATAAAACTAATTGCCAAATTTGCCAACAACCGGCAGTAATGGAGTTGCAGCACGGCCTTTTATGCAAAAACCACTTTATCGCTTATTTTGAAGATAAAGTTTTCAAAACCATCAACAAATATAAGCTTATCCGCAGAAATGATCGGTTGTGCGTAGCCGCCTCCGGCGGAAAAGATTCTTTAACGGTTCTTTTCCTGGCCAAAAAATATTGCGAGAACTATTCTCTGCCAGCTTCTCTTTTTGCTTTGGTAATAGATGAAGGCATTGAGCGCTATCGGGCCAAGACGATTATGGGCTTGAAAAAATTTTGCCGGGATCATAAAATACCCCTAAAAAGAGCGTCTTTCAAAAAAGAATTTAAAAAAACCTTGGATGAAGCTTATCCTTTAATTAATAAGGATTCAAAAAAGAAGCCCTGCAATATCTGCGGTACTTGGAGAAGATATCTCTTAAATAAATATTCCAAAAAATACGGGGCTACTAAAATTATTACCGGGCATAATCTCGATGATGAAGCCCAAGCCATAGTTATGAATTTATTTAAAGCTAATACTAAACTCGCCGGCCGGCTCGGGCCAATTTCCGGAATCAAAGAACACGAATTATTTGCGCAAAGAGTTAAGCCTTTATACTTTTGCCCGGAAAAGGAAGTTAAATTATATTCGGTCTTAAAGGGATTTGAGATTAATTTTGTTGAATGCCCTTATTCCCGCGAAGGATACCGTTATCAAATTCAAGAGATGTTAAATGATTTTGAAGCTAAATTCAAAGGAACCAAGCAGGGAATTATTAATTCCTTTTTAGCTTTATTGCCAAAATTAGAGGCAGACGATCTAAATGATTTAGAACAAATTAAACAATGCAGCAGATGCGGAGAAGCCGCTAACCAAGAGATTTGCAATGCTTGTAAATTGACTGCGGTAATAAAAAATAAGGATGTTGTAAATAAAGGTGTTGTAAATAAGGGTGTTGTAAATAAAGGTGTTGTAAATAAGGGTGTTGTAAATAAGGGTGTTGTAAATAAGGGTGTTGTAAATAAGGGTGTTGTAAATAAGGGTGTTGTAAATAAGGGTGTTGTATTCCCGTCAGGAAAAGGTAATTGGAACTAAAGCGCAAAAACGGCTGCAAAAAAGTAAAGCCCTGATTGTAGGAATGGGGGCTCTGGGAACCGTTGCCGCCAGCCTGTTGGCGAGAGCTGGAATTAAAGAATTAATTTTAATTGACCGGGACGTGGTTGAAGAAAGCAATCTGCCCAGGCAGCTGTTATATACTGAAACCGATGTAGGGAAAAGCAAAGCCTTTTGCGCCAAAGAAAAATTGGAGCAAATAAATTCACAGCTAAGAATTACAGCTCTGGCCCTCCACTTAAACCCTCAAAATATTGCCAACTTAAAAGAACAGAACTTAAGCTTGATCCTGGATTGCACCGATAACTTAAAAACAAAATTATTGCTTAATGATTTTTGTAAAAAAGAAAAAATCCCTTTTATTTATGGTTCGGCGATAAAACAGCAGGGGCAGGTTATGGCTATATTTCCTGGCGGCCCCTGCCTGTCTTGTTTTCTTAAAGAGGCACATGCAGAAACCTGCGAGCAGATTGGCGTGCTAAATACAATTACCTCTTTAGTCGGAACGCTGCAGGCCGATTTAGCCCTTAAAATATTAATTGGCCAAAAACAGCCTTCAGAATTATACTGTTTAAATTTGGAAAAAAACAGCTGCAGAAAATTAACCGTTAATACTAATCCACTCTGCCCGGCTTGCCAGGGAAGATACGATTACCTAAATTCAACGGAAAATGCCGTTTTCATTAAATTCTGTTCTTCCGGAAAATACCAGATTGACGGTCGGCCGTTGAATCTGGAAGAATTAAACCAAAAATTAAGAGGGACAGTAACCACTTATTTTGATGGAGCCTCATTAAAAATAGAAAAAATGCTGGTTTTTGCTGACGGCCGGGCGTTAATTGCCGCCGATTCAGAGCAGGAAGCGCAGGCGATATATTCAAAGTATGTAGGGAATTAACTTTCTTCATGCTAATTTAACCTTAAAAACAATTTTTAACTTGATGAAATTGAACAAAATCCACAGCAAAATATAAATAGATTCTTAGAAAAGAACTAATTGGGGGAAACTATGGTTCAAGCTATATTATTTGACTTTTGGGGAACTCTGGCAGAAGCCGGAGAATGGAGCCCGCTGAAACAGGCGCGGAATATCTTAGAGATTAGAATGCCCTTCTCTGAATATGTCCTAAAGCTGGAACGGGTATTGATGACTCAAAAATTTGACTCTTTGAGCGAGGCCTTTAAGGCCGTATGCGCGGAATTTGCGATTAAGCCTGAAGCCTGGAAAATTGAAAAGCTAATTGGTATGTGGAATAAGTCCTGGATGCTGGCTAAACCTTACGATGAAACGATAGAAGTTTTAGAAGCATTAAAGAAAGAATTTACCTTGGTTCTAATATCTAATACAGATAATATTTCCCTGCCTAAAGTTCTGGATAAGTTCAATTTGGAGAAATACTTTGAAAAAAAGTTCCTTTCTTTCGAGCTGGGGTTAATCAAAACCGATAAAAAATTCTTGGAATTGATTTTAAAAAAACTAAACCTAACTCCGGAAGACTGCCTGCTGGTGGGAGACAGCCTGGAAAGCGATATCGCTGCCGCTGAAGCCGCTGGAATTAAGGCGGCGCTAGTAGATAGAAAAAATACCCGAGAGTACGCAAATAAAATTAAAAACCTGAAAGAATTAAAGGAGTTATTATGGTAGAGATAATATGATATGGTAGAGATAATATGATAGAAATAACTTTCCTTGGAACCGGATGCATGCAGCCAACCAAAGCCAGAAACCATTCCGGAATTTTATTAACCTCTGGTGGTGAAAATATTTTATTGGACTGCGGCGAAGGAATTCAACGGCAAATGAAGATTGCAGGAATTAGGCCGGCCAAAATTACCAGATTGTTGATCAGCCACTGGCACGGCGACCATGTTTTAGGTATTCCTGGATTAATGAGTTCTATGGGCGCGGATAAACCAGGCCTCGTTCTAAAAATTTACGGCCCAAAAGGCACCAAGAAATACCTCCAAAACATGTTTAACTCTTTTGCCGCTAAAAAGATTATTGATTATGAAGTTAAAGAAATTAAATCCAGCATCTTTTTTAAAAATGATGATTTCGAGCTGGAAGCTCAGCCGCTAAAACATTCTGTCGCCTGCTTGGGGTTTAGCTTTAAAGAGAAAGACAAAAGAAAAATTAAAATTGATGCCGCAGGCAGGCTGGGATTAGAAGGCCCCATATTAGGGAAACTGCAGCAAGGAAAAAATGTCAGCTATAAAGGCAAAAAAATCAAGGCTAATGATGTCAGCTATGTCGTTGAAGGGAAAAAAATAAGCTATATTGCTGACACAGTGCCTTGCGAAGGGGCTGAGAAGCTGGCCAAAAATGCCGATGTGCTGATTTCTGAAGGCACTCACCTAGATGAAATCAAAGAGAAAACCGAGAAGTACATGCACTTGACCGTTAAACAAGCTGCGCTGATTGCCTCCGAGAATAATGCCAAAAAATTAGTTATAACTCATTTAAGCCAAAGGTATAAAGAACCTTCAGAAGCGCTGGCTGAAGCTAAAACGTATTTTAATAATGTAATTGTGGCAGAAGATTTTATGAAAATTAAGGTTTGAATTATAATGAAAATAGCTGTTGGCTCAACCAATCCCTGTAAACTTGAGGCCGTTAGAGAGACTTTAAATTTATATCCTGGCTTTGCCAAAGCTGAGATTATTGGCCAGGAAGTGCAGTCTGGCGTTTCAGACCAGCCATCTTCCATCGATGAAATGGTTTGGGGCGCCATGAATAGGGCTGGAAATGCCCGTGGTTTATGTCAGGAGTACGCGCTGGGCATAGGCCTTGAATCTGGATTTCATTATTTCCCCTTAGCTGGCTATATGGAGCTTTCAGTCTGCGCCATTTATGATGGAAACCAGTATCATTTTGGATTTTCTCCGGCTTTTAAGTGCCCTGAAGCGGTTCAAAAATTAATGGTTCAAGAAAAGATTACTTTAAATGACGCCTGCTATCGAAGCGGGCTTACCAGCAATCTCGAAATTGGAAAATCCGAGGGCATAATTGGCATTCTCACTAAAAACCGCAAGACCAGAAAAGATTACACCAAGGATGCTGTCATTATGGCCATGATTCCTGTTGAAAATAAATTTTAGGAGCTTCTTTGGATTTTTGGCGCAAGAAAAAACTGCGTATAACCTTTAGTTAAACGTAATTCATTCAGGTCGGCTCGGAAGCAAAATTTATATAAACATTTTATTATCTATTAAAATTATGCGTGAATACACAGATAAAGAATATATTGAATTGGTTGAAAAAACTGCTGATCCTGTTTTACAAAAACACATGCAGACTGAAACTAAAGAAATTTTAAGAGTGGAAACTCCCCAAGACAAAACTTTTATTGATTTGGGCGCAGGTCATGGTCGTATTTTGCTCACTCTGGCAAAAATTGCTAGAAATGTAATTTCTATTGAACTCAATCCAGATATGTTGCCAGAGCTAAAAAGAAGAACTGAACAATTTGACAATGCTGAAATGGTTGTTGGTGATATGACTAAACTTTCAGAAATCTTGAAAGATAAAGATGTAAAAAATCCAGTTCTTCTTTTATTGCAAAACACTCTTGGGACAATTGAGGGGGAATGGAAAAAAGTTTTGTCTGAGATGAAAAAAGTCGCTCGAGAAAACTATGGTGAAATCATAATCTCATTTTTTCGCTCCGAAGCATTATCTTCTTGGGGAGTTTTAAAATTATACCCTTCAGTTTCAAAAATGGTTGGTGAACCGGATTTAGAAAAGACTGATTTTGAAAAAGGTGTTTTTGTAAGCAAAACAGGATATTCTTCAAAATGGCGAAGTAAAGAAGAAATTGAGGAAATCAAGCAGTTTTTTCAAGGAGAATTAGTCAATGAAATATGGACTAATGAATTCTGCGTATTGCACATTCAATACCGCCGACCTGAATGAACTTCTCCGCTCCTTTCAGTCGCTACGACCACGCTACGCTCTCACTTCGTTCGGGACGCTTAACAAGGACTGATGTTATACGCAATAGAATTTTCACTTTAACGAAAGAGTCGGTAACCTTGAAAAAGCAAACCTTATAAAATCAGCAATCTCTCGAATCACTAAGGCAAATAATAAATACTTCCTTCTTTACTTCCAGATATATTAATAAACAAGAGCGGTAGATTATTATGAACGCTAAAGCTAAAGGAACCAAAGGCGAACGGGAATTAATTAAATTTTTTAACGAATCAGGCTGGAGCGCTATTCGAGCGGCTGGCTCTGGCAGCAGCCGATATCCTTCACCGGACATTTTAGCCGGGAATGCTATCAGAAGAGTGGCCGTCGAATGCAAAGTTACTAAAGAAACAAAAAAATATTTTACTAATGACGAAATTATACAGCTAAAAACCTTCGCCCAGATGTTCGGCTCAGAAAGCTGGATTGCCGTGCATTTTCCCAACGAGCCGTGGTATTTTCTAACGTTGGAAGATTTAGACAGTTCTGGAAATAACTGGGTCGTCTCCTTGGAATTAGCCCAGAGACGCGGTTTAAAAGCCCAAGAACTGATTGGAAAAATCGAGTAGCCGACACCGAAACATTTAAAAGTGTTATCACTCTAGTTAGATAGATTTAACCCCGCTAATTATTAAAAATGCGCCTTACTACCAAAAAAGTCGAAGAAATTCTAGTAAACCTACTCAGTGAGGAAGGGCTGCCTTTAATCCGAGAACTGGCTGGAAAATTCAATATTTCTGAATTTGATCTGGCGTCTAAAACTAAGAAAGATATTAAGATTATTCGCAAAATGCTCTATTTGCTCTATAACCACAATCTGGTAGGCTTTACGCGGAAAAAAGACAAGCAAAAAGGGTGGTATATTTACTACTGGACGCTTCTTCCGGAGAGCATTAAGTTTAATTATTTTAAAACGAAGCGCGATCTTTTAGAGCGGTTAAAGCAGCAGCTGGCTCAGGAAGAAAAGGAGCTGTTTTTTATTTGTCCCAACGACTGTATCCGCCTAGACTTTGACCAGTCCATAGGCTTTGAATTTCATTGTCCGGAGTGCGGAGAGTTAATAACCCAAGATGACAGCCAAAAGAAAATCTTTGATCTGAAAAATAAGATTTCTGAAATTGAAGAGGAGTTGGAAGAATATAAGCAACAACAGATGGTAAGAAGAACGGCCGTTAAAGAACATAAAAAACAACCAAGAGCCAGAAAGAAACAGGCTCAGAGAATGGTTTCCAAAGAAAAGAAAACTATCAAGAAGAGACCCCTAAATAAACGCGGAAAAAAGAAAAAAATCGCCAAGTAAAACTAGATTTATCTTGAAACAGCCTTTTTGATAGCTTTTTCCTGCTTAAGGACTTTGGCAGCCATCCGCTGGATGTTAGCTTCCATGGAAGCAACCCTTCGCTCAAGTAAAATCAAAACCCTTAACGAGTAAACAATAGCGGCTAAAGTGCCAATAATAACTGCTAAAATTACTTCTGCTAATTCTAATGCTGGCATTTTCTGCACCTCTTTTTGGAAAGGAAATTATTAGGTTAAATAGTTTGAATCTATATAAACGTTTCTGTGCCCCCAATCAAATCTGAGACAACCAAATCCCAAACTAAAGTTTTATAAAACCGAGAGCTAAAAGGATAGCCTATGGATTCCTATGAGAAATTATTAGAAAAAGCGCGGAAAGAGCTGCCGGAATTAGCTGTCGGATCAGAGCGCTTCAACATTGAGAAAATCAAAGGCCATCTGGAAGGAAATAAAACCGTTCTGGTAAATCTTAAAAAAATCGCCAAAGATTTGGGGCGCGATGAAAACCATCTCTTAAAATACTTATTGCGCGAGCTGGCTACTCCAGGAAAAGTAGTTAGGGACCGGGTGTTTCTGGGAACTAAAATTCCCGCCTCGGCCATTAACAAGAAAATTAAAAAATATGTGAGCGAGTTTGTCCTCTGTTCTGAATGCGGAAAACCTGACACTAATTTGGTTGAGGAAAAGGGCATTGTTCACTTAAAATGTCTGGCTTGCGGAGTTAAAAAGCCGGTTAAAACAATTTAAAATGGATTTTATTGTTGCTGAAAAACAGGGGCCGCATGGCCGGGTGGTGGTGGTAAGCGATGAAAACATTCTCGGCCGGATCTTTGAACAAGATAATTTACGGCTTGATTTAACCAGTAAGTTTTACCGGGGATTTAAAAAAACAGGGAAAGAAGTAATTGCTCTGCTTAAAGGAGCCCAGCACCTTCATTTTACGGGAAAACATTCTGTCGCCTTAGCTATCGAATTGAATTTAATTGAAAGCAAGAATATTCTTTATGTTAACGGCGTTCCGCATGCTGAAATGGTCTTCGGGGAGTAAGATAAACGTTAAGAACTTTACTAAGGCCAAAAGCAACTAATCCATAAATCCAGCCAGACCGACTTGTTTTTCTTTCTCCTTGCCAAAGATCTGGTCGACGTTTTCTTTTAAGATTTCAATCGTTTGTTTAAGGTACGGGGAAAAGTCAAATTTTTCCGACAACGATAAGGAGTGCTTAAGATATTTTACTACCGAGCCTTCAGAAATAGTAAAAATTAATTTTCCCTGGCAATTGGAACAACAGCCGCTTAAGGGTGGGCGGCGAAATTTCTCATTGCATTTGACGCACCGGAATTGCTGCATGGAAAATTTTTTCAAATTGCCTTTGATATCCTTTAAAAAATGCTTCTGGATCACCAGCCTGGCCACATCATTAAGATCAACAGCCCTCACTTTCTGCGCGATAACCATTTGCCCAAACAGTTTTTCCTCCATTGAAGGCAAAGTCTTGTAAGCCGAACATTGCACGCCCTTGTTAATATTATCAACAGAGTGGGTGAAGCCAAAATTCTCGTATTGCTGTTCAGTTCCCAGCCTCTTGCTTAACTGCTCCACTTTTACTTCTCCCGGCCGTTTCAGTTCTAAAGCAGCTTCATATAATTCCAACGGATATTTCCACACTGTATCCAATTGCAATACCTGATCGTCAACTTCTGCCGGATTGAGCAAGGAAGTTAACACTAAAGGAGAATCCATTGTTGATCCTCTGGTGGATGGAAGGTATTTGCGGGAAAAATTTAACAAGGCATCCATTAACAGCATGACCGCAGCTTCGTCGCCATCACAGTCTCTTCTAAGGCCGGCATGAAACATGGGATGCGCCAGCAAGCCTTGAATTTCCGAAAAACCGATAATTCTACCCACCAGCCCGGCCGAGATGTGCGGAGCTAAACCAATTACCAAATGCCCGGCAAGATCTTCATAATGCTTTATATTATAAAACGGCTCTAATTTGTAAAATTTGACCAATAACTCATCAATAAAGTTGGCGACGCGTTTTAGAACCTCCGGGCCGGAGTCTTCCCAGCCAGCAAACCCGGGAAGGATAATGTCCTGCGGCTTTAATTCCAACAACTGATCTTCGCTAACTAGTAGCTGGCCGGAAAAGTCTTTAGCATATCCTAATTCAAGGAGCTTGTTTATCGAAGTGTGAATCTCTTTAGGTTTAAAATGGGTTAGGGGCAGTTCAGTGCAGTCGTATCTGGTAGTTCCATCTTTATTAACATAAATTTGGTGTTTAGCCCGGAGAATGCCCTTGGCCAGGTGCTCGACAGCGTGTTCCCGATTAGAAGTTCCTCTCACGCCTTTAATTAAATCTGGAACAATCTCCTCGCCAACCAGTTCCTTGGCTTTTTGAAAAAAATGCCGTATATCCAAGTTTATCGGCTTATACAATAATCCAGCGCCGTGCCGGCAGACGGCAGTATCCAGATCGCCGCAGAACCGGCAATAAAATTTCTGAACAGTTGGATTTCCGCAGTTTTCACAACTGCGGTAAATGGTTTGAGACCGGCAATTTAAGCAATATAAATTAGGAAAACTGCTTCGTATTTTTCCGGCCTCTAAAGCGGCTTGAAAACTTCTTAATCGGCCTCCTTCATCACCCACAGGGAACATCACTTGCGGAGAACCGGTAAGGTGGCGCATTTTGGCTTTCTCCGGACGGCCCATCCTGGCGCCAATAAATGTCCCGGCCTTATCTCTGATTAAGACCGGTGAGAACTGGTTGACTACTTCCAAGCCGTTTTTAAGTCGGCCATCTGACGGCAGCCCCGATAAATCAGATTCCAGATTTAAACAAAAGGTCAAAACGACAACTTCATTTTCCTCCAGGATAATGCTTTCTTTGTTGCCAACAGCGTGCGGGCAGCCAATATTTTCTAAGATTTTTTTAGAGTTTTTATGCTCTTCAGTTACAACCGGAAGAATTATTTTAGTTATTTCTTGTTCGCTTTTCTTAAATTTCCCTTCTAAAAGCCATCGTCTTAGTTGCAAGACTTCCTCTCCAGAAACCAATTTCCAATAAAACGTGTATTCCGGATGCAACGGAAGATTATATTTTCGGCTTAGTTTAACTGCTTCTTCCCAGGCCGGAGAAGCAGATAAATTAATTGACGCCGACAGTTTCTCCTCAGAAGACAATGCGGCTTTTTCTAACTCCAGCAACCACCATTCCGGACAATAGCCCACTGGCACTAAAGTGTGGCCGCTTTCAGAAAAGTCCCCGTAGTTAAACAAAATGTCGCCTAAGAACAGCACTTCTTCTACGTCTTTACAATGTTGCTTGGCTTCCTCTTCGGTTTTTAATTTAATTACTGCGCCGGTGGTTAGCCGAACTATGGGCCCGTCAATAGAATCGCAGACTGTGACTGAAGCTCCTTTCCGCGGACGTTCAACTTTTAGCTGCGTTCCGATAGCGATATATTTTTCTAAAACAATTAAGGTTGCTGGATGAACCCCCACTGCGTACATGCCGCCGGTTCTGCTCCGGCCGTAGCGCAGACGAAAACCACCAACACCCATTGGGTGGGTCAGGATGGGCCGGCCGGCAACCAGGTCCATCAAAAAAGTATTATCGGGCTTAACCGACTGACTTTCGTCTTTTTTTTCCGCGGTTGCCGAATGAGCGGAATGGATTTTTTCTTTTAATTTTATGAATTCTTGAAGCCAGTTCCACTGCAGGCCAAAATCTTGGCCCCATTTAGATATATTTTTCCACAGTTTAGGCGCTTTTTGACAAAGCCCTTCGGCTAAAACCAGAGCCATACCTCCACGAATCAAATTAGTTTCTATTCTAGGTTGGTCTTTATAATTGGATACTTCGATTTTCTCCGTAGGGTCGCCATCTATTTCGACAGGCAAATTGCTTACCATAAACCTAATTTCTTCGTCAGAAGGGTGGTATTGCAGATTGGTTACCCGCTCGTGATAATCATGAACTTCGCTGACATAACGGCTTATTTCGCTTTCTTCCGGATCGTAAGAAGAGAACCCCATTTTTATTCTGATATAATCAGCCAAAACGACTGAGGTTGAAGCCGCCGTGCCTCCAGCTCCCCGGATCGGGCCGGCAAACCGCAAGGCAAAATATTCCTGGCCATCTTTTCTTTTCTTGATTTTTAAGCCAATAAAACCCTCTAAGGGCGCGGAAACGATCCCTAAAGTCAAATAGGCAAACCCCACGCGAATGCCTACTTCTAGAGCTTCTAAGTCGGTTTTAAAAGCGCAGAATTTTTTTTGGGCGACTTCTTCAGCAATTTTCAGCCCGACCCTCCAGTCTAGAATGCCATAACTGTTTTCCAGTTCGGAAATCCTTTCCGTAACCTTAGTGTTGGTTATCTGCGGAGCAACGACAGAGATTAGGCCAACGACTCGCTCAGCCATATTTTTGGCCAGAGGTATGGGTACTTCCGGTTCCGGGTCTAGTCTCCGGCTCCGAGCTGCTGCAGCGAGGGTATAGGCTTTATTTACTTCAGCAGCCATTTTTTCGAAATAACTGGCAATTGGCGCTGAAGCAACGACCATAGTTAACCAAACCTCAAAACTTTGACTTCTCTGGTTTTAAGATTAACCACCGGAACTCTGGCTGGTTCTGGTTCGTGCCCCAATTTTTCCTGAAACGTCGTCTTAGCCTGCCAGCAGCTGCCGCTGATCATCGTTATTCCGTTGTAATTAGCAACGCTGGAATAATGAATGTGGCCAGTGATTAAAAAATCCGGGATGCTTTTTATAAGAAGCGGGTCTTCATCATGAGAAACAACGTAAGGAGTGGATCTAAAAGACGGAGCCAGATGCCTTCTTTTTAATAAAAATTTCATAATCAAGTCTGAGCGGCGATATCCTCCGGCGGCGCGAATTGATTCTACGTTAGCGACATAATAATCAAAACTAAAGCCGTGATACATTAGCACATTAAATCCAGGAAAGGCATTGGTTCTGCCGATGTTGATCAGAGCTGGATTAGTAACCAGCTTAACATTAGGAAGATTAAACAAATCTCCCGCAAACCGCTGATAGAATCGGGGCTGAGGTTCAGCTAAATGAACTACATCGTGGTTGCCTGGACAAATGATCACCTGGATGCGGGAAGGAATTTGCCCTAACAAGCGAGACAATTCCTGATACTGCAGGCTAATGTCGTTAATCTTTAATTCTTCTTCCTGAGAAGGATAAACCCCGATTCCGTCAACCAAATCTCCGGCAATAAACACATACTTTACTTTTTCGGCGATTTTTTGGTGAATTTCGCTGCCAAAGCCCCCGTTTATCCAGCTTAAAAAACGATTAAATTCTTCATTTAAAAACAGAGCTGAACCAACGTGAATGTCGGATAAAAACACCGCGTATTCTTCTGCCTCGCTTTTTTTTAGTTCGTTGTTTAATGGCACGTCGGGCCAAATAATTTTATCGGCAAAGACCACTTTATCGCCGCTGGTTCCAACGATGCCTACTACCTCATCTAAAACCAAATCTTTTCCCTGCAAATACAGCTCTTTCTTGTTTTTAGAAATTAAAACCTTTATTTTTCCAGTGAAATCCTCGACGGTAATTATCAAGTGCCCAGTTTTTGTCTCGCCTTTTTCTTCGACCAAACCGATTAAGGAAACTTCCTCTCTTTCCGTTTTATTCTGAATTCTGGAAATAGCCGTCGCGTTCTGCAGCTCTCTTCGGTTGTGCAGAACGTTTTCTATAAATTTAAGCCTGGTTCTGAAAATTTTAACAAAATCGTCAACTATATACTTCTTTGGCTTGTTTTCATAAGACATGACGACAGTGACTATAGAAGCCATTTTCTTCTCAGTTTCCAGAAGATCGCAGGCAGAAGATCCTGAATCGGCGATAATTTCTTCCGTCGAATAGGGCAACAAAGAATTAGTTTGGCTCAAATCAAGATTAATTTTTCCCGGCCCGTCTTCAAATTCTATGGAAGATTTCAGGCTAGATTCCAGGCTAGTCAGGACCTGACGCTGTTGGCAGCCTGGCTGAGTTATACTTAACCCGGCCTTTTTAAATAGCTGTAGTTGGCCCTGATACAGCTCTTCGTTTCTCTCTTTCTCGGCTTCAACTTTATAGCCATCAATTTCATACCAGTCAACAAGGGATTTTTGCTGTTCAAGAATATCCAAATAATCTTTATTCAAAACCAAAAGATCTGCTTCGCTTTCAATGGTATCAAGAATGGTTTGTTTGACTTCATCAGAATAAGCCAGATCTTCCTGAACTAGGATGCCTTTTTCAAAAAGATCTTCGATTAATTTTTTTTTGTCTTTACTCATTTTTAATAGCTTTTGGTTATTGTATGCTTAACGATTTTTCCAGCAGTTCTTTCAATTTAACAACGATTTTTTCTTCGATGGAGATAGATATTTCTCTGGTTCTGCCATATCGGCCCTTAGAAATAATTCTGGCATTGATAATTCCCAACATATCTAATTCAGCTAAAACGTCTGAGATTCTTCTCTGAGTTAAGATGTTTTGTTTTATTTTCTTGCAAATTGTAGAATAGACGTCATAAATTTCTCCGGTAAAAAACACTTTTTTCTGCGGCGAGATTAATAAAATAGAATATAACACGCTTTGAAATTGCTTGGGCTGGCTGGTCGTGGCGTTAATTATTTTGTCGGATTCAACTTTCTTTTCAGCTTCATCCAGGTGTTGAATTTCAACGATTTTTGAGCCGCTTCGTTCGGCAATTTCCCCAGCAACCCGCAACAAGTCTATAGCGCGCCGAGCGTCGCCGTGTTCCCGGGCAGCATAAGCTGCGCATTTTTCAATAACGCCAGGCTGCACCACACCAGAAGAAAAAGATTTTTCAGCCCGCTTTTTTAAAATTTCCTGGATTTGCAGCGCATTATAGGGAGGAAAAATAATTTCTTCTTCAGACAGACTGCTCTTTACCCGAGGATCAAGATTTTCAGCAAAAACTAAGTTATTAGAGATCCCAATAAGGCAGATTTGCGATCTTTTTAGTTCTGAATTTATCCTGGTTAAGTTGTAAAGAATCTCGTCGCCTATTTTTTTGGTCAGCTGGTCTATTTCATCTAATACTAAAAGAACAACTCTGGTTTGTTGATCTAATAAACCATAAAAAATATTATAAACTTCATCCGTTGGCAACCCTGTAGGAGGAATTTCTTCGCCAAATTCCTTAATCAACTGAGCCACCAGCCGGTATTCCGTGTCGGCTACCCTTTTAAGCTTGCAATTAATGTAAATGATTTTGCATTTGATGTTATTGTTCTCAGCGACAGCCTGCATCATTTTTAGCACGTGCTTAACCGAAAGTGTTTTGCCGCTGCCGGTTTTTCCATATAAAAAAAGATTAGAGGGTTTTTCCAATCTTAAGGATGGGGCCAAAACATTAGCTACTTCTTGCAGCTGCTCTTCTCGATATAAAACTTCTTCAGGAACAAACGAAGATAGCAATACAGACTTATCTTTAAACAAAGAGTCTTGTTTAAGATAATTTTCAAAAAAAGAATCTATTTTCATCTTTTGACACCCCTTCGTTTCCTATGGATTTTATCATTTTTCTTCAATTACTGAAACTAATTAAATTAAAGTAAAAAGTAATCTAGAAAACAAATTACTTCAATTTAATTAAATCATCCACCCCTTTTCTTCTCATGGAACAATAACTATAAATAGTTATCTTTGAATCGAGCAGTAGTAAATTCTTATATCAATTAATTTGATATAAAAAAAGTAAACTTCTGATAAAATTTATAGTAAAAATCCTTAATTTTTGAATAGGATTTCTATATCTATGCCAAAGGATATAAATTTTCATAAAAATTTAAGCCTTTTGTATACAAAAGGTACAACATTCTGTCTGAAATTCTAGATCTTTTGGTATCGCTCGCCTTTAACTGTCTTAAGGATTAAATTTCTAGGGAAACTCGCTATTAAATAAATCTATTTTATAATAATCATATCTTATTTATTTATATTATTTATATTATTTATTACTATATTGAAAAGAATAAAGAAGCAAACGGTGATTGTTCCTAAAGAAACGAAGGTTGATTTGCTTAATAACTTACGATTTACTTTTTTTTGCACTAAAAAGAGGCTAAAAGGGACTTTTTTAACACAATAAAACTATTAAATTAGATTCCATAGGAAATAGAGGGGCGTTATATTATCATTAGCTGTACTAATATTTATTAAATTTGGACTAAGAAGGAGGTTATATTATCATTAGCTGTACTAATATCCATTAAGTTTTGATTAAGAAGGAGGTTATATTATCATTAGCCGTGTTAATATTCATTAAATATTTATTAAGTTTTGACTAACGATTAAATAACGGTTTATCTTTTTTTAAGATGTTAAAGCTTTATCCAAAAAATCAGGCGCTGGTTATTTATTGGATGAAACCGGATGTTAAGTAGGGTTATTAACCTAAGAAAAAATTTAATTTAAGCTTATAAGAAGTTTTAAATAGGAATTTAAATATCTTTTTGTTATGGTTTTAGAGTTGTTGTTTAATCCGTTTAGTTTGAAAAAAAAACCGTGGGAAATGTTTATTGGCGGTTTTTTTTATTCTATAGTGGCTTTAATGCTGTCCTACCTAGTTTTTAGAGAAATAGCTGGTATCCTTATGGTTTTTTTAATCGTTTTGTCAACTTTGCCGATGGTTTACACCGCCATTAAAAATGAAGAAGAATTAGATTTGCGTTACGACAAAGAATGGTTTTTATTAAAAGAACACACTAAAGTTTTAATTTTTTTAATGTTTTTATTTTTAGGAATAACTGTGGCGTTAATGTTTGCTTATTTAATCCTGCCGCAATCTGTAACTAATATAATTTTTGATCTGCAAAGGACAGCCATTATTAATGTAAACTCTTCTATACAATCCAGCGTAACAGGAGGAGTTACTAAACTTGAGTTGTTAGGCAAAATTATGTTTAATAACATCAAAGTGTTGTTTTTTTGTTTGCTTTTTTCTTTATTGTACGGAGCTGGAGCTATTTTTATTTTAACTTGGAACGCTTCAGTTATTGCTACCGCTATCGGAGCTTTAGTTAAAACTGAAATTGCCAAAGCCTCGTCTGTGATTGGTTTCACTTCTATTTCCAGTTATTTTGGAATAACCACCTTCAGTTTTTTTCGTTATATGATTCATGGCTTTTTTGAAATTGCGGCGTATTTTATTGCCGGGTTAGCTGGCGGGATTATATCTATAGCTCTAATTAAACACAATCTAAAGGAAAGAAGAGTTTTAGTTGATTCTTTGGATTTAATTTTAATTAGCTTAGCGATGCTGTTAGTTGCTGCGTTAATTGAAGTATTTATAACTCCAATACTATTTGGTTAAATGTGATTCGGTTTTCTGATTATTACTGCTGTGTTGCATAAATACGAAATAAACAATCAATACATAAACAATCAATAATTACAGAAAGTCAGAGTTTGATTAAAATATTTTAGCGATTTTTGATTTTTGAAAAATATCGCCGCTCTCCAGCATTCTTTCGATTAGCTTTTCTGTTTCTGCCAAGGGAGACTTTTCAATGATTTCTTCAATTGTTGCTCCAGAACCAGAATCTAGTTTGTTAATCAAGTCAATTAATTTTTCAACAGGAAATTTTGACTTGTCCGGATCGGCGGCCAGTTCCATTTTTTGGCTCGAATCTTTTTGGGCGGTTTTTTCAACTATTTTAATTTCTGGTTTATCTTGAGACGATTCGGGCTGAAAAACAGGTTGGGTTTGTTTTTTTTCCTTCCTTGAAGCGCATTGCACCTTCAGCCATAGAGGATCAACGACTTTAATTATTTCCGGAGCAAGATATTTTACTTGGTTAAACAATCTTACTTTGGCTACCAGTAGAATGGCCGCGCCAATAGACAAATTTTCTAATTCTTTTTTTTCTTCGAAAAGTTTTACATTTAAAATGGCAGTTCCATCGTCAACCAACAGGCTGGCAACAGTTCCTTGAAGTTCTTTATCGACGATAACACCGTAATTAAATATCCGATATAATCTTTCATCGTCTTTAGTTAGAAGAAAGCTTGGCTGGGAAGGCTCATCTTTTATTACAGTTCCATCATTAATTTCTTTAAAGCTAATTCTCTTGACAACGCTTCGCGCTAGCAGATTATTTGCTGGATTCATAACCTCTGAATAAACCCTCTTTTTGGCTCAAAAACATCTCCTGACCGCCGTAATTTTTCTAAAGTGTCTTCTACTACGTCCCTAGTCAAATTTTTCTCCTGCGCTGCTTCAAGGATGTTTTCAAAAGGGATAATTTTAGAATTAAGCTGCTGCTCCAAGGCGCTAAGAATTTCTTTAATCGTAGAGATTCCACTTCTTTGGCTGGCAGTTATTTTACTGCCTAAACGGTCAATGTCAATTTGACCAGTTTCGGAATCCTTAGCAATCTGGTTTAAGCAGTAATCAACCAAACCGATGGCCTTCTGGGCATCTTCTTTAGCCACAACTAGGGACAGCCTTATCTTAGCCGCAGCTTCAGATAATCTTACCAGCCCTTCCAGCTGCCTAGCTGTGATTGGTATGCTTTTCACCCCCCCGTCGTCTGCTAAGCCTTTGTTTCTCATGCCGATATAATATTCTTTTAACTCTTGAATTGCTTCATCAGACATTTTCGGCTGTAATTTTTGCCGAACATATGCAAAATATTTTCTTAATAATTCCGAACTAATTTCTGCCACAGCCTTTTCCGGGTTTTGGTGCAAGCTTAAAATAAAAGAAGCCGCCAGCTCGTCTTTTTCTCGGTTAGGCAGGTCTTTAATGGGGAAAATTAAATCAAAACGATTAATTAAGGTCGGAGGCATATCGATTTGATTAGCGACTAAATCATAAGGATCAAACCTTCCAAACTTTGGATTGGCTGCGGCAATTACTGTGGTTTCGCAACTAAGGGTGGCCTGAATATTGGCTTTGGCAATGCTTACTGTTTGCTGCTCTAAAGCCTCATGCAGGGCGGAACGGTCTTCTTTTCCCATTTTGTCTAGTTCGTCAATTACGGCAAAGCCTCGATTGGCCAGAACTAGAGTGCCTGCTTCCAGGCTCCAGCCGCCAAGAAACTCGTCTTTAACCACAGAAGCAGTCAGTCCTGCGCCAGTAGCTCCTTTGCCGCTGGTAAACCTGGCCTTGGGAGCTACTTTGGTTATCCTTTTAAGAAGCTGAGATTTGCCGCTGCCTGGATCGCCAATTAATAACATATGCATATCTCCTCTGGTAACAACCCCATCTGGCCTGACTTTCCGGCAGCCGCCAGCTAACTGCAGAACCAGGGCTTCTTTAATTTTATCATGGCCATAAATCGAAGGCGCAATGCTGTTGGCCAGCATTCTTAAAGGATTTCCAGAATTAGCAATTTCTTTTATTTTAACTAAATCTTCCTCATCAACCTTAAGCTGGGTAAAATCATCCTGTATGGGCTCTAAGTAATTGGCTTCAATGATTAAATCGTATTTGGTGGACTGCCCTCCAGTCTTAAGAGTGATGGGCACTTCCGTAACCCATCCGCTTAGCCGTACACGCGACCCAGGGCTGCTCCGCCGTTCAGAAAAAGGCGAAACCAAATCGTCTTTCAAAAAAACATTAATCCGTTTAGGCTGGGTCCCATCCAGCTCGTCTGGAGATTCTTCTAAAACCAGCCCCTGGCCGTCAACCAAAGCCTTAGAAATTTCCTTAAATTTACCCTTTCTGCCGCAGCCGCACCGCGTTGGCTCTTTGTATTTTTTATCAAGCTGCAAGACGTTAAGGATATTGCCGCAAGAGGGGCATTCAAATTTAGCTGCCGTTACATGCGGCCTCACGTCTGTTTTGTTTCTAACAATTCCGTCAATTAAAACAAACTTGTTTAAGTGTTTGCTTCGAATCTCACTTATTTTTATTCTTTGAGAATCAGGAAGGTTGCTTAGGCGGACAGTAAATTTGCTGATTTTTTTAGAAAGCTCAAACTCTTTGACTGCCAGCTCTCCTGCTTTTAACAACTCTTCCGGCGCCTCCAGAATTTCTTCAGAAAGATCAGTATTAAATTTAATTAATTCGGAAAAATTTAATATGAGGAATTCCTGGCCTTTTCTTACCGCTTCCAACAATTGCGGATAATAATTTTGCTCGATAAATTCTTTAAAAAACCTTATTTGTTCATCTACTTCCATTTAAACACTCCCCTAATAGATAACCCTAAAAAATCAAAGGAAAGAACTTAACTTAAAGATTTCTCTATTCTAATACAGCTATTTGGCCAAAACTTTTTTTAAGTTTTCAATTAACTGGTCAGTAGCTTTGTTGACTTCTTCTTCGGTTTTGGTTCCAGTACAAACTATTTTTCCATTGCTAAACAGCAGGAATGTTGCATTGGTTCCTCTTAATTTATGAACCAGCCCGGGAAATTGTTCCGGCTCGTATTCAGTATTAGGCAATTTGATCCCCAGAACATTTAAATTCAAATCCATGCCGATGCTGCCAGAAGCAACGATATTTTGCACGGTTATTTCCGGCTTGATGGTTACGGTAATATTTAACTTTTTTAAGCTTTTAATAATGGCTTGAATACTGCGATCTACTTCTTCTAAGGTTCTGGCGCCAGTGCAGACCACTTTGCCGCTGGAGAAGATCAAAGCTGACGTTTTTGGCTCTTTTATTCTTAAAACCAACCCTGGAAATTGTTCAGGGTTATATTCAGTATTGGGCAGCGTCGCCGCCATTTTTTCTAAAGGAATGTCTTTCTCTAAACCAGTTGAAACAACAATATTAACGATGCGTATTTTCTTTTTTGAATCTTTTTTATCCATTACCATAACCCCCGGCGCAGATATTTTATTTAAAAACGGACTAGTAGTATTTAAATATTCCTTTTATAAAGAGGAAGGCAGCCATTAAAAGACACCCCTTTATTTCTGGTGGAAAGGGGCTTTTTGAGGCTCGTTAAGAGGAAAAGTTTATTAATTTTAATATTAGTGTTTTTCTTAAATGGCTGTTTCCATAAAATCTTTTTTAAAATCCTTGGGCTTATCTTTAACTTTAGCTTCGGCCAGCCTTGGCGCAACGCGAGAAGCTGTCGCTCAAACTCAACATCAGCGTAAGGAATTAGTTCAAGAAGCCAGAACTATCCGCAACCGGAACAGGGGTCGAGAATTAGAAAAAGAGCTGGCCTTAATTGAAATTAAGCAAAAAGAAATTGAGCGCTTGGCCGAATGGCTGGATCAAGCCGTTCTGCCCTTATTAGGCGAACTTAAGATGAAATATGAGCTGGCTCTTTCAGAACAGGAAGCGCGAAACTGGTCTATTGAAGACCTAAAACAAGCGCGGCGCGATCTGGCGGTATTGAAGCGCCTGCGCGCGGATATCCAAACTCAAAAATATGGTGTGCTGGCGGAAAAAACGATGGGCGAAGAGATGTTTAAGGCTTTTTTAATTGAGTTTAATAAGCTAATCAAGCAAATAGAAGCAGCATTAATCGCTGGAAACAGAAAATTTGCTTAAAGGATCTGTTGATAAACCTTCCAGAAGCAACATTAATTTTAGGTAGTGTAATCATTTGACTGATAACCTCTCTAGATTATATTCTTGCAAAAATAGTCCCGTTGCTTTAATGTGATTAACAGTAGACTTGGAGAAAGAGCATGTCTTTCTCGCGTATCTTCCAAGTCTTTGACGAATCACATTATTCACAGATTCAACTTGTGATGTTTCGCCAGTTTCCTTGCCACATTTCTGGTGCAATGTCTTTGGGA
>JAGVYX010000039.1 GCA_018303045.1 Candidatus Woesearchaeota archaeon
CAATTTAAAACAGACAAATTATTCATCTATGTCCAGGAAGGTTTAATATGAATCAAAGAACCTCTAATATGAATCAGAGAACTTCTAAAGTTAAGCGAAACTTGCTCCTGAACAAGAAAGGCGCCGGCCCCATAGAAGGCTGGCTGGATTATCTGCTGTTATTTGTTATTGGCTTGTTTGGCTTTATCTTTTTGTTTACATTTTTGTCTTTCAGCTTATTGTTTCGCAGCGAGGTTACCATTAAAACTACCGAAAGTATTCAAGCCTCTGATAATTTGATTAACCAGCAAAAAGGAGCGTTGGCTGAAGGAGAACCTGTTGATGTTCCTAAATTAAGAAGAAACGTTAACTATATTAATACATACAAGCAGCCGCCGGAAGAGATAGGTTTACAATCAATATGAATGCAATTAACAGGAATACAATTAATATGAATAATGAATAAGAAGGGCTTCAATTAACATGAATAAGAAAGGCCTGTTTTTTCACTTGATTATGTTCGGGATTTTGTTAGCCGTGGGCATTTTTTTAATAGCCACTAAAAGCTACACTGTTCAGCAGGAGCCGGCAGGCTTGTGGCATCTGGATTTAATGGCTAAAACTTTGCAGCCGGCGGAGATTGATTTGTTAGAGTTAGACCAAAAGGCTCGTGATGCCGGCTGGGAAGTTGTGTTATTGTTAGCTAAACAGGGGGGATTCTCTGAAAATTCCCCGTGCGGGCAGATTGCCGGCAGAAATATTTGGAATAATGGAGATAAATGGTGCATCCCCGTCGTTAAAGAAGTAGCCAGCCAATTGATTGGCGCCAGAATTATCCAGAAGGAGATAACTTTTAGTGAAGAAGTAATGCGGGGAGTTGGCGAAAATAAAATTATTGAAGTTCCGGGAAATAAAATTCAAAAGTATGAATATTTGACTAATGCGGCTGTTGATTTGGATTATTCATTTGATGAATACGCTCAGCTGGAGCAGGAAGCCAGAGAATTAGTTAAAGAATGTACAGATTCTACAGAATTAGACCAGTGTGTTAATGAAAATAAATTAAGCCACTGGCAGTTATGCAAAGAGGGAATTATTAGTGGCGCAGCTGCATTTTGTGTTAATAGCCCGGGCAATTATCTAATCAAAGGCCGGCCGGTAATTTATGAGCTGGGGTTGAGATTTGGTTCAGAGGGTTTAATTAGTTGAGAATAGGCTCTGTAGAAAATCTCACTCCGTTCGGTAGCCATCAGACTCAGCACTGGTTTTTATAGGCCAATAGCTGACGTTCCCCGTAACTTTCCATAGGAAAGTCACGAACGGAACGAAGTGAAGTGACTAGAGGGACAAGCCCCTAGTCAGATGGATATCACCAAGCTAAGGTGCTTCGTATAGAGAAATGCGTTAATTGGTGTAAAATAATAACACCTTTCTATTATATCCCTTTGCTAAATTAATACACTAAATAACACAAAGGCCTATAGATTGATGGCTACTATATTTTCTACAGAGCCCTATCAATCGTAAACTTTAAATAAGAGCAATCTATTATTATTAGTATATGGACAAAAAAAGATCAGTGTTTATAACGATAATGTGTATATTATTATTAGTAATAACTGTTGGTTTATTCTCAACATGGGGTTATCAATGGGTTAATTATTTATTAGCTAAGTCTTTTAATGTGGAAACTCAAAGCAGTATATATGATCTGTTTATTGGTCTTATAGCCATGATTTCAAGCGTCATAGTTTTCATTGGAGTTATATCTGTTTGGCAAATGAAATCATCTGCTTTAAAACTAATGTTATATGGTTCAATTGGATTTTTGATTAAAAATGTATTGGATATTATTAATGATGTTAATCCGCTACTGAAATTAGCAGAAATTAGTTCTTCAGATATTACGGACGCTTCTTGGGCCATCGGAAGTGATTTATTTCAAATGGCATTTTGGATATTTATAATAATCCTTTTTTCTAGGCAATCATTTAAAGAACAACTTTCTTAAATTCTTTCTGAAATAGGCTCTTAACCAAAAAAATTTGGCAGTGTTAATATCTGACTGATTCCTTAGTTAGTTATAATCTTAAATAAATAGTTTTTATCAGTCAAAGGATTACACTATCAAAAATTTATAGTTTAAAGTTCTATTGAAAATTATGAGCCAAGAAGTTACACAACAATTAGAAGCGATTCGAGAACAGTTAAGAAACGAGATCATGGGGGTTTTTAGCGATATCGCCGTATTTGATTCAAGAAATAAAGAAACTACTTTATTTCTGAACAGAAAAGAAATCGTTGTTTCTTTTCTTGATTTAAGAAAATTTGATCAATTTAGGGAAGAAATCGGCGCTATCTGTTTGGGGATTCCGGTAACCTTAAGCTATTTTGAAAAAGCTTGTTTTCAGCTGGAGACTTATTGGAAATCCTTCCGGGAAAAATTGGAAGCGGAATTACCAAAACAAGCCTCTGCTGTTGTTCGTCATTGGTTTGCCCGGTATGATCAAATTAAAGACCAAATTTCGGCTTTAATCTCTCAGGTTAAGGAGAAATATTTGATAGAGAACTTTGAAAAATAGAGATTTTGTTAATTTTTTGATCTGTTACTGACAAAATCTCGACTATTTCACAGTCTCTTAGAGAATTTTGTCGATAAACGATAGTTTATGCAACCAAATTTACTTATAGCGGGGGATTAAGCGGGCATTCAGCTAAAGTTTTTATTGTAAATAAAAAGGGATTAATTGGTTCCAGCAGATATTTTGGAGACGACCTGATAGTATTGGTTTCCATTTCTGTGCCAGAACAGCTGCGAATTCCGGTAATTGAGCATGAAATTGCCGAGATAAATTATCTGCAGTCGCAGGGCGGCACGGTTAAAAAAGCTCGTCAGTCGGCGGGAGTTCCTGCCGGCTTGAAAAAAGCCCAGAAATTAGGGGTTTTGAAAGAATTTTTAGAATTTGAACAAAATTTTGGAAATAAAATTTAAAATAAAATTTATTCCGGGCGGTGTTTATTTAACTACCAGCTGTCCTTTCATTCCGCTATGGCCGCTGCCGCAGACTACCGAACAGTAAAAGGGGAACGTTCCGGATTTGTCAGCAACAAATTCAACGGTTGCCGTCTTTCCAGGCTCCAGATTTTGGGTTACCCCAAATTCATTGATGGAAAAGCCATGAGTTACATCAACGCTGGTTATTTTCAGCTTGACTCTGTCGCCTTTATTTACTGTAATAACGTTTGGTTCAAAACTAAACTGTTTTGCGGTTATTTCAAATTCTTTAATTTCTCCAGTTGGAGCTGTCGTGGCCGGCGGTGTCGTTCGCTGTCCAGTGCATCCACTGACGACCAGAGCCAGCATTAGCAATAATATAATACACAATATTTTTTTCATTTTTTACCTCCTATCTAATTTAAATTCCCATGCTCTTTTTTGCTTCGGGTTTGCTGGTTTCCACATAAGCATTTTTAACCCCGCAGGTTGGGCAGACTTCCGGTCCGGCATTTCCATAGTGGATGTCTCCGCAAATTTTGCATTTCCAAAACTTTTTCATGCTGTCACCTTAATTTTGTTTAAAATACAATCCCATAAGCTTGAAATAAAACATGCAATATAAAATGAATAATCACCAGCGCAATAAGGATCTTTCTGGTATAGGGATGGAATTTTACTAATTTATCCCGGTATTTTTTAAGCGGCCCCCAATTTAAGCTATTATACCACCAGCAGGTGGACAAGTCTATAAAAAAAATTAGAGTTAAGACTGCAGCAGCCCAAAACATCAAATCCAGACCAAGGATTAGTGTTGCCATTTTTTGTTTGTATTAATTAGCATGCGCATCGTATTCCCAGAACCATTGTGGATTTTGTTTTACTATTTTGATGGTATTAAAAACATTTTTTGCCAGCAATTGCGCTTCTTCGGCATATTCGTTGGTTTCTAATTTTTTCTTGTCGGCATGAGTGCTGTTTAAGATGTTGCCCATAGCGTACATGTTAGAAAAGGGCGGGAAGATCATTCCAAAATGGTTTAAAGTCATGAACAGAGAGGAAATGGTCATGGCCGCGCCGGCTTCATGTCCGCTTACAATAATGCCGGCGACTTTTCCAGTAAATCTTCTCAGGAACCCTGAACCTAACACTTGGTCGCTGGCAGTTAATTCTATAAATTTAGTGTGTTTGATATTCAGTTCCCTGTTTTTAGCTTCGTGGGGATTAGCCGGGCTTAAGCTCCC
This sequence comes from Candidatus Woesearchaeota archaeon, assembly GCA_018303045.1. GTDB lineage: Archaea > Nanobdellota > Nanobdellia > Woesearchaeales > GW2011-AR9 > JAGVYX01. Next base: position 4,219 of record JAGVYX010000039.1, read on the forward strand.
ATCCATACTGATGAGCCGGTCAATAAATAAGCTCATCAAAGAAGAGATCTTAAAGTTATGTATCGGGGTGGCAAAAATTATACCCTCGCTCTGCAGGACTTTTCCATATAATTTGTTGGTCATGTCGTCTCCATACTTGCCTAAGGGATAACAAGAACAAGGAAAATGGCATTGCGTATTGGTAGTAGAGTAGCAGCCTTTGCAAGGCTGTATGTTGTTGTCTCTTAGCCTTAAAATTTCTGTTTTGGCGCCCAGTTCTCTGGCTTTTTTCAGGGCAGCTTCCAGGAGCCATTCGGTGGTGGAATGTTCCTGCGGGCAATCATTAACCCTCCTCATGCTTCCGCTGATTCCTAAAATAGTTATTTGTTTGGAGAAAAATCTTTTTTTATAAGCTTCTGCTTCGCGAAGAGCTTTTTTTTGCGCTGCCTTAAACAACTCTAGCTCTTCTTGGCTGCAGTTAATTTTAGGTATTAATTCTTGGTCTGAATAAGGAAGATTATAGTTCATTTGTTGGCTAAGCGTAAAACTACTTTATTCCGAGCTTATTATTTTTTAAGGGAATTTTTTATCTTTATTAATGTTCTGGTTATGTTGAGTTTTAAGAATTGAATATAGCTAGGTCAAACTCACTTGTATAGCTTTCAAAATACAAATGGTTATAAATTATTTTCATTCCTCTTTAGCTTATGTATAAAATACCCTTAGATGAAGTTAAGGAAAAGATTATTACTGCTGGCAGTATTAATTCTAATGAATTAGACCAAAAAATCCACGCTAAAATTAATGAGTTATCAGGGCTGGTCAGCGAAGAAGGAGCAGCCCATATCATTGCCAATGAGTTAGGCATTAATTTAACCTCCAGTTCGCAGGAAAGAATGAAAATTAGAGAGTTGTATTCAGGAATGAGAAGCGTTTCTACTGCGGGAAAAGTGTTGAAAAAATTTGAGGTCAGGGAATTTAACAAGAATGGAAGAGCAGGCAAGGTATGTTCTATAATTATTGGTGATGAAACTGAGACTGTCCGAGTGGTGTTCTGGAACGACCAGGTGGAAAGCCTGTCGGGCATTAAGGAACAAGATTTAATTGTCTTAAAAGATGCTTATGTCAAAGACAATAATGGGGGAAAAGAGCTGCATTTGGGCGATAGGGGCAGCATGGAGATTAACCCGGCTGGCCTGGTTATCGCTGCAGTTAGAGAGCCTCTGGCGCAAAAAGACTATGCGCGAAAAGAAATCGGCAAGTTGCAAACTGACGAACAGAATGTTGAATTAATGGGGACGGTGGTTCAAGTATTTGATCCGCGCTTTTTTTTGGTTCATCCGGAAACCGGCCGGAAACTGCGGGATGGCGAAAATATTCAGCCGGCGCTGTCCTATGTTATGAACTTGGTATTAGATGATGGCACGGGAAATATCCGCTGCGTTTTTTGGAAAAATCAAGCCAACCATCTGCTAGCTAAATCAGAGGAGGAAATGGCTCAGTTTAAGGATGGCGCAGTTGGTTTTGATGATGTTAAGACGGAATTATTGGGCGAACAGCTGAAATTGCGCGGCCGTGTTAAGAAAAATGATATGTTTGAACGCTTAGAGTTTAACGTTCAATTTGTGGAAAAAGCCGATCCTAAAGAAGAATTGGCCCGAATAGAAAAATGAGTTTGGGCCAGCGATTAGAATCAATTGAGGGCGAACAGCAGCGGTTAAATTTAGTTAAAACTTATAATTATGCCCGGCTTCTCAGCCAGGATCCGGCAACCAACACCGGAGCTTTGATTGTGTCAGCTGATTTCATTAAAGAGATTACGTTTGGGGTTAATTCCTTTCCTTCAGGTGTAGAAGTTACTGATGAACTGCTGGCAGACAAGACTTGGAAGTATGAAAATATTATTCATGCGGAGCAAGCCGCCATTTTTACCGCAGCTTATCTGGGAAAAGCCACTAAAGGAGCGGCAATTTACGCGCCTTGGCTGTCTTGCGCTCCCTGCGCTAAAGCAATAATCGCTTCAGGCATCAAAACGGTGATTGGACATCAGCAGTTGATTCAGCAAATTCCTGAACGATGGCAGGAATCTATCGGTTCTGCGTTAAAGATGTTAGAAAAGGCTAAAGTCCAGGTTCGGATGTATAACGGAACAGTTGGCGCTGATCCAATAATGTTTAATGGCGCGGAATATCGCCCATGATTAATCAGGAATTGCTAGTCTTTGTTATCATTGCGGCTATTTTTGGTTATCTTCTCTATAAATGGGGCCAGTTTAGAAAAGAACAGGAATGGAAAGAGAAGCTGGAAAAATTACGTTCAGAGATTGCCGACAAGCAGCGGGCAGGCATTAAAGGCAAGATAACTGAGATGTTTGCCCCTTATTTGGAAGGATTTCCGTTCAAAGCTTCGGAATGCAAATTTATCGGCGATCCTATAGATTATGTGGTTTTTGAAGGGCTGGATAATAGAGATATTACTGGAATCCATTTTCTGGATGTGAAAGCTGATAGTTCAGAATTAAAAAAACATCAGAGGCAGATTAAGGAAATTATTGAGCAGAAAGGCAATATTGGGTTTAAGACGTTTAGGTTTAGGACGAAATAATTATCTTCAAATAATTCTTTAACTCTAATTTCAATAATGTTTTCTGCTAGTGCAGAAAATTCAGTTTTTTAAATATAATGATGTTAGGCTCTTCACTCCTCGAACTCGACCCGAAAAGGCTTTAGACTTTTCTGACCGGAGAGTTCAGAGCTGAGGGAACGAGAAAACAAAGAATATTGTTTTCGAAGAGTTAAAAAATCGTGCGTGGGCGGATAGGAAGTTTTAGAAATAAGGTGAGGGCTGGCGAACATATGTCTTTATAAAATTTAACTTATTCTCTTAGTCTATGGATTTTAATGATTTGTTCAAACCATATTCCCCTGAAATTAGAGGAGATTTAGAAGTATATTTGAGCGAGCATGATGGAAGTAGCGCCGACAGCCTTTTTTATGGACCAAAATATTTTTTTGTTATAAAGGATAAAGGGTGGATGGTTCCGGGCCAGACTTGGATAAGGGTTAATCGAAGTCCGGTTCCAGATATTGCTTATGTAGTTAATTCTGATTTTATGTTAGAAAGTCATGGTCAAGGGGAACACGATATGAGTTGTGTCGGTGCTATGGGGGGAGTTTATAATCCTTCTAAAGCATTAAGAAAAAAAACTTGGTCTATTTTGGGTTTGAACCTTAATCCGCCAGCCCGAACGTAAATTGGGGGCACGATTTTTTAAGTATACATTACTTTTCTGCATCTGAAGGAATTATTGCAAAAGTTAAATTTTACGACCGAAGAGGCAATGGTTTGGATGAGGAGTTTATTTTGTTAGGAGATCGCTTAAATGACTGTAGAGCACCAAAAGATGTTGTTGATAAAATTCTTACAGAGAAAAAGAACGAGTGAAATTTAATTGAAGATTAATGAGAAAAGTCTATTCATTTGAGGATGACGAGCGAAGCTTGGTGAGTGTTATGCTCCCGGATGTTTATCCTTAGGTCGAGCGTTAGCGAGAAGTTTGTTTATCATCATATACTAAAAATCCTTAACTTTCGAACATAACCACGGATTTTTGTATATACAAAATACCATTATTTGTTCGGAATCTAGGGCATTTTAGTATAGAGAACTTTGAAAAATAAGGATTTTGCTAATTTTTTGGATCTGTTACTGACAAAATCCCGGCTTGATTTCTCTTGTGGTGTTGCATAATTCAACTTTTATTCAAAAATCGCTAAAATATTTTAATCAAACTCCTACTTTCTGTAATGGTGGCTGCTATATTTTCTACAGAGCCGCTTGTTTTTGCCAGATTTTGAGAGAATTTCCTCTAATTCCCATAAGTAGTCAAATGTGGTTAAATTGCTTTTGGTTATTTCTTTATTACCGCATTTAGATAACTTGGTTCTATTTGAAAATAATAAAAAGCCACTACCCACTGGACAACCCCGGCTAGACTATATAAATAACCTTGCTTCCTAGGAATACAGCAATCAAAAATTGGTTGCTCCTCGCCACGGCGGAACATCGCAGGTGGGTTGAAATAAAATCCGATAAGGAAACGAGGTATCTAAAATGAATACACCAGTAGTGAAAACTATAGAAAAACCGGGCAATGCGCCGGAAAAAAAGTTTAGGGCAGGAGCTATTTCGGCAACGGTCTGGCTGAATAAAGGCCAAAGAGCAGATGGAGAAGAGGCCGAATATCGAACCATTTCTTTGGACAGGAGGTATGCTGATAAAAATGGGATTTGGCAGTCTACCAACTCTTTCCGTGTCAGCGACTTGCCTAAAGCCCAAGTGGTAATGCAGAAAGCTTTTGAATATCTGGTTTTAAACGAACAAGATTTGTTTAAGATCTAAATTAATATAAACGAGGTAATGAAAAATGGAACAAGAATTATTATTTGAAGAAGAGTTTGTGAAAGAACCAAAAACTAAATCGGAATTAAAAATGGAAAAATTGACTATAAAGGATTTGCCGGGTGTGGGAGCGGCTACGGCCGAGAAACTAGAGTCTGCCGGGTTTCGTGATTTAATGTCCGTTGCCGTGGCTACATTGGGTGAAATCGTGGAAACGACTGGCGTTTCTGAATCGGTAGCCAGAAAAATGATCAATGCCGCCCGCGATAGTATGAAAATGGGCTTTGAAACTGGCACGGAAATCCTGAGGAAGCGCGAGTTAGTTACTAAAATAAACACTGGCAGCGCAGCTTTTAATGCTTTAATGGGCGGCGGGTTTGAAACCGGGGCCATTACTGAATGTTTTGGTGAATTTGGATCAGGCAAAACGCAGATGGGCCACCTTCTGGCAGTTAACACTTTAGCTTCTGATCCTGAAGCTACTGTGGTGTATATTGATACGGAAAACACTTTCAGGCCGGAAAGAATTAAGCAGTTTGCTGTTGGCGCCGATTTGGACTCAGATCAAACTTTGGCTAGAATCATGGTCGCTAAGGCTTACAATTCTGACCACCAGATGCTGCTAGCCGAAAAAATAGACAGTTTAATCACCGAGCAGGGCAAAAAAGTTAAATTGATTGTTGTAGATTCATTAACGTCTCATTTCCGGGCGGAGTTTATTGGCCGCGGGACGTTAGCTGAACGGCAGCAAAAGCTGAACCGGCACATGCATGTGTTATCCAGAATTGCCAGTTCGCATAACATTTGCGTGTATGTAACCAACCAAGTGATGGCTAAGCCGGACCAATTTTTTGGCGATCCAACAACTTCCATTGGCGGGCATATCGTGGCTCATGCCTCTACTTTTAGAATTTATTTGAGGAAAGGCAAGAAAGGAACACGAGTAGCTAAACTGATTGATGCGCCAAATTTACCTGACGCGGAAGTTTGCTTTGAAGTTACCGAAAATGGGCTGAGGGATGTAGCTTAAATTTTTATTTATTTTTTATATTTTTTTAATGCCATTTTTAACTTAAGCTAATCTGATCGTTGTCAGCTTTCATGTTTCTTATTTTCTTGTGCCCAGCCCTTTTTGGCGGTTGGGGTTTTTATTTCATTACGCATACCTTTTTATAGTAAAAGACTTATTTTTAGAATAAAAATAACAATTAATGGAGGACATAAATTATGAATAGCCAAGAAGCGCCAGTAAAAGTTGGTGAGATACATGAAGTGGAAATTAAATCAGTCGGCGAGAAAGGAGATGGCATCGCCCGAGTGAATGGGTTTGTTTTATTTGTTCCCAGTGTTAAAAAAGGAGATTATGTTAAGATTAAAGTAACTAAAGTTCTGCCTAAAGTGGGCTTTGCTGAAGTAGTGGAAAAATTAGAAAAGCCGGTGCGTGAATCAAAGTATGCTACAGTATCTAAAGAAGAAATGGAACAGCCTGAAGAAGAACAAGCTTACGAAGATACGGAAGATTTTGGCGAAAACTAAGAATGAGATTATTTGTAGGAATTCCGCTTTCCGAGGAAATTAAATTTAAACTTAAGCCGGTTTATGAGCAATTGCGGCAAACCGGGGGGAATTTTTCTTTTGTTCTTTTGGAAAATCTGCATTTTACTTTGGCTTATTTAGGCGAAGTTGCCAATCTAAACGCAGTTGTCAATCCTCTGCAGGAAATTAATTTCAAGCCCTTTTTAGCCGATGCGCGGGGATTGGGTTCTTTTGGCCGACCGCCTAAAATTATCTGGGTTGGATCGCCAGGCCGGGAATTAACCGAATTGGCTCGACTAATCCGTGAAAAATTAAAATTCCAGATTAAGGATAACCAACCTTACCAGCCGCATTTAACTCTAGCTAGAATAAAATTATTAAAAGACAAGAATAAACTTAAAAAGATAATTTCTAAATATGCCGATTTTACCTTTGGAAGAATGAGGGTAAACCGTTTTATCCTGTATGGCAGCAAATTAACTCCCAAAGGGCCGGTTTATACTGTTATTAGGGAGTTTAAAGCCAAAATCAGCCAAAATCAGCAACGTTTAAATAGCTTCATTTCTTAATTTATAAAAAAAGGTAAATATGGGATTTAAGGATCGAGGAATTTATTTATTAACTGGCGTTTTGTTATTTGGAATAATTCTAACTTTCTTTTTACCAGCTTTTATTTATCCTTTGGTTAATGATCTTTCTGTAAGTTCTGTAATAAGCCTTATGGCTTTTTTAAGTCTAGCTGCATTATCTACTGCTTTTCCATTTATCATCTCTGTATTTTTAGCAGGCATTTATTATCTAAATATAGGTTTCAAGAAGAAGCTCAGTAATAAAATAATCTTTGCCTCCGCTTTAATTTATATTATTTCTGTTCCAGTTTTTATAACAGCAGTAATTTTTGGAATCGTTCCATGCCTAGCCGGACCACCAGATGGGTTATGCATGTTATATGGCGCATTTATACTACCATTTGCTCTCTTATTTTGGAGCATTGCTTTCATAGTTTTAATTATTGGAATAATTTTACAATTTATAAGAAAAAGGAAAATGCTCGTCAGGGGCAGTTCATGAAATACATTGTTTGGTTTAAAGAGTTAGATAAAAATTCTATTCCTATAGCGGGAGGAAAAGGGGCTAACCTCGGTGAGATGTATAATCTAGGGCTGCCGATTCCACCGGGATTCTGCATTACAGCTCAAACCTATAAGAAATTTATTGAGGAGGCCGGGATTAAGATTAAAATTAATAATCTGCTAAAAAATCTGGATATCAACAATACGGCCAAATTGCAGCAGACCGCTGAAGAGGTCCAAAAATTAATTGTTTCCACTAAAATTTCTTCAGATATCGAAGAAGCCATAAAGCATGCTTATGAAATTCTAGGCTCTGATGTTCGCAAAGCGTCTGAATTGATAGATTCCAAGGAAACATTTGTGGCTGTGAGAAGTTCGGCTACTGCCGAAGACTTGCCGGAAGCCAGTTTTGCCGGGCAGCAGGCTACTTTTCTCAATGTTAAAGGCAAAACCGAGGTAGTTAAAGCCGTGCGGGACTGCTGGGCTTCCTTATTTACTGCCAGGGCTATTTATTACCGCCAGAAAAATAAATTTCCCCATGACAAGGTTTTAATCAGCGCGATTATTCAAGTGATGGTTAATTCTGAACAATCCGGGGTAATGTTTACGGTCAACCCGGCTACCAACAACCCGGCTGAAATAGTGATTGAAGCCATTTACGGGTTGGGGGAGTATGTTGTTGGCGGCAAAGTTAATCCTAATTTGTATCTTGTTGACAAAAAAACCAGAACGATCAAAACTGCCGAAATAAAAAAACAAGAAGTTGGTTTGTTTCGGGACGAGAAAGGAAATAATCTTGAGCGAAGTATTCCTGCGCATCAACAAAAGCAGCAGGTTATTCCCGACACCATTATTAAAGAGCTGGCGCGCTATGGCCAAAAAATTGAAACTCATTATGGCCAGCCGCAGGATATCGAGTGGGCGGTCGAGAAAGGGCAGATTTATATTGTTCAGTCCAGAGCCGTTACAACTTTTAAAGAAAATAAGCCACGGGAAGAAGCGGTTTTAGAGAAAGGCCAGATTATTTTACATGGCGATACCGCCGCCTCGGGAATTTATTCTGGAAAGGTTAAAATAATTCTAAGCCCGGAGGAATTAAATAAAATTTCTGCAGGCGATATTTTGGTGGCGCCAATGACTACCCCTGACTGGGTTCCAGCCATGCAGAAAGCCGGAGCAATAATCACAGATGAAGGCGGCTTAACTTGCCATGCTGCTATTGTAAGCAGGGAAATGGGCACGCCTTGCATTGTGGGAACCGAGCAGGGAACCAAAATATTAAAAGACGGCCAGTTAATTACCGTAGATGCTTCTAAGGGAGTTGTTTATCAGGGTAAAGTTGAGATTGTGCAGAAAAAAAAAGCGGCTAGTGCGGTCAATGTGGCCAATCTTAAAACCAGAACTAAAATAAAAGTTATTCTTGATCTTCCGGAAATTGCTGGCAAGGCTGCAGCCAGCGGCGCCGATGGCGTGGGATTAGTACGATCTGAAATCATGATTGCTTCCGGCGGCATTCATCCGGCAGAATATATCCGGCAGGGAAAGCCAGAAGCCTATGTCAAATTATTGAAGAGCGGAATAGGCAGGATAGCCAAAGCCTTTAAAGATAAACCCGTCTGGGTGCGCTGCTCAGACATGCGGTCGGATGAATATCGAAATTTGCAGGGCGGCTCTAAAGAGCCAAAGGAAACCGATCCGATGATCGGCTGGCATGGGATAAGAAGATTGTTGGATGAGCCGGAAATTCTTCGCGCTGAATTTACAGCTATCAGAGAGCTGCATTATGAGGGATTGAAAAATATTGGCGTGATGCTGCCTTTTGTGATCAGAGTTGAAGAAGTGCAAAAAGCCAAGGCGATCATGAGAGAAGTTGGTTTAGAGCCGGTTAAAGCCATTGACTTTGGAGTGATGATTGAAACACCGGCAGCTTGCTGGATTATTGAAGAATTATGCAAAGAGGGCATTAGTTTTGTTTCCTTTGGCACCAATGATTTAACCCAGCTGACCTTGGGAATTGATCGAAACAACCAGAAAATCGCGCCTCTTTTCGATGAATTGCATCCGGCAGTTCTCGGCGAAATGGCCAAAGTGATTAAAGTTTGCAGGAAATTTAACGTGCCCACTTCCATTTGCGGACAGGCAGGAAGCAAGTTGGAAATGGCCAGATTTCTAGTGCACCAGGGGATTGACAGCATTAGCGCTAATATTGATGCTTTGGATGCTATCAGGCAGGTGGTGGCTGATACAGAGAAGAAAGTGTATCACGGAAAAAGGTTTTAGGATTAAATAACTATGTCTTCCAACACCTGCTGATCCAGGAGATTTTTTCCAGCCGCAGTAATAAAATAAGCCCGGCCAATTTTAACTGCCTTTCCAGACGAGCGTAATTCAGACATTTCTCTGCTGGCTGTTTCACAGGCCATGCCGGCTACTTTGGCAATATCAACGCTGGAGAAGATAGTTTTAGGATTTATTCTCTCTTCAGCTTCGCCATTAAGCAGGGCAACGGCATAAAGAATGCCTAGGCGCCGATCCTGCCTTCTGGCGGCATTAAGGGCTGCGGCAGCGGCATACATTCTGGCTTCTTTCACTGCGCCGCTGAACAGATCAGCTTTAAGGAAAGAGGCATCCTTAAGCGCAGGTTTTATTTTTCCAGCCGCAGGCGTAAGTTCTAAAGAGATGAAATTAGGCCAGCCTTTTACATAGAATGAAATTCCCATTATTGCTCCCGGGTTATATCTTCCCAAGAAATGAGGAAAATTTTCGTTTGGGCCTTCTGCATACATCAGGGCAACGCCATTGTCTGCCGTTAAAAGGCGATGATTTAATCTCTCTTCAGTTGCGGGATAAATAAACCATTTTTTCATAGAATATAATCCAGAAAAGGGGGTTATATAAAATGTTCCAAGAATTTTTTATTGTTTATAGATATTTAATACTTTTAAAGCTGGTGTTTTATGATTTCTTCAGCGGTATTCTCGTAAATTTCTTGCATTCAAAACAGGAAATAATTACTTTGCCCTGACCGGTTCTGATTCTGGAATTAACTCCCGGCCGCAAATAACTATAACAATGCTTGCAAAATCTCCGCTTATATTTTAAGGGAATTTTGGCTTTGGTTTTCATGGAAATCTTTCTAGCTAAAGAAATGTAACGATCAGCCAAGGTTTTATTGACAGAAAACGCCTGCTCAGCTTCCTGAAATAATTGCTCCATTCGTTCTAAAGCGATGAGCTTTTGCTGCTGTTTGGAAAGAGCTGGTTTGGACATTATTTTTTAAATTCCACTTTCTTAATATTTTCAAATTCCTTGTCGCCGGTAACAAAGATTAAATTATTTTTCACGGCATAAATATAACCTACAGCATCAAAGAAAGAAATTCTTCTTTTTTTATTATTATATCTGTAATCCATAGCTGTTTTGAGAATTTCTTTGTTTACACCAACACTATATGGTTCTAATTTTCTAAACCAGTAATCGGCGCTTTTTTGATTATCTTCTTTCAGGATAACAAAATAAAATTCTGCCAAGGTTAAATCGGTAATTACAAGTTCTTCTTCAAAATAAACTGTAAATTTAGGATTAGCTTTGCCGATTTCAACAAGAGCATAGGTGTCCAAACACTTCTTCATATAAGTTCTCCTTCCAATTTCTTCCTAACATCCTTCAGAATCTCCTCAGTGGTTCTTTTAAAAGGAATAGCTCCGAATAATTCTTTTAATACATTTTGTTTCTTCTGGATTTCTATGGTAACAACATCGCCAGGAGTTATAGCTAAATCTCCTACGATTTCTTTGGGAATTATAACTCCTACAGAATTTCCCCAGTGTTTAGTTTTAATATTTATAACCATATCATTCCACCCCCAGTTAATTAAATAGTTATACACTTTATAAAGTTTTGGCTAGAAATTCTTAAGTCCAAAACACATATAAACCTTTTTCACTTTTTTAACTAAATGAGGGGGAGACCTACTAAAAGCATTATTCGGCAGAATATTTTAGAGATTTTGTTTTACTTAAAGAAAGGCTATGGCTATCAGATTGCCCGGATTTACAATGAAGTTTTCCCCCAGGTTACCCAACGGAGCATTTACTATCATTTGCGGAAAGGGGTTTTGACGCAAGAGATAACTGTCCAGGCTATTGAACAGGAGCAGGGGGAATTTTCCTGGGGCAAAATGGTGGAAAAAACTTATTATTCTTTAGGTGAAAAAGCTAATCCAGAACGAAATGAGCGAGTAGAGAAATATCTTCAAACATTTAAGCCTGCATTATTGAAATAGATTTTTGGGATAACATCTACGATCGCGGTTATATTCCTTTCCGAAAGTAAATTTAGAGTCTGTTAATCAAAAGAACGAAGCGATTAAGGAATTAAAGGGCTTTGGCACTCATCGTGGGGCCAATTAACCACGTACGAGTAGTAAGATTTAAATACTGATAACTGTTTCTAATAAAGCATGAGTGAAAATCCATTTAATGATGAGTCGAAAGGCAGGCATTTGAGTGATTTATTAGACGTAGGACCAGAGAAACCTCTAGGGTATTTGCCATTGGATACGATTAGGAATTACTGCCATGTTGATCCTGCTGAAGTAGCAAAATATTTACAACAGAGAGGACTTGAAACCAGAGAATGGGCGCAATCTTTTTGTAATGTTGGAAGCGGGGCATTATAGGTTTATGATCGGGCATCACTTCAAAATTTATTGAATCAAAAATCTAAGGTTTTGGTTGAAGCTAATTGGCCAACACAAGTAGATGATTTTGTAGTTAAAGTAGCAACAATATGCGCTAAATCACCTGATCTTTTTAATTTAGTGGCAGATGCTTTTGCAGATTATAAAAATCCAGGCAGAGCGAATGTACGTGAATAGCCAAAGCCCACATTCTATTTTTTAACTCCAAATTTATAGAATATAGTGCCTTAAGTGGAAACATTTCGTTTCAAAAGTTATTTAAATAGCCTTGTCTGGAACAGAGTTTATGGTGTTTAACTTTAATGCTAAATTAATTTCAAAAGAGAACTTAACTTCGGATGCGCTGTTGTTGTCGTTTAAATCGCCTGATGAATTTTTCTTTAAAGCCGGGCAATTTGTTACGCTAATTCTCAAAGCAGGTAATGCGCAGAAGCCGCGTTCATATTCCATTCTCAATCCGCCCAGCGAAAGGGGAAAATTAGATCTTGGCGTTAAACTGGTTGATGGCGGCTTTGCTTCAGAAATCTTCAGAAACTTGAAGGCGGGAGATGAAATAGCTGTAAAAGGCCCCTTCGGCCATTTTGTATTTGATGATAAGACAGGTAACGACCACTGGTTCATTGGCGCCGGCACGGGAATTGCGCCGTTATATTCGATGATTAAAGAGCATCTGCTTCATCATCCGGCGAAAAAATTCAGGCTAATTATGGGGTATAAAACTGCCTCAGATTTATTATTTCATGAAGAATTGTTAAGTTTTAAAGCGCGTTATAATAATTTTGAATATATTCCGGTGTTAAGCAGAAGCGCCTGGAATGGGAGAAAAGGGCATGCGCAGGATCATCTGGGCGAGGATTTGCAAAACAAAACGTTTTATATTTGCGGGTTAAAAGAGTTAGTATTGGAAACCAAAGAATTGCTTCTCAACAAAGGAGTTGATCCCCAAAATATTAAATTTGAAAGGTATAACTAACCTTCAGTTCAAGAGATTCAGCTATTATTCTTCTTCAAAAACTGTTCATAAATATTCATTCTTTCCATCATCTGCGACAAAGCTCTTTGTGTTCCAGGGATGGGATCTTTCTCCAAGAACGTTTTAATATCCGAACCTAATTTGGAGTCAGCTAGAAGGCTTAAGTTTTCCAAGATAGAATTGAAGTGCCAGACGTAATGCGAATAAATGCTTTTAATCCGGGCATAATTAGATTTAATCCAGGGCCAGACTAAGTTCTTTCCCTGCGGATTTCTGCACATGCTAGCGATTAAATAGACTATATTTTGATGTCTCACTTCACCCGAAAGCGCTAAGTCCAAGGCTCTTTTTAACAGTTTTTTGTCCTTGAAATAAGCTAGCGAAGCCAGCAATTGAACCTGGTCCTGCGGATCTTCTGATTTCCTGTATAAGTTTAAGAGTATATCATAAACCCTTTCGCCGCCCTGCCAGGCCGCCAGCCGGTAAAGGGTAGCTTTTAAATCAGGGTCAACTAATTCTGGATTTTTTAAAAATTGTTCAAACAATTGTTGC
>JAGVYX010000040.1 GCA_018303045.1 Candidatus Woesearchaeota archaeon
TATAATAATTTCTGGAATATACTCTGGCTGATTTTTTTAATAGGGGTAATTGTCTTAATAATCTGGTTTATTTATAAATTTATAAAAAAAGGGAAAAAGTCTGAAACTCCAATTAATATTTTAAAGAGAAGATATGCGTCTGGAGAAATCACAAAGAAGGAATTTGAAGAAATGAAGAAAAAATTAAACGGGTGATTTAGATGAAAATTGGAATTGTTATAGGCACAAATGAACCAGAAGTTGTTTGGAATGCTTTTAGATTTGGAAACACATCATTAAAGGCAAATCACAAAGTAAAGGTTTTTTTAATAAATAAAGGAGTTGAAATCGAAGAGATTAAAGATGAAAAATATAATGCAAAAGAACAGGCCGATTTATTTCTTGAAAATAAAGGGCGGATATTAGCTTGTGGAACTTGCTTAAAATCAAGAGAAAAAGAAAGCAGTAAAGTTTGTCTAATTTCATCCATGAAAGATTTGTTAAAAATGGTTGAAGAGTCTGATAAGGTTTTGACATTTGGGTAGGAAATCCTCCCTAATAAATTCTTTTTCGTAGAAAAGGCTAAATGTCCGATAGGACTAAAGGCGGAAACCCCCTTTTAGTAATTTTACACGACGATTGAATATAACCAGAATTCTGTGCTAAAGCTATGACTTAATACGTACAAGGCTTGATTTTGCCAGTCTGCCAGTCTTTCAACACCAATCTGGCGGCAATTTCCAAATTAGGAAGTCCGCCTTTAGACAATTTGTTAAATTTAAAGGCTATTTTTTCCAAGACTTCTTCTGCATCTTCTCCAGAAACGTCATAATAATCGCGCATTGCTTCCGATTCTTCATTAATCAAAGTTAAAGCCGCTACTTCCGGATCTTTTATCTTTGAATAATCAACCGCTCCGATTTTGCCATGCTTGGCTAAATCTTTTTCTTTGTTGGGAAAAACTCCCGGAGTGTCCAAAAGCAGAATTTTAGGGCTGATTCTGATTTTTTGCACTCCTTTAGTATAACCGCTTTCAGAAGAAGTTTTGGCCTTATGTTTCCCGCCAAGGGCATTAATTAAAGATGACTTTCCTACATTAGGATAGCCAACCACCCCGACCACTACTGGCTGGCCCCGGGATAATTCTAAAATTTTCTTTTTCAAAATTGTGGTTCCAAATCTTTCTTTAGCTGAAATAAAAACACTGGGAGTTAAAGTTTTTTTAGCCTGTTCGGCGGTTTTTTGATCCACCAAATCGGATTTAGTGATTACATATAACATCTGCTTGCCGTATTTTTGGATTTTATCTTCGACTTCTTTATTTCTGGTTTCCTCAATCATTCGCGCATCTAGCACTTCAATGATAATATCGGCTTCTCTCAGCACTTTATTGACCTGTTCCCAGAATGATGGCATACGATCTAGATGATTGATTGTTTTATAAAGTTTCACAATTAATTTAAACTCTTTATAACCAAACCACCTAATGATCTTCTCCAAAACCTTTCCCAAACCAGTTTCCGGCAGTAATTACCCTGTCTGGGAAGAAATCTATCTAACCGAACAAGAAGAATCAGCGGCAGAAGAATTATGCTCTAAGGAAAATTTCAAGCTTCTCGATCAGGCTCTAAATGAAGCTAAAATGATGGCTATCAAGCATGGCTTAAACACCGATGAAAATAGAATTAAGTTAGCGATTGCTTTATTTGAAAAGAAAGCCAGCCATGCCGTTTTTTGGAAGGAAAATAAGGCTAAAGAGAAGTTTGACAAGATGTTTAAGCATTAGAAATGGCGTTTAGGAATTAATTTTTTAAGCCCATTAAAATGTTGTTCGTTATTTTTGCCACCAATTTATTTCTCAGGAACAACATCAGCTTTAGTCATGCTAATGATGGAAGCCACAAACATTGCGGCAAAGACGATTAAGAAAGCTAGTCTCCAAGCTGGATTAGTAAACAAATACGCTGAAACCAGAAAGCCAACTATAGCTAAGATCATGAAACTTCCTTTCAGTGGCGCGGCATGCCACGGCTGGGCTTCGCCTTTGCTTGGGAAAGCAATTTGTTTTTTTTTCATGATCCTCAACCTTTTGGTATAATAAAAAAAATTAAATTTTATCCATATGTTCGCTGCCTGAGGCAAGCGCCGTTTTCACAGCCAAATTCACAAGGTCTGGGTGTAGATTCTACATCATCAGTAACCGTTTTGCAGTACCATTGATGCAGCATATTGCCGCGGCACTCATCTTCAGTTCTTACTACTCCAATTTGCGTATACCCTCTGGTGTAAATGTCGCCGTTTTCATCAGTGTCAATACACCCGTTTACTCTTTCATTCTCTGGAGCCCTATAGGTTAAAGCGCCTTGCAAATTGTCATTATTATTCATTACTAAAGTAACTACAGCAATCACTGCAACAACAGCTACAATCACTAAATAGGGGGTTTGTTCATGTGTCATTTAAGATTCACCTCTTTAAAAAAGATAAAAAATATCTAACCATAAGTTGGCTTGCCTAAGCAGACGCCATTCTCACAGCCAAATTGGCAATCAATTAGTCTCGAAGGTCTGGCTACATTGTGGTCGCAATAATACTGTTGCAGCTTATCCCCTTTGCATACATCCCATTTTTTGTTGCTTCCAACTTGCACGTAACCTTTCTTTTGGAAGCTTAAGTCAGTATCCGATTGGAAGCATCCGTCAACAAAATCACTGACCGGCGCGCCTTGCAAATTGCTCCCTTCAGTTTTATTCATCACTAAAGTAACCACGGCAACCACTGCCACAACAGCTACAATTATTAGGTATGGGGTTTGACTGCTTGAATTTTCTTTAGACATAAATTATCACCTCTAGTTATCACAGAAAGTAAAAAGTGTATTTAAATATTTCTTTTACAGGCTCCCTTCTCGCATCCCTGCGCGCATCTAAAATCCCGGACTAACACAGCTCGGCTGTCTTTCCCGCACTTATACTGCTTAAGAGTCTTTTCAAAACAAGAATCTTCGTATTTAATTGTTCCAACCCGAACATCTCCAAATTTCCAGGGGTCATTTTCCTTATCAGAGTCTATACAGCCAAGAACTTTTTCTTGGCCTGCATCAATTACCAATGCTCCTTGCGCATTCTGCTGCTGGCCAGTAATTAAAGAAACTGCAGCGACTATTAAAACCAGAGCCACCATTAAACCATACGGCAGATAATTAAAGCCAAGCTTAGCCATAGTTTTAAAAAAGTAAATTATTTATTTAAATCTATCGTTCAACTGGCGCAATTCTATTTTTCAGTGAGGTACAAAATCACTAACTTTTCGACGTGTGCAGTTCAACTTGGCTGATTCCAGAGGGTTGTTTTAAGTAATTTTTAAGCAAGAAATCCCCTGCTTTAGCTTTTGGGATGAGGTCAATTAATCGCTTTTCCATTTTCATAAACAACCATCTGGTACTTTCTTAATTCAGCAAAGAACGGAGCGGGCGGCACGCAGGCTTCCGGGGCAAAGCAGCCTTTCTTAGCAATGATTTTATTTTTGATCATTTGAGCCATAATGCTTGCTGGTATCCCCGTGTCAATGTTGCTGCCGGCGTCTTCCCAGCCTTTTAAGGTCTTAACTAAACACTGCATCTTAGTAGTCTTCTTTTTGCCATTTTTTTTGCCAATGACTGTTACCCATAAATCTTCCACTTCCCTGTATCCTCTGGGAGGCTTTACATTTTTCAGGACTTCGATCAAGACTTCAACTGGCATTACTTTAACACCATTAACTAAAATCATTTTTTCACTTCCCAACCCTAAATCCATCAGCATTTTAATGGTATTAAAAGAATGCGGGGGGAATTCAGCATAAAACCGCACATTTTTTAGGCCTTGATTTTTAAAATAGCGGTAGAAGGTATAAGGTTCAGCGTGTTGCACGTACAGGGCTTGTTGTTTTCCCGCAAAAGAGTCATTCCATTCTTCAATCTTTTCTAAAGCGACTTTTTTAACAATCTTGCCATTTTTAATGATCATTGCCGGAAAAGTGAATTCTTCAACAATCGTTCCTATAGAGTAAGGCACTACAAATTTTTTAATGTTTGAGTTCCAGGCAAATCCGCATTCCACATCTTTTAGCGTGTCAAATTTAGCTGCAGCATGCGCCAGCATGACATTTCCGATTCCAGGAACCGATCCGCAGCCAGTGATATGGATTATTTTATTTTTCTTATAAAGGCCATCGAATTCCAACTGTTTCCTGGTAAGCCAGATTTCTGAGCCCAAATCAATGCAATTGATGCCTAATTTGCCGCAGATTTCGGCGACCTCTACATTCCAGTCGCCTTCAGCGCAGTTTACTAGAATATCAGATCCAGAATCCTTAATGATTTTTTTGGCAGTAGTTAAATTATTAAGATCTAAATATTGAAACTGGGCTTTTTTAAAGCGAGATAATATTTTGTCAACCCGCGGTTTGTCCCGCCCGCATAATAAAACACTATAGCCGCGGAGCAGCAAGTCTTTGGAAACAATCCGGCCCTGTGTTCCAGTTCCGCCTAAAACGATAAAATCAAAAGCCATAATTCATCCTCTTCTTTCTTTGGTAAGTCTGGGGTATTTTTAAAGGTTGTTTTTTGCAAACAAGCTGATTTTTTTTTCTGCCAATTTTCTTTTTCTCTGGTGGCCTTCCAAAAAAGCAGCAATCTTCCTGATTAAAATATTTTTTAATTCTCCGCTCAATAATTCGCCTGACCGATAGTCTTTTTCAATTTTAGCTAATTTTTTATCATTGGGCTCTAATCCAAGCCTAAGCATCTGAAAAGCTACATCAATATCCGGGTTTCCGCCTTTCTTCCGGTGTTCTTCCAATGTAGCCTGCCCACCAGAGAAAGCGTATTTCTTAATTTTCATCGCTGCCTCCTCCGGCGAATCAGTTAAAGCCAGGTAAGACATAGGATCGGAGGACGACATTTTTCCTCCTTTTAATCCCGGCATGAATTTATGAGCGGTTGAGCTTAGCGGCAAAAATGGAAACTCTTTAATTCTTTTAGCAACATCCCGCGCTAATCTTAAATGCGGATCCTGGTCGGCGCCGACAGGAACGACCACCGGCAAGGCTTTTCCTTCAAATTCTTTTAGCTGCGGATGCAGCATGTCTGCTGCCTGCAATAGAGCTGAAGCCATTTTTCCCGGTGATATTTCGCCGTAAACGGCTTGGAATTCGTTAAAAGTTACATGTCTGGCCAGCATGGCAGCTAAGCTATAATAGGCGCTGGCTTTTCTTCCGTCCGTAGAGCGTTTAGACTGAAAGTAAAAATCGCATTTCTTCAGGTTTAAACCCAAAGCAACATAGTTGGCCAGGTATTCCCTGATCGCCGTTTCCCTTAATTCTGTTAAGTTGGGATTTCGCGAATTGTAAGCTTCAATATCGGCGACAGCCAAATAAATTTTAGCTCCCAAACTCTGGTAAAAAATAATTTGGTCCGCTACCATTTTGTGCCCAAAATGGAATTTGCCGGAAGGCATTAGCCCGGTCATCATCACAAAAGGCTTTTTATTTTCTACAGCGTCTACAATCTGGCCGAAATCGCGATGGGCGAAGATTATTTTCCGCCTAAATAAAACATTCTCAGTAAACTTTTTGGGCAGATTTTCCAGTGGTTTAAGCCCAAATTCCTGAATAAGCTTATCGTAATCAATAGTTCCTTTAACTTCCCAGGGAGTTATCGTTTGCGGCATATTAGCAAGATATCCGTTCAGTTTTTAATTCTTTTTGCTGAAACTGCCATGGCCCCACATTTCTTTCAGGGATGGGGGCAGTTTAATTCCAATATTTGAACAATACAGCATCAGTTTTCCAAAATGCAATTGCTCATGCTGCAATAACCAGGAAATCAAGGCCGGTTTTTCGATTATTTTGCCCCAAAAATTAATTTTCTTGATTTTCTCATCTTTAATTAAGTTAAGGAGTTCTTTGTAAGTTTTTAGGATATCTTCTCTAATCTTGGCTGGGGATAGTTTCTCCAGTTCTGTGTCAGAGCGGCAGACGGTCTTCCCATTGAGCGCTCCGTTCTTTAGTCCATTAATGTACATTTCTCTGGTGGTAATGATGCAGGCAAATTCCCAGGCAAAACTTTGAAATCTTCCTTTAAATGCCTTCTGATGAAATAATTGTTCTGGGATTAGTTTTAGAAAATCTAAAGTTACCTCATTAACTTGCCGGAAATTTTCAATAACCATCATTATTTCGTGGGATTTATTTCCTTATAAGCTTTTTCTCTCATTTTCTTATAAACAAACTCCATTATCAGTTTCAAATTTTCCACGTCTTCTCTATTGTATTCAATCAATAAATCCAAATATTCTTTATCCCCAGAGGCATGAAAGGCTTGCCATAAATCAACCGGATTGCCGTATAAATGGGCCGGCCGCTTCAAATTCAACTGTTTTTCAATTTCTTTTAATCCGCCCATTAGATTTAGGTTAATGCATAATGGTTTCAAGTCCATATGAATCCAGCCAATATTCACGCCAAATTTCTTTAATCTAGGCAGATCGAAGGAACTGCCGTTGAAAGTAATAACTGCTTGGTATTTAGCTAATTCTCTTTCAATAATTTCTTTTTCAAAATTAATCCCCCTGACAAAAAAATTAGTCTGATAGTAATTAGAGATCCCGACTAATACTATGTTGCCATAGCCATCGATTTCCAGATCCAGAAAACAGCAGCTTTCTCTTATCTGGGGATATAACCTCCACATTTCTTTCTGGGGCAATTTATTGATAAAATAACCATAATTCTCTTGATTTAAAGCTTCACCAGCTTCATGAATTTTCCGATTATAATGCTCTTTCCTCACGATAGAAATTCCTTTAATTTTTTTAACTTTCAGGAAATCATTCCAATCTTTAATTCCTCTGTTCCAGAGAGACTGTTCGGATTTATTGCCAACTTTATCCAGAAAAATGAATGAATTTTTGATCATTGTTTAAGCCAGTCCAAAAAGCACATAAACTGAAATAAATCAAAATTAATTTATAAAATCCCTATTTTTCAAAATTCTCTGTTGAAAAAATTGAATTTAACTCCAGCTAACCCCCTTAGGATTCGTGCTTACCATTAATGGCGCAGTACAGTAGTTCTGCGAACCGTCAGCTTGCGATACGCACGCCACAACATCAAAAGATCCTTGCAGGGAAACGGTATACATCTGGTTCCATTTATTGCAGCCGCCGTTATCATGGCCCAGGATTTGCGAATTAGTAAATTTGGCATATTGATTTAATCCGCTGGGCGAATAAAATAGCCGCACGTTAGTGAAATCTGCTGAATTGCAGGTGAGCATTCCAATTTCATTGACGACTAACAATCTTACAAAATTTTTACCGATGGAAACTGGCGGAACGTACCATTTTCCTTCAGCAATTCCCAGGCTAAATTGCTCCGTAGCTCTTAAGGCGTAAGTCTGCGCTGGCAATCCATTCGCGCCAAGATTTTCTTTAGGCAAGGGATTTTGATTCTCTGGTCCGTTTTCTTTTTCATCAGAACCATCATTCGGCAGTCCAATTATTATTCCGCCAGTCGGCCCTCCAGAAGAAGGCGGCGCGGAAAGATCAGAGCCGCGCAAATCAATAAGGTAACTGTCAGCTCCAGATTGGCAGTCTCCGTTATCGGAAGCAAAAATAACATAGCTGCCGTCAGCCGAGATACTGGCCTGCGGCTCGTGGTAATAATCGCAGTTTGACGATCTGTGGTGAGCCAATCGCCTTACTTTGGCGCCAGCATTGTTGCCTTCCTCGGCTCTTCCGGAAGTATAGACCAGATAAATTTCCTTGTCCAAAGGTTCACCGCCGGCAACTGGAGCATCAGTATTAGTATCGGCGGTAACTACGCAGACTCCTTTCGGCCCCTGGCAGGAAAGATGGGAGAAATGCCCCCAGCCAGGATCAAGGATAATTTTGTCGTAACTGTTTTTAAAGCTGGCGGAACCGGGAAATTTAGTTACAGTAATAAATAAGCTGTTTCTGAAGCCATAAGTTACATAGATTTCATTTCCAAGTTCATCAATTCCTTGATCGCTGTGTCCGCGATGCGATCCAACATGCCCTTGATATAATCCAGTAGTCCGGCCATAAACTTCCACGCCGTTGCAGGCTCCTTCTCCATCAGGATTCCATTGAATGACGATGTCTCCTTTTAATGGCGAAGGCGCCACCCAGTTGGGATTGATGTCACTGCATCGTCCGGCTAAATCCAGTTCCCGTTCAATTTTGTTATTAATCAAATCAAACAGCACAAAGACCATGCGGTCGTTGCTTCTTTTTTGAACAAACAAAGTTAACCATCTTCCATCTCGCGAAATTTCTTCATAAGAAATAGCCCTTCCCGGGCTTACCCAGCGATAAGTGTTTCTGGGAAAATTATATTTAGTTTTTACGCCAGTAACGACATTGACTTTCTCCAGCTCCACTTCTGTAGGTTCTGTGGCCAAATCAGTAAAATAAATCATTTCTTCCTTATGAAGAGGATTCCAGCGCGGCGCATAAATTAAAAAGTCAAAAGCATAAATTGTTTTAAGAGACTCAACTTCTCGTATCAAGTAATTTTGGGAATTATCCATCAATACCAGCGAATTATCTTTATTAAAAGCCTGCAATTGCGAGTAAACGTGCCGGTCGCGATTCCCGTTTGCGGCATCAGTTAATCTTCTAAGCTTTGTTCCAAAAGCCGGGTCGGTAAAAGTTTTTCCAACCGATGGCAAACTTAAAGCCGGCTGTTTAATAATCAGGTTGGGATTAGAAATTCCTGCTGCAGAGCCTTGCGACGGCAGATTAGGAACATTAACTTGGTCGGTAGGGGGCGATTGTTGAGGTGGTGGTTGAGGCGCGCCTTCAACTGGTTTATCAGTATCAATGGGCTTATTATTTTCTCGAGAATCTGGTCCAGAACCATCTTTGTCTTTAGAAGGATTTGCCGGCGGCGGATTATTATCCGGGCTGGTTTCCGGCGCTTTTTTTATTTTTCCAGGAATTCGATTATCATTATCGCAGATTTGGTCCTTATTCTTATCCAGGCAGCATTCCAATCCTACTCTCATATAAGGCTTATTGCAGATAACCGCATTTTCAGAAATTCTTTTAATATCTTTGTCGCTTAAATCATCCAAGCTAAATTTCTCGCAACCGGAAACTGCCAGCATAACTATTAACAGCAAGACTATTAAAAGTAAGATTGGCCATCTAATAGCAAATCGCAGGCCGTAATGTCTACAATGAAACTTCGATTTCATTTGGGCACAAAAATGATCGTTGTCATTTTTTATGTTCCATTACTGTTGTGATTTACTATAACATTCATTCTATCACCTTTTTTAAAAAGCTTCTACAATTCCAGTATATATAATTATTGCAGGTCTAAACTAATGGTTTTGGTTTTAAGATCAATTTTTTTAATCTTTTTTTCCTTCTGCAGTTCGGAAGCGATTTCCTTCCAGGTCTTGGTTTTCTTTAATTGGCTGACAATTTCCAATAGCTTCTGGAGAGAGGCATATTTTTCATAAATTAACTCACCTTTTCTTTTATTTAAAATTATTTTTTCTTCCAAAGCGGCGATGGCATCTTGCTGTTCAGTTATTCTTCGCTGGAAATTAGCGATTTTGTTGTCAAAAGGAGAAGTTCGCTGAAATGGCTTCAGCAAATTTACCGCTTCATTATAAGTTTCAGTTACTTGTTTAGCTGTTCGATTTAATAACGGGAAGGGAGTTATCTGTTCATCATAAATATATCCTTTCGGCTGTTGAATTTGTTTCTGCATTTCTTTAATTTCACTGTAAAGTAATTTTATTTTTTTAGAATCTAATTTGGCAGCAGCTTCGTTTTTATCAACTTCAGCTCTAATGCATAATTCTTCAGCATATACTCCTCCCAGATTGATCTCCGTTGCTAAAGTCGTAGCTAAATTTTTTCTATCGCTTTTTTTAAGTATTTTTTCAAAATCCCCTAAAGAAATAATTTTCCAATTAATTCCAGGAGCAGGGAAGGTGTAAGGATGTTTAGCCTTTACACTTCGATCTTTCCACAACTGTTGTTCTAATACTCCGATGGCCATAAAACGAGCATCGGTTAAGATAATATTGCCTTTAGAGAATAATTCGATAATCAAGTAGTGCGTTTCTTCTTTTTCCAGCTCAAAAACGACAATTCTTTCCGCTTCCTTCTGGTAAAGGTCTTTAATAAAAGCATGATCCAAATATTTTCTCAGCTGCATGCAGAATCCTGAAGGCCTAACTGGCGGATTTTTGTCTTTGGTTAAGCACAGCAGTTTTCCCGGAACTATTTTCAACAATTGTTTGCCCTGCCCGGGAGCATGCAATTGCAGCAGTAACTCTTCATTTTGGTGGTAAATCTGGGAAATTTTGCCTTTTTTCAGGAATTGCAGCTCATTGATTACGGCCGCCAATTCTATGGAAGCTAAAGAGTTTTTTTTCATTGGAGAAGAATATAGTTAAGTTAATTTTAATTGTTTCGTAAATTTAGAAACAAAAAAAGCGCTCGGAGGGATTTTCGCGCTAATCTCGAACCCTCGAATGATCGCTGACTTCTTGGTCATCGCTTTGATAAGCTCATCTTAGTGGATCTGCAGGCGATTGCCTTAGCCACTTGGCTACGAGCGCAACAGGCTTTTTGATGGCCATGGATTTATATAATTTTGGGAAAAATAAACTTTTTTTGGTTATTTGGCTCTTTGAAATTGCAGCTCATACAGTCGTTTATATATTGGATTGCCCAATAATTCCTGGTGCTTTCCTACCGCCACGACCCTCCCTTCATCTAAAACCACAATCTGGTCGGCATGTAAAATTGTTGATAGCCGGTGGGCGATAATTATCTGCGTCGTCTTATGATGCAGCTCTTGGATAGACTCGCTAATCGCTTTTTCCGTTTCACTGTCCAGGTGGCTGGTAGATTCATCCATTATCAAGATACTGGGCTTGGTAAGCAAGGAACGGGCAATGGCTATTCGCTGCCGCTGTCCGCCGGATAATTTCACTCCCCGCTCGCCAGTCACAGAATTATAACCATTCGGCGTTTTTAAGATAAATTCATGGGCCTGGGCTAATTTTGCCGCCTGTTCGATGGCCTCTTGGCCGGCTTTAGGATTGCCATAGGCAATATTCTCTCTCATAGTTCGATTAAATAAGCTGGTATCCTGGGGAATCCAAGTTACTTGTTTTCGCAATGAAGCGCGTTGAATACTTCGCAGGTCCGTTCCATCATAGGTAATCTTTCCCTGATCGGGATCGTAAAATCGCAGCAACAGAAAGGCTAAAGTGGACTTTCCCGCACCGCTTCTTCCCACCAAAGCCGTGGTTGTTCCTGCCGGAATGGCCAGATTAATATCATAAAGCGCCGCAGTTTTTTTAGTGTATTCAAAGGACACATTATGTAAGACTATTTCCTGCAGCAAAGGCTTGACGCTGACGGCATCAGGAGAATCTGTTAATACGTCTTTTTCTCCAATGATTTCGAACAGGTGAGAAGCCCGTTTGGCATTTCTTCTCAATCGGGTAAATAACTGATTTAATTGAGCCAGCGGAGCAAAAGTCATCTGCTGGTAACTTATAATTAAGATTAGTTGCCCCAGAGTGATTTGTTGGCTGTAAATGGCATAAATACAATAGGTTAGAAGCGCCGTTCTCAAAGTAACTTCAATGACCGTTTGCAAAAATTCTTGGGTAAACCATAATCGCTCCACGCCATATTCAAACGAGTGATATTTACTCCATCGTTTAGCATAATATTCTGGCTCCTGGTCTTCTTTTCCAAAAGCTTTCACTGTTCTTACGTTGGACACGCCATCATAGAGGGCTCTGTTGGCTGTTCTTTCCAGCCGGTTTAAGGAAGCCTGCTTTAAAGCAATTGTCCGTGAAATAAAAAAAGTAATTATGATATAGATGGGGATAGGCAGCAAAAGCAATACCCCAAAAAAAGGAAGAATTAAGAAAGTATAAATCACCACAAATAATAAGGTTAAAATTGCCACCAGCAGATTTTGGCCAAATAATTCATACAACAGGACAAAGATAGCGCTTCCTCCTTTGTCAATTCGTGTTCCCACTTCTCCAGAATCATGTTTGTCGTGCCAGGCGAAGGGCAATTGATAATAATGATGCAGCCCGGCATATCGCCAGCGGTCTTCTACCTGCGTGGCAATATAGAAGCTGATTTTAGTTGCTCCAAATTTGCAAATAGAGCCAATAGATAAACAGAGGCCATATCCAGCCAATAATTTCCAGAATTGATCCAAGGAATTTCCGGCAATAACCAAATCAACAATCTTTTGAAAGATTCGCGGAGCTGCCGTAAGCAGAATGGCCGCGCCAATCGCCAACAACAAAAAACCAACAAAAACTAACGGGAAGAGTTGCAGCATACTTCTGAATACGGTTAAAAGCACACTTGTAAATCTGATATTCTTGGGAACCTTATGGGGATCTTTCATTACTGCCTCTTTTATTTATAGAAAACTTTGAATAATTTATTTTTTATTAACAAAGTTCTTTATAGTATAATTCTTTATTAAACTTAAATAATTTTAGAAAGAGTGTAAAATGAAAGCGGGTCCGAGGGGATTTGAACCCCCGACCTAGTAAGCGGCAGCAGTAATTAACTGGCTGGCCTCAGCTTAGAAGGCTGTCGCCCTATCCAGGCTAGGCTACGGACCCTTAATAATCTCGAAACCGCCATAGCTTTTAAATATTTTCTTGTTTAGTCGAAATCATGCCTCCATTCCTTAACTTTATTGGAAAACCAGCTCCGGCTAAAGGATTAAATCCGAATAATTTCATAATTACTGCTAATTTGCATCATCATTTATTTGAAGACGAATTATTTCAACTGGAAAAATTAAAAGACATTCCTCCCCTAGCTTTAAACACTAACAACCCACTTCTCCTATATCCTGGTTCTGGCTCAGACATTTTATATCCGTTGTTTTTCCTTGAGCATTTAATCAATAACCTTAAGCAAGTTACACTGGTTTTTATTGACCAGAATTATCACCTGAGAATGATTAAATCAATATTAGAGGATCTTGGCCTGTCATTTTCAGAAGAAAATAATTTCCTTAATTTTTATTGGAAGAATTTGCTGGTTAAGCTGGAATTTATTGTAGGCAATATCTTCAGTTTGGAATTGCCAGCTTTCGATATTTATTTTGAGCGAAAATTTGCTATTTTTAAGGAATATCATGAACTTTATGAAGCTAATATCTTTAATAACCTAAACGTTGGCGGAATAATCATCAGCGATTATGGCTTTAAGAAATGTAAATTAGAACAAATTGGTTGCCCTAAAGAATTAAGCGCTTATGGCGAAATGATCGTTGGCAGGAAAATCACTTAATCTTAACTTTTTTGATCACCACATCTTCTAAAGGCTTATCTTGGCTGTCAGTCTTGACTCTGGCGATTTTATCAATGACATCCATCCCCTTAACCACTTTGCCAAACACCGGATGCTGGCTGCTTAACGGCGGCTTATCAAAGTCTAAGTAACTGTTGTCCTGCAGATTGATAAAAAACTGGCTTCCTCCGGTGTTGGGGCCATGATTAGCCATGGCTATGGTCCCTCGAACATTAGATAATCCGGCCACAAATTCATCTTTAATCTCATATCCCGGCCCGCCGGTTCCCCAGGAAAATTTCTTAGAAACATCTTTTGATAAGGGATCTCCGCCCTGAATCATGAAGCCGTTAGGCGGAGCTTTAGCCGGGCCAATCACTCGGTGAAATCTGGTTTCATCAAAAAATCCTTTTTCCGCCAAATCAATAAAATTTTTGGTGGTAAGCGGCATTTGCTCGGTAAACAAATCTATCTTGATAGCGCCTAAGCTGGTTTCTAAAACTGCTGTTTTCATGGAAGAACCTCCGGAGATCTTTGAACTAGTTAAAGGTGAATTAATTTTTTCTTTTTCTAAAGCGCAAGATAATAAAAATAATGAAAACACAAAGATCAAAATTATTTTTTTCATTAGTTTGGATAATTAGTATCTGAATATGGTATTTACGGCAGCCAGGTCTTCTCAGTTTTAACTTTTTCCGGCAAGTATTTATCAATTACGAAATTTAGCCCCCAGGCTGCGAGAGCTTGCTGCTCGGCGCGCACTTTCATTTTAGCCATCTGGTCTAAAGCTTTCTGCCATTCCTTGCTATGCTGGCAGAAAGGATCATTTTTAATGACATCTTTTATTTTTTTGTAGTCAACATCTTTCAAGGGATGTGTGGGCAGCTTGTAATCAATGATATCCTGCGGAGTTACCCCTAAAAATCTGGCTTTTGGGACGCAAAAAAATTCATTAATGTGGGCGGCATTTCCAGAACCTACTTTTAAAGTCCTATAAATGGAAAAGAACCCGTAA
>JAGVYX010000041.1 GCA_018303045.1 Candidatus Woesearchaeota archaeon
GAGACTTTATTTTAAAAGAAAAAGTGGAAGTAGTGTACGAAAAAGTTGTAACAAAATTTGGAACATCTGGAAAATTAGATACTCCAAAGAAGTATATTGAAAAAAGAGCCTATGTGATTATTGTGCACTGACTATTTATGCAACACAGCAATTCAGTTATACAAGTATCGCAAGCTATAATTCTACCGCCAACCACAGAATTAACTAGGCCCGCATCAGCAGCAACCATTCTTGCATCCGGTAAAATTCGCTCCAGTTAGAACTATCACCATCACCAGCAAGATGATAATCCAAAAAATCTTTTACAAATTCTCGATCCGCATGCCGGTGCGGTATTTAAGCTCCCAATGAAGCTTCGCTTAATCCTTTCCTTTGAACTATCTGCTGCCGGACTTTCTCCTGCAATTCATGAGGCAGCCGCTCAAACATCTGGTCAATTAAAGAGCTGTTTCCCCTTCCTTCAGTCGCTGAACGCAGGTCAGAACTCCAGCCAATCAACTCGGCTACCGGAAGCCTGGCCTTGATGATATTAAGGCTGTCTTCCTGAGTTAAGTCCAGCAGTTGTCCGCGCTTGGATGAAACTAATTTGGATATCGCTCCAACATAATCGGGAGGTATTTCTATCCTCATAACTTGCAGCGGCTCAAACATTACCGGACCGGCCTGCATCATGGCGCCGCGGATGCCTTCGCGAACTGCCGGATACATTTGCGCCGGGCCGCGATGAATGGCATCTTCATGCAGAGTGCAGTCTGTCAAGCTGACCATGACATTTACACAGGGCTCGCGGGCTAAAGGGCCTTCCTGCATTACCGCTTCAAACATGTCCAGAACCATTTCCATGATCTCATGAATTTGAACTATTCCCCTGGTTTCATCCAAGAAGACATTTCCTTCATAAATAGCCTTAACCATTCCAGCGCGTTTGGCATCCCAATCGCATTCTTCGCGCAGGAAACTTATTACTTGTTCATCTTTGCGCTTAATTCTTCCGTTAGGAAGCCTTCCGGCTTTGATTCCTTCGGCAATTTTTGGATCTAAAGGAGCTACTTTAAAGTACAATTTGTTGTGTTTGTTGGGCGTTTTGCCTTCTACTTCCAGACTGGGTTTCGTGATCGCTTCCCGGTAAACTACTATCGGCGGAGAGGTTTTAACTTCCACGCCTTTCTCGGTAATAATTCTGTTTTCAATAATTTCCAGATGCAGCTCGCCCATCCCGCTGATCAAATTCTGCCCGGTTTCTTCATTAATTTTTATCTTAATGGAAGGATCTTCACGAGAAACTTTACGCAGAACTTCAATCAATTTAGGCAGATCGCCGGGCTTTTTTGGTTCAATAGCCTTGGTGATAACCGGCTCAAAGATATGCTTTAATTCCTCAAAGGGATGCTCTGGTTCCATAGTTACAGTTTCGCCGGCAAAGCCTACCACTCCAGATATCGCCAGCACGTTCCCGGCCGGCAAAGATTCAATTATCTCTGGTTTTATTCCGTTATAAATGTAAACATTCTGGATTCTTTGCTTTTGCTTGGCATCATTCAAATACACTTCCATACCGCTTCTGATCGTCCCGCTGAACAATCGGCCGGCAGAAATATCTTTCCCGGAACGCGGGTCAATAACAATTCTAGTGATCACAAAAGCCAGCTTGCCCTCGGGATTGCAAGCTACTAAATCTTTCCCTAGCTGCGATTCTGGGTCGCCATGCCACATTTTAGGAATCCGGTAAACCTGAGCCGTCGCTGGATCGGGATGATGCCTGATAACCATATCTAAAATGACTTCATGCAAGGGAGCATTTTTCCAGACCCAGTCTTTCCGCTCCTGCTCTTCCATTTCGTAAATCCTCAGGATATCCGAAAACTTAATGCTCTTTTTCTGCATGAAGAGAAAAGACAAAGCCCAGTTTTCTCTAGCGCTGCCAAAAGCTACTCCGCCATCTTGAACGTTAACTTTCCATATCTGCTTATAAGCTGGTTCGGCGATGCTTTCCACCATATTATTAAATTGTGTTACTAACGCCAAAATACGCTGGGAGATTTGTTCAGGAGTAAATTTTAATTCCTTAACCAGCCGGTCAACTTTATTGATAAATAAAACCGGTTTTACGCGCTCCCGAAGCGCCTGCCTGACTACTGTTTCAGTCTGCGGCATTACCCCCTCCACAGCGCAGATTAACACTACCGTGCCATCAATAGCCCGCATGGCTCGGGTAACATTCCCGCCAAAATCTACGTGGCCAGGAGTGTCAATGAGATTGATTAAATACTCTTCACCATTAAATTCGTGAACCATGGAAACATTGGCGGCATCTACAGTCATTAACCGTTCCTGTTCATCAGCATGCTGCCAAGTAGCCATTCCCTCTTCTAAATCACCGGCAGCTTTGGAAGACATCATACCGGCAGCGGCTAAGAGGTTGTCGGTAAAAGCGGTTTTTCCATGGTGAATGTGAGCGCTGGTGCAAATATTCCTGATACATTTAGGCTTTTGCGTGATCCGCATCACCCGGTCAACCATTCGTTCAGTCATTGCCTTTTACCTCAATAAAATTGTAGTGAATAAAGCCAAGTTTAAATTAGATGCAGTTATTTTAATTGTTATTGCCGCCATTTCTTTATTTCTCTTTAATTGGTTCAACTTTCTGAACCAGATAATCAGTTCCGCTCCGCCAGGGCCAGGTAGCCAATGGCTCTTTGTAAGTTACTTTTACTTTAGTCCCGGTTTCCAAATATTCTCTAATCTGTTCTGCCAGTTCTTTAGGATTTTCCCCTTGCCTTGCCTGCCTGTCTAAACTAAAATCCCAAACATTAGCGCCTACAGAGTTCTTGCCGCTAACAATGCCTTCGAGAGCCATTTGCCCTTCATAAGTTTTCCAAAACAAGCCTTTCTCAGAAATCTTATTAATCATTCCGGTTCTGATTCCCTGAGAATATTCAATATTATTTCCAATAGCCTGGCATCCGCCATAAGCTAATAACCCAGTTACGATTATATTTCTAGCCCAACTTCTAAAAAAAGTAATTTCATCTATACTACTATTATATCCAATCAAATCCTTAACCGTAGGAAACAGTCTTGCTCTTAAAGTTGGTTTTTTATGTTCCATTTCAATTTTCCTCCTAAAATCTAGTGCTACCTCTGGCGCTATTTTTCTGCTCCTGATATAATCTTTCCAGACATTTGAAAGAAGTTTCATCCCTTCCACTGGCGGGGGATCTAAATTTACCCCATCATTTACCAATTTATTTAGTGATGGCTGTTCATTAACATAAACCGGCCCCACGGCCGTTTCTTTTTTAACCAATTTTGGACTTTTGGGATTATCTTTCGGATCAGCCATTTTTAAAACGTATGCGCTTCATGCACATTTTTATAATTATATAATTCGTTCTTTTTAAACCACAGAGCGATCTCGATTTCAGCTTCCTGGGCATTGCCTGAAGCATGCACAGTATTTTTAACGCCTCTTTGTTCTCTGTCAGTGTGCTCAAAGGAATGCATGGCAAAATCTCCTCTAATGGTTCCTGGAGCTGCCGTTCTGGGCTCGGTAGCGCCAACCATCTTTCTAACGATTTCCGGCGCATGCAGCCCTTCCAAAACCATCGCCACTACCGGCCCTTCAGTTAAAACTTTCAGCATTCTTTGCAGCACAGCTTCGCCCCTCCGTTGGGCTACATCAAAATAATGTTTTTTGGCAAATGCTTCATCAATCTGCATCATTTTCATGCCAATAATCTTTAACCCGACATCTTCAAATCTGGAAATAATTTTCCCCAGCAAAGCCCGCTGCACGCCATCCGGCTTAATTAAGACAAGAGAACGCTCAATCATGGTCAGTTGCCTTTATCTTTTTTGCCATGTTCAGCCCGGTAAGCCTGCGTCCACCTGGTTTGCAGGGGCTTTCGCTTTAATTTATGCAGATTTTTCTCACATTTATTAGAACAGAAATAAGCAATTTTGCCGCTGACATAAACAAACATTTTTCCAGTTCCTCTTTCAATTTGCTGTCCGCAAAACGTGCATTTGGCCATATGTTATTTACCTATGATTTTACAACTAGATTATAATCGGTTATATCTTTTAAATTAAGAAACTGTTGATCCTCACGGAGAATAAAAGACAATTTTGGTTTGACAGGTATAGCTATTGACGAATAAACCAAAAACAGGTCATCTGGAGAATACTCTTCTTCCTTTGGGTTTTTCATCAAGCCAGAATACTCTTCTTTCTTCGAATCTTTCATCAAGCCGGCAATATAAGCAATAGTTTTATCCTCAACAGTATGAACCTCCGCTACTTCCACCACCGGCAGGTCAATCAGATCTTGTGGTTGAGTTATAGCTCTGGTTAAATAGGAGCCAAGCCTGGTTTTTTTAGATAATACTTTAGGCAATCTTATTACCCGAACTTCTAATTTACCATCCTCGGCCGTTTCATCGTACATCGGCAAACGGCTTAATAATCCTTTTTTTAAACTCATTTTTTCTTAGCTCCCCCGCCAAATCTTCCGCCGCCCAATCTTTGGGCTTCAATTTCCGTTTCTAATAACATTAACATATCCCCTGCCTGAACCGGACCTTTAACATTTCTTCTGATGGTCTTGCCCTTGTCGCGGCCATCTAAAATCTGGCAAATAACCTGAGTTAATTCGCCGCGAGCACCCGCCCGAGCCACAATTTCTTTCACCTCGGCAGGAATTCCACGAGTGAAATCAACAACGCCTTCAGCTTTAATTTCCTCTCCTGCTTTTTGCTGCGGCTGTTTTGGCGATTGGTTTTTTTCGATCATTTTTCGGCTTATATTCTACTTATATTGCTTATATTCTACTTATATTCTTTGCAAAGCAGCTTTGGCTTCTCCTTCATTCACTACAGCCACGGCAGCAGTGCCTACCGCCAATCCAGCGGCCGCGCCCAAATCTTCCTTCTTGGACACTTCCACGCAAAGAACATTCTTGTCCTTGCACAGCAGAGGCAAATGCATAATTATCTCTCTGGGGCTGACATCGGCAGCATAAACTACTAATTTAGCTTCGCCTTTTTCGATAGCTTTAGTAGTTTCATTGGCTCCTTTTCGGATTTTGCCGGTAGTTCTGGCCACTTCTACAATTTCTAATATTTTAGCTTGATCAGTCATTTTAGCGACCTCATTTAATTTTATGGTGAGATAAATTCAAGAAGAGTTTACCTCGTTGATTTGTACCAACTCATTGGTATACCAGCCAAAAAGCCAGTTATTTTATAAACATTTCGATGATCTTGATGCCGAATGAGGATTTATTTGTTCTAGCTCTAACTTTGGAGAGTTAGGTGATGTTTACTTTACAGCTCAGACGATAATAATTATTATATACTTGCCTTCCCTTTAACTGCTAGTTATGGCCGGTTCTAGAACTTCCTTCCAGAAAGAATTAGATGATCTGTCCAACCTGCAGATTCCCAGCCGCCCGGCGACAGCTTGGGAAATTGAACATCAGATTCGAGAAGATTATGTTGGACAGGAACGAGCCGTCAGGATTGTCAGCGCCGCTGCCGCGCACCATCTTAACGCCAGTTTAGACCCTAACAGCAGCTATCTTCGAGAAAATATTTTACTGATCGGGCCCAGCGGCTCGGGAAAAACGCAGCTGGCGGAAAGAGTCGCCAAAGTTGCCGGCCGCAGATACTGCCGAACCGATGTAACTTCTCTTACTGAAGCCGGATATGTTGGCGAAGACGTAGACAGCATCATTAAGGGGCTGTTCAGCCCGGAGTTCAGCGATTTAGAGGAGGAAATTGCCGCAGTAGAGAAGGGCATCATTTACATTGATGAAATTGACAAGTTAAAAATTTATTCTGAATCAGCAGAGCAAAAAGATGTCAGCGGCCGCGGAGTGCAGGAAGAACTGTTAAAAATTCTGGACGGGTATCCAGTTGCGCTGGCCCTAAAACGGGGAGGAAGAAAAGGCGGCGAAACCAGAGTTACCATAAATCCCTCCAAGATACTAATCATCACCGGCGGAGTTTTTTCCGGAATTGAGCAAATAGTTAAACAGAGAAAGGGCAGCCAGCTTGGTTTTGGCAGCCAACTGCAGAAGAACAATGAATTTACTTACAGTTCGATCACTGCTGAAGATCTGGAAACTTACGGCCTGCTTCCAGAATTATGCGGACGGCTGCCGGTTCTGGTTCCTTTAGAGAAACTAACCCAAGCTGAACTGCGCTGGATTTTGCTTCAGGGCAGCAAATCTCCAGTTTTAAATGCCCAAAGAGCCCTGGAAATGTACGGTAAAAAATTGCAGTTCACTGACGAATGCCAGGATTATATAGTTAAAGAGGCTTACCATTCCAAAGCCGGAGCGAGAAAATTATCCGCTTATCGGACAGCCATGCTGGAATTAGAGGGATTGATGGCTTCTCTTCCGCAACAGGAATTTATTTTTACCAAAGAGATGCTGCTTAATCCAGGCAATTATGCTAGGTTGTGGAAAACCGAATTAAAACTGCCGGCCGCTAAACTTAAATCAGTAGAAATTGTCCGGTCCGATTATGAGCTTGATGCTGATTCTGAAACGCAGGGATTTGTTATTGAAGGAAAAATTAATTCTCCGGCAGCAAAAATATTGGAATTTGAATATATTTATTCTCATAAGACTTCCACTGAATTCATGAAATTCTGCTATCTGGCCAGAGATGGAGCGGAAGCGGCAACAGAGTGTTCCAGAGTAAAATCGCGAAACCTGGAATATCATGACTCCTGCCAAAATTTAACTAAAGGAGATTTAATTAAAGGAGATTTAACTAAAGGAGATTTAATTAAAGGAGATTTAACTAAAGGAGATTTAATTAAAAGAGATTTAACTAAAGGAGATTTAATTAAAAGAGATTTAACTAAAGAAGATAAATCTTATTTTACTGAGCAGGTGCTTGATCCATTTCAAAACTTGATAAATCTAAAACAATTAAAGCAAAAATTCAGGGAAGAAGCCAAAAGAGCCAAAAAAATGCGCAGTGAACCGTAAATGCCCGACGATGCCCGAGATTGGAATTTAGATGATATTCTTGACGGCTATTCATTAGGCCAATGGTATTCTCAGATCAGAAAAAAGATTGGGAATTACCACCGGTTGTTTAAGGCTATTAAGCCGAGCGTCAGCCGAAAGAAATTTGCTGAAATTTTAGTTTTAGAGCAGGAGTTGTATGATGCGGCCTGCAGGATAAATGTCTTTACCGATCTAAGGCTGGCTGTTTCGCCTTCACCTGATCGAAAAGAAGAAAGAAAAAAGGCCGACAAATTGATTGTAGCGGTAGAAGAAATCTCTGATAATACAGAAAAATGGATTAGAGGATGGAAAATTGAAGGCAAGCTCAAAGGCCTTGACGAAAAAAATTATCAAAGATTAAAGACAGCTGTTCCTGGGTTGGAATATTTATTGGAAACGAGGCGAAGCAGGAAAGAACTGACAGAAGACGAGTCCGCAGACTTTTCGGAATGTTCAGCTCAAAAAGCAGAATTAACTGAAGATTATCAGCGAATAATGTCGCATCTGCGCTTTCAGTTTAAGCCGCCAAACACGCCGCAGGTTCTAGAATACAGCTATGATGATATTCGCAAAAAATTAGTTACAGGAACCAGGGAAGAAAGAAAAACAGCAGAAGAAACTCTTTACAGCGGGCTTCGCCAATCAGCCAATGAACTATTTGCCAACTTGAAAAATAGTTGTAAAAGCAATACTGAACGAGCCAAAGCGTCAGGATATTCTTCAATCTTTGAAGAAAGATGCAGTCAATTAGAGTTAAGCTGTGATATAATTAATACTATACTAGCTATCAGCTCAGAACAACTTAAAGTCTACGAAAGATATTTTAAACACAAAGCTAAAATTCTTGGTGCGGAATCTTTAGAATCATGCGATCTTATTTATGTTGCGCATGAACATCCTCAAAATATTCCCCTGAACCAGTCGCTAGAAAAAATTATTTTAGCTTTTGATAATCTTTCTTCGGAATTCGCTGAAAGCGCTAAAAGAGTTATTGATGAGAACCACCTAAGAACAATTCCCTTATCTTTATCTTCTCAGAATGCTCTCAGCATGGCTGTAGCCCCGGAGGTTTTGCCTTATGTTCAAGTTAATTATCTTGATACTATTGATGATTATGTTATTTTAGCCCACGAATTGGGACATGCTGCCCATTTCTGGATAGCCCGAAGAAACTGGCCGAGCTTATTTGAAGGAAATGATTTAATCTGCGAAACTATCTCTACTTTTTCAGAAATGCTGGCTCTGGACGTTCTGGTAGAGACATCGCCATTAGAACACAGAAAAGCCATCTTTGATTGCGCTGTCCTAAACAGCTGGCTATACAATTTCAGAGCCATACAAATCACAGAATTTGAAAAACAAATTCACGCTGCCTTTGAACGAGGTGAATCTTCAATTGAGGAAATTTCTGCTATTTATGCGCAGCAGCAGAATAAGTTGTTTAATAATTCAGTAGCCTTTCATCCAGACAGCCGGTACGATTGGATGATTCGAGATGTCTTTGAATCGCCATTTTATTGGTTTAATTACTGTTTTGGCCAGTTAGCCGCCATGCAGTTATATCAAAACAACCAAGATAAAGGAAAAGAATACGCGCCTAAAATTATCAACTTAATGAGGGCAGGAAACACCAAACCGCCTCTAGAACTTCTGCAGGAAGCCGGAGTTAATCTTACCGACAAGAAACAAATTGAGAAAAGTTTTCAAGTAATAACCACGTGGATGGATCAATTGGAAAAGTGAAAAAAATATAATTACAAAAAAAAAGTCAGAAAGCCATTAGCTTTAGCCAATGGATGAATAACCTCATCGGGCTTTTTTGTGTCCTGAAGTGAATAATTTTAGTCCATCCAGAATTTTTTGTATAATCGTTTTTACTTCTTTCTCGAATTGAGATATTTACCTAGCAAAAAGCATAGGTCTAAGAAATCTTAAGCAGCTTTATTTCTAAAAGTAGCTTTATTTCTAAAAGCAGCTTTTCATTTAAAATTTTGCTGGCATTTTTCGCGGTCATTAAAATCTAAGATTAAGTTGTCATTTAATTCTATTGTTTATTTAGCTTTTCAAAAAATAAAAAAAGAGCCGTTCTATCCTTAATCATAGAACGGAACATCAATTTCCTTGATCCCATTTTCCGCCAGACTGCCATTTTTAAAAGTCAATTGAAGCAATAATGCGCCTAAGTTATGTGATGGTTCAGCATCAGAATAATTTTCCGGCGGCTGGTTCTGGGTGGTTCCAATCATGATCGCATTTACGCCCAGATGAATGCCGCTCCACCGCTGGTTATAGTATCCAACTACCTGGATATCCGGCTTTTCTCCGCCGCCATAACTTTCAATAATTTTCTGAATCGGGTGGGAGATGGTATAAGGCTTTCGGCTTCCGTTTTTAGGACTGACCAAAGCCAAGGTTGTTTTGGGGGCAATGCGCACTTTAGCATTATGCCAGCCAAGGAAATTTAAATCTTCTCTTAACGAATCCAGATCCATGCAGACATTAGTCTTTTCCATCCAAATAGAGCCGTCATCAGCGACGACTTTTTCCAATCGCTTAAAAAAACTGCGCTCATTGCGCCCGCCAATAAAATAGGTGGGAACGCCGATTTTAGGATACGCCTGGCCAATGTAATCCAGCATGCCATCATAATCCTGGCATAAAATATGCTCTACATGAGTTGCTCCTTTAGCATACCCTTCTGTAATGTTGCCGCAGTGAAGCACGTAAGACACTTTAAATTTTTTAAACAGATCGTAGACTGTATGAAGGATGTCCAATCTAGCGTATTTGCTGTTAAGGCAGGTGTCGGAAATTAAGCCAATTGTTAAGCGGTTATTAACAACATATTCAGATAAATCTTTAACAGGATAGGAAGACGGATGTTTGGCCGCATCAACAATATTGCGCAATTCTGAAGGAGTTAAGCGCTTTTCCGCAGCTAACCTCAAAACTTTTTGTTCTAATTTCTGTTTTTTCTTGGATTCAGTCATGCTCTATCACCCCGCAATACGCCATAATCTTCCCGGCCGTTTATTGCGTATTCCAGCTGCTGATGATGAAGCAAGGCAATCGACCCTTTTTCACTATAATATGCATCGACTAAAATTCCGCCTAAATGAGCATGCAGATCTTTTGTTCTCATCCAGCCGCTTTGCTTCTCCATCGTTCCTGCCTGAAAAATATGAACATTTCTCTTAAACAAGTAATCCATTTTATGATAATGCCCAATTACTAAAACATGCGGCTTTAAACTGCCTTCCAGAGCTTCCACGTGCTGCTGCGGCTGATAAGAACGCCCTTTAGCGCTGCCTTTGGACGGGTGCCGGATGCGAATCCACGTTGGGCCAGTTTCAGCCATCATTTTCTTAGTCAATTTAGCATGCTCCTGCGGAGCACTTGCTTTTAATAGCATTTTCCGATAATTCGCCTGAAGAGGCACATTTCCTTCATTCATGCCCAGGTAATGCAAATCTAGCCTTCTGCCAGCAATAAGCTCGCAAATATCAACGTCCATCCAGTTAAGGTACGTTTCATCGTGATTGCCGCCAATGAAAAAAGTAGGTATCCCCAAATCAGGCCATTCATTTACGCAAAATTCAGTAACTCTGTTTACTCCCTGCACAACCAGCCCATATTTCTGATGATGGCGCATATTTTCACCATCAGTAACATCACCGCTTTGCACAATAAATTCTGCTCCTTCCTCCTTAGCCAGGTGAAGAACTCTTTTAAACCGGTTAAAATCGCATCCATAACCGCCATCTTCTGCGCGGGCATTCATGTGCAGATCGCCAATAATTAAAAAGCGGGTATGTTTGCTGGGCATCTGGTGAATTATTGGAGAAGTCAGCGAGCCATTTTGTGGCCCTTGCAGGCAATTCAGCAAGTCCCGATAATTTCGGTCATTTAAATTTGACCCCTGCAAAATTTCCTGAAGCTTTTTCTCTTCTGAATTAATCGCTGCTTCCAAAGTCGCGCTTTCCTTTTTTTTCACCATCTTCACCACCTCCCATTTTGTTCAATTTCTTGCGAATTTCATTATAATTTATCTGGCGCATTTGCCGGTAACATAATGTTCCAGCGGCCGCCGGCCGTTCTCGGAATAATTCTTCAAAACTTCCGCAATATTCTTAGCCCCAACTGCTCCGCCAGTGCCAACACTGTCGCCTTTATCTAAAATTTTAAAGGCAGTTATGCCAACTAGCTGCAGATGCTTATTTTCGATGGCAAACAATGGCCCGCCAGATTCTCCGCTGACCGCGCTGCCATTAAAATGAACCCAAGGATTATCTGGAGTTACTGCCGCTCGAACCTTGCCATCAAAAAAAGCCCGGGGTCCGGCAAAACCATACGCGGCTCCTAAAATATAATCGCCAGGCATTACTTCCATCCCCAGGCAGTTATTATAAACAGGCAAAGTTGAATCTTCTAACTTAATTATGGTTAAATCCCGATCGCAGTCTCTAAAGACCACCCGGCCTTTTTTAGCGCCAACAGTTAAACTATAAGCAGAACGCCAATCGTCGCAGAGATCTTCATTAAAGGGGATGACATGATTGGCAGTGAGGGCATAACGGGTTCCATCCCGGCCGGACAGGATAATTGCCGAGCCGATATTTGTAGATTGGGTATTCTCATAGGACGGCGCCCTTCTGGTAAAATTCACGCTTACTTTTTGCACTGCCGCCATTACTTCGTCACGAATGGCTTTATCAACAGAACGATCATTTTTATCATAATTAGAAACAGTTGAAGTTGCCGCCGCTTCAGTTAATTCATCAAATTTAACTAAAGGAGAAATTGGCGAGGGAGAAATTGGCAAAGGTGGAATTGGCGGAGTTGCTTCGGCAACAACTTCCACAACATTAACCCCCGGCGGAGGATGAGGAGAATTTTTTTTATTAACCTGCAAGGGAGCGCAAGCGAGATTCAGGCCAGCCACAGAAGAAACTAATAGAGCTAAACTACCACTTTTCGCCATAGCACACTCCACCAAATCTTATATTCGATTATTCTAAATTAAATACTCTCAGATTAAATACTGCCAGAATTCTTTATAAATCTTCACCATTAACTTTATATATTTCTTGATTTAATCTAGTGTTGCCATAACACACTCCCCTTTCTGGATCTCTTTAACCGGGATTATGGGAGGGGGAGCTTTTATTTTTTAATATCATATCTACATTCTACAAATTTTTATATACAACTCTTAAACCAAACGAACTCATGAAATACGCGCATCTGGCGGACTTGCATTTAGGCTCCTGGCGGGAAGAAAAAATGCGGGAACTTTCCACTAAATCTTTTCTCCAGGCTATGAACGATTGCATCATAAATCGGGTTGATTTTATTTTATTTTCCGGAGACATTTTTAATACCTCTTTACCGCCTATTGATACGCTAAAGTTAGTAACAGAAAAATTAAGGGAATTCCAAATTAAGAATATCCCTGTCTATGTAATCGCTGGATCGCACGACTTCTCGCCAAGCGGCAAAACCATGATTGAAGTTCTGGAGAAAGCCGGGCTGGTAATCAATGTCTGCAAAGGCCAGATCAATCCGGAAACGAAAGAATTGGAATTGCAATTTACAGTTGATCCAAAAACCGGCACTAAAATTACCGGGATCCTTGGCCGAAGAGGACTGCTAGACAAAACATATTATGAAAATTTAAGCAGAGATTCTCTTGAACAAGAACCGGGATATAAAATCTTTATGTTTCATACTACCGTTACGGAGTTGGTCCCAAAACATTTAGAGATGATGGAATCGCAACCGGCCTCTTTCTTTCCCAAAGGATTTAATTATTATGCCGGAGGACACATCCATCATCCTACGATAAAAGATATTCCTGGAATGGGCCTGATGGCCTATCCGGGAGCGTTGTTTCCCAACAATTTTGCCGAGATGGAACAATACGGAAATGGGGGATATTATCTTATTACTTTAGAAAACAGCCAACAAACTATTGAAAACAGCCAACAAACTATTCAGTGGAAGCCTATCGAAATCAAATCACGCCTGGCCCTGGTTTTAGACGGGGATCATTTATCGCCGCAACAAATTGAATCAGAATTGATTAAAGAAAGCTCAGCTAAAAAAATTGATGATTCCATTATTACAATTAGATTAAAGGGAAAACTAAATGCGGGAAAAGTTTCCGAGATACCCTTTAATGAGATAATTAAACAATTATATGCCCGGGGAGCTTACTTTATCATGAAGAATACCAACAAATTATACTCCGAAGAATTTAGGGAAATTAAAGTAGCCAACTCTAATCCGGAAGTGATGGAAGAACAAATTATCAGGGAGCATGCCCAGCAAATTAAGCTGTTTTCTTTGGAAAGAGAATTGTTTCTCACCAAATCATTATTATCTTCTTTAAACATCCATCGAAAAGAAGGGGAAAGCGTTGCTGATTTTCAGAAAAAAATTGAAACTGAAACTAAAAGAGTTCTAAACCTGGATGGTTAGAGAATTTAACCAGAAAATTAAAAGAGAATTTTCTCCAGTTTAAAAGTATTGGATACTTTATAACCATGATACTTTAAAATAAGAAAAATTTCATTTCTCTTTCTTAGACAGAAGTGTCAAAAGCGAATGCCCACCACCAGTGGAACTATACACTGGTGGCATGCTTCGCCTGCGGGCTCGGGGCACTCGCTTAGAGAAATGTGCTGAGCTTAACTTGATCCGGCATTCCATATTTTTGTGTGCTTAAATAACGATCATAGAAGTTCATATCGCCAGACCGACCATCAGTAACTGGACTCCAAAAGCCGCCACTTCGAAAAAGCCAGCTTTTGAGCCACCAGAATTCTTTGAAAATCTTAGTGGCTGTAAAACCTTTAAGTTTCTTGGCAATTTCTGGCTTGCTGTAAATGCCCATACACAAATTGATGTGTACATGATTGCTATCAAAAGCTTTTTTGCGCCAGCGTATCTCGTAATGTTGCAGTGCTTCCGTCAGCACTGCATTCGTATACTCACGAATGACTTTCTTATCAAAAACATTATGGCAGTAGCGGGTTTTAAAAGTCATCATAACCCACACTTCGCCAACAGCAGAGCTGTATCTAGTTGGATTTAATTTCATAAGAATCACCTTTTTTATTTTTTGAAATTGATAGCTAAAGCTATCAGAAATGTTTAATTAGAAGTTAATCATAACTTTCCACGGGTTGTGTTTAGACCATCAGCTCTGTACAAGCAGGGCTCGGATGGTATTTTTTTGTTTTGGGTTAACTTCATTAAGAAGAAAATGAACTACAGTATTAAACTACGCCACTGGTCACGCTCACTGCGGTTCGCTTAAGACCAGTGGTAAAATCACTAT
>JAGVYX010000016.1 GCA_018303045.1 Candidatus Woesearchaeota archaeon
GCTCCCAAAAAACTGGCGCTCATGTCCCCAGTAGTTCTTCCCTGAACAAAATTGGCATTGCTGCCAAACCAGAAGCCAGCATAATCTCCAGCAACATCATTACTGAAACCCATCCTAAATGAAGTGGCAGTATCGGTTTCTACTTGAATGACTTCAGGATAAGCATCAGTGTAAGCCATCAATTTTGCCCAGAAAACGATACTCAGCGGCTTGGCTGCCTCAAAAATTTCACCGGCAGCTAAATTAAGATAATCGTCATTTCCATCAAAAGTGTAAGCTCCGTTTCCATCGTAACCTCCAGTAGAATTCCATACGGCATTTCCTGCTTCTGACCCATTAATGCCCTTGCCAGAGTAGTCCCAAATATTCATAGTATTGGTGCCGTTAATTTTTTCAAAAGGCATGATCAGTTTAGAAATCGTTGTGCCATTTAACAACCAGCTATAGGCTTGCTTGATAGTGTCCCCATCAGCATCACTGGCTGTAGGATAGGCAGTAAGGTTTTGGTTAGTATTATTAAGCGTTGGATCGGTGCTGTTAAGGACGAAAGCAGTGACAGTTGGCAGGCGGTTGGAAATTAACTGAGTATTTGAACATACCACTGCGCCGTCAGCATTGCCATCATTAGGCGTGGCGCAAACGGACCAGTTCTGTTGCATTTGTGTTTCGGTTCCAAAAATGATGTCTGTTTCATTGTTATAAAGCAAACGAATCTGTTCGGGAGTCAAGCTTCGGTTAAAAATCAGCAGTTCATCAATTGTGCCATTAAATGGATCATCAACAGCTGCACCACCCACAGTATTTTCCGCGCCAACCCACAGATCTTCAGTAGAAGCATAAGGCACATCATTTCCTTCGGTTGCTAGGCCCCAGCTACCGGGAATTTCAGTGCCATTAACATACAATTTGATCGTGTTTCTTGAACTCATGGTGTAGGTCATAGCCACATGCTGCCAAGTATTAGTTGCCAAAACTTCATTAGTGCTTGTGTAT
This sequence comes from Candidatus Woesearchaeota archaeon, assembly GCA_018303045.1. Classification (GTDB taxonomy): domain Archaea; phylum Nanobdellota; class Nanobdellia; order Woesearchaeales; family GW2011-AR9; genus JAGVYX01. The sequence goes on from JAGVYX010000016.1 coordinate 994, forward strand.
ACATTCCAAGCTGTATCTGCAGAATTTCGATAATAAAAAACCATCTTCCCGGTAGCGCCTGCGCCATTTCCCTGCCTGAGAGCATAATTTGGTCTGTCTACCCCGGCAGTTCTTCCTTTAGTGACAATTACGCCATAATTAGGGAGAGAGTCCGGTTTAATCCAGACCGAAATAGTTAAGCCTTCAGATTGGCTTATATCCAGAGCGGAGTTATAACCAATGGTTAAATACTGATTAGTCCCATTGAATTTGTAAGCCCCTGAAGTTCCTCCTGAACCATTATAACCGCCAGTGGCAATCCAGAGAATACTATTGTTTTCAGTATTTTGGTTGTTATTCCATCCACTATAATCCCAAGTATTATTATCATTAGTATTATTAATTTTTTCAAAAGGCATATTTAAAATCGCAATAGAATCATTATTCCTTCGCCAGTTGTAGATTACTTTGACTAAATCACCATCCGTATCAGAAGTAGTACTATAGGCTGTAAGATTGTCTTTAGTGCTGTTCCTTCCCAAGTTGGTAGTGTTTAACGTCAGCGCAGTAACTGACGGTAAAGCGCTAATAATTATGTTCTGTGTTTCGATAATACTTGAAGAAGAGTTTTGGTCTATTCTTATTGGCTCTTTAGCAGTGGTTGAAGGAGAAGATTCTTCTGTTTCTTCTGAAGAGTGCTCTGGTTCATTTTTGGCTGTTTCTGGTGTTGGCTCTTCGGGTATTTTAATTAAAGGCAAATCAATGGCAATTTCATCTTCCGGCAATTCGATGCCAAAACCAATAACAGCGCCAGTAAGAACATTTATCGTTCCTGGATTTACCGTAATTACCGCTAAAGTTAACACAAATAAAACCATCAGAGCAAAAAATAATTTCATTCCAAAACTATTGGAGGGCAGCTTGGATGGATTCTGAGATTGTGGCGAAACTCTCACCTTCGTTCGGGTGGCTGTCAGCTCGGCTGCGCTCTTGTAGCTGGATGGCAAAAATTCCCATTGCAATTTCCTTTTTGCGGGATTATTAATTTCCTTGAGCCTCGCCAATAATTGACAGCCACCTTTAGTTTCGCCACAATCTCGCAAACTCTGATTAATTCTTCCAGTTGTCCTTCTGCTCTTCCTGCTCATGATATTTGCCTTAACCTCTCCGTTTTTTGGTTAGCCGCTAATTTGTAAACAGAAATCTTTCCAATCTTCATTTCCTCGATAAACCCAGATTTCGCCAGACGCTTGATTATTCTAGCTGCAGATGTAGCCGGCACATTGGCTGCCTGAGCCAGAGAATTTAAATGAAATATTTTATTAGGAGTGTTCAATAAAGCTGTAAAAATAGCTAAAGTTTTAGCTTCTACTAAACCCTCCAATTCCAAAGGCATATTGTAAGATTAATTCTTCTTTTTTTAAATATTACCATTTTTGGAGTAATTTTATCATTCATGGTTAAATAAAACCATTTTTGGTTTTTTACTCAAACAAACTGGTCAAAATAATCATCAAAGAATAGTGTTCATTGGCAATGAAAACATTTATAGTGAACGTTTGGTTGGTCATATTTGGTATAAAAGTGACCAATTCAATCGTAACCTTTATAAAGGCGATAGTTTTTATGAACTTATGAAACCAGAATATCTCTTGAATTGGAACCCCTGGTGGACTACCAAAGAAGTGCCTTCGGCGCTTAAAGGCATTTTTAGAAGTGTTAATCCCTTAATTTTTAAAGCTTTGCCGGAACGAGAGATTATGGCATTAACGGGGATTAGAAGGAGCGGCAAAACCACCTTGATGTATCAATTAGTTGAATCCTTGCTAACGCGCTATCAGCCAGCGCAAATTCTCTATCTTAATCTTGATGATGAGCTTTTAAAAAGAGAAAGCCTGGAATCTATTTATTCCTTTTACCGAGAACATAAGAATCCGGAAGATTATGCCTTCATCTTTTTAGATGAAATTCAAAATGCGGTTGGTTGGGAAAAATTCTTAAAAAAGTATTACGATCTTAGAGAGAAAGTAAAGTTCATTATTTCCGGCTCCTCAGCCAACCTGCTTAAAGGGGAATATTCTACTTTACTTACCGGAAGAAACCTTACTTTCGAAATTTATCCGCTGTCTTTTAGCGAATTTTTGAAATTTGGCCATATTGATTTTAATGAACCTGCCAGTGCTCTAAAGGCAAAAATACTCTTTCAGTTAGACCAATATTTTGAATTTGGCGGATTTCCAGAGATTTATTTTAAGCCCGAAGAATTAAAGAAGCTGGTTCTTAAGCAGTATTTTGATGATATTATTTATAAAGATCTCGTAAAAAGATATAATATTAATGCTCAAAAAATTACCGATTTAGCTGTATACTTGTTTACGAATATAGGAAATTCTTTTAGCATAAGAAACCTTCGCAATTGCACGGGATTATCAACAGATAGTATTAAAGATTATTTATCTGATTTAGAAGAAGCATATATGTTGCTGGTATTAGATTATTTCTCTTATTCACTGAAAGAACAGTCGCAATTTCCCAAAAAAGCTTATTGTTTAGATTGCGGGCTGCGAAATTCCGTAGGATTCAGGTTTTCTTCCGATTCAGGGTGGCTAGCAGAAAATTGCGTAGTAGCAGAATTAAGAAGAACTGGCCAACAAGCCTATTATTGGAAAAATAAAGGCGAAGTTGATTTTATATTAAAAGAAAAAAATCAGGATTTGACAGCTATAAATGTATCATATACCGATGAAATTCCCGAAAGAGAAATAAAAGCTTTATTAGAATTTAAAAAGGAATTTAAAAATACAACAAAACTAATATTAATCACCAAAGAAATAGAGAAAACCGAACAAGGAATAACTTTAATTCCATTATGGAAATGGCTGCTTACTGAAAAACACTAGTGAAATGGCTCGATTAAAGGCAGTGAACAAAAGCATCCCTCATTTAAAGCTCCATTTTTTTACCGTCTACATAATATACTGGATTTTTGAACACCTGGTCTCCATGGTAGCTGGTTTTTATCTCTCCCCCAAACCAGTGATTGCTGCCGAGCGCCAGGTGGCCGGTGCCTAGAACCTTTTCATCAATAATCATAGACCCAATTAACACTGCTCCTGGATTAATTCCAACGCCCAACTCGCTAACTAATCGAACTCGCTCGGGGTGTTTAGACCGCTCTTCAAATTTGGCAAAAGTGTCCAGCAATAAATTTGCCGTTGGGCCAGCAACCTCAGCAACCCGTCCACCTTTCACGGTAATAGTTAAGGGAGAATTTACCAGCATCGCCCCGGAATCCAGTTTTATGCTGCCATCAATAACCACTTGGCCATTCACATTATTAATTCCTCTGGGAGGAATATAAACCTCGCCGCAGGGCATGTTTCCGCCGCAGCCAGGTTCATGATATTCGCCTACATTGGCCACAGATTCCATTCCCGCTACATCTAAAGTTATATCTGTCCCGGCGGCGGTTTTCACTTGAATAGAGCTGGCTTTGTCCCATTTTTTCTTGATCGCCAGGCCTTTCTTTCTCAATCTGGAGTAATTGATATTCATGGCTTCTAAAAAAATATTAAGATAGCTGGGGCTGACATCGCCTAATCCGGTAGCGGAGATAAAACGATGGCCGCGCTCTTTGCAGAAGGCTCTAAAGCTGTTATCTTCAGTAAATTTGCCCAGCTTATTGGATAAAGCCAGGATAATAATATTATTTTTTTCCAGTTTGGAAATTGCCTTAACGACGTGATTATCGGCAGTCATGAATCCTTTTTTTACTCCCTGAAATAAGATATTTACCGGCAGGCCTTTCTTTTTTGCCGCGCTATAATACCCGTAAGCCATCATGCTGGCGAGAATATTTTGTTTAACGCCGTAATCAGTTACTATTAAAACTTCTTCGCCTTTGGCCTTTAAAGAATGCCGGAGAACTTTATAGAACCTCGAGCTATGTTTTTCCATCTGCTGAGTGATGGATGAATCTAAGCCTAACATTGGCCTTAGAGTTAATTATCTAGTTAAAAAGATTGTTATAATTCAGAACTAACTATTCGAACTAACCGAACCAGCAAAAACAAGGCACAGAATTTATATAATGCGCTAATCCTAATCGAGAGTATGAAATGTATGAAATTAGGCAAGCGAACCATTTTAAAAAAGCCCCAAGCCAAACTAGAATATAGCTCTGATGATTTGCGCTGGGCTACTCCGCAGGCCGTGGCTGATTATCGCGCGCAACGATTAAAATGTTCGGTTATTGCGGATATTGGCTGCGGTATTGGCTTTCAAGCGATAGCTTTTGCCAAAACCTGCAGGAAAGTGTATGCGCTTGATTTGAATCAGGAAAAGTTAGAGAAAGCTAAAAAAAATGCGCAAATTTCCGGGATAAAAAATATTGAATTTGTTTGCGGCGATGCCCTCGACCCTGAAGTAATTAAAAAATTAAAAAATGCGGATATAATCTTTTGCGACCCGCAGCGGCCGCCGCAGGAGAATTCCAGAACGATAGAAACTCTTTCCCCGAATATTCTAGAATTATTAAAGGCATACGGTAAAATAACCAGTAAAATAGCGATTGAATTTCCGCCGCAAATTAAAGAAATTCCTTTCGATTGCGAGCGCGAATATTTATCTGTAAATGGGTCTTTAAACCGCTTAACGCTGTATTTTAATGAGCTGAAAGGGACCGACAGAAGCGCCGTGGCCCTGCCGGGCAATCATCGCTTAGCTTCCAGCAATAAGAAAATAGCCCTTAAAACTAGTAAAAAATTATTAGCTTGCCTGTATGAAATTGATCCGGCAGCTGTTAAAGCTAAATTGCTGGCTGAACTTTCTCAGCTCAGCAAAACTGCTTTATATGATGAAAACAAGAATGTTTTTTTTACTTCCGATAAATTAGCGAGAAATAATTTTTTTAAAAATGCCTTTAAAGTCTTAAAAGAAGTTTCCTTTGAAGCATCATCTTTGGTTAAGGCCCTGCAGCAAGCGCAAGCTAAGTCTATCGTATTGCGTTATGCTATTGATCCGCGAGAATATTGGTCTGAACGAAAAAAATGGGAATCGGGGTTAACTGGAACAAAAACCATTCATTTATTTAAATTTAAAAATAAGGCCGTAATTGCCGAGAAAATATAGTTGGAAAATAGAAAATTTGGACTTGGAGTAATAGTCTGCCTCTTTAATAGAAACTTTTCTAAAATACTCCTTTTGAAGAGAAATGAAGAAAAAAGAAATAGAAATAAAGCAGATTGGGGAAATGTTGGAGGGAGAGTGGAGTTAGGCGAGAAATTAGTTGATGCGTGTTTAAGAGAAGCTAAAGAAGAGATAGGGGTAAATCTGAATCCTGAAAAATTGAAGCTTATAGAAGTTAAAGAAACCCCCTATCTAACAGATATATTTCATGCAATCCACTTTATTTACGCGGGGATACTTGATGAAAATGAGAAAATTATTCTTAATTTTAATGGTGAACCTGAATCGGATGAGTATAAGTGGTTTAATTTAAAAAAGTTACCAGATAAAACAATTGATCCAAAAGATGATTTAATTAAACTAAGCATTGCAGCAAAAAAGAAGTTTTTAGAAGATGAAAACGGAAGATTTAAAATTTCCCTAGAACAAGCCTACTTAATGCGCCGGTGAACAAAGCCATTTAGGTTTCTTTATTTTATGGATAAATAAACCATCCATCACTAACGTTCTGTAGGATTTTTTCGTATCTTTGTTATGAAAAACTAGGATTATTTCACTTTGTTTCATTCTCAAGTTTCTTTATCTTGCAGATAAAAAAACCTTCCATCACTAACGTTCTGTAGGATTTTTTCGTATCTTTGTTATGAAAAAACCTTCCGTATCATTATCCTGCGGCCAGATTCTTAAGGCTTGTTTAATCTGCTTATCAAAGAGCAGGCCATTGAATTCCAATACCGGCGGGCTGACTTTTAATCCAGGCAACTTTACCGGAACAACTCTGGCTTCAGGAAACTTATTTAATAACTGGTCCACCACCCCTTCATTTTCTTCCGGCTCTAAACTGCAGGTGGAATAAACCATCTCCCCGCCCGGCTTTAAATTGTTAAAAGCCGCTTCAGCCAACTGAATCTGCTGGCGGGAAATTTTTTTAATCATGCCCTCATTCCAGATAGCGATGGTTTTCAAACTCTTCCTAATTGTTCCAGTGCCGGAACAGGGAGCATCCAATAAAATTTTGTCAAATTGCAGGCCTTTAAACCAGCGGCCGTCCATTAAAGTGATGGCCACATTAGTTAACCCGCTGCGCTGCGCATTTATGCCTAACGAAGATAAGCGCGAGCCTTTGTAATCATTGGCAATAATCAATCCCTGATTATCCATCATGGCGCCCATTTGGGTAGTCTTGCTGCCGGGAGCAGCCGCCATATCCAAGACTAAATCTCCCGGCTTGGGGTTCAATACTAACGGCGGGATCATCGAAGCAGCTTCCTGCACGTAAATCTGCCCTAAATGATGTTCTAATAAATTTCCTACATCTCTCCGCTCTGGATGTTCCAGCCAGAAGCCTTCCCTGCACCAGGGAATTTTAGCCAGCTTCCAGCCTTTCTTTTTAATGGAAGCGGCAACTTCCTTAACTGCGCCCTTTAAGGTGTTAACACGGATGCTTCTTCTGAGAAAAGATAAGGAATACTGCTTAAATGGCTCCCAATCGGTTAATTTAGAATAGCGCTCGATAAATTTTTCTTTAAATTTAATGTTCTCCGTGTGGGGTATGGTTTCTGGCATTAAATAACTAATTATTATCCTTTTTTAAAAATCTTATCCTAAAAAGCTTCATTCAATAAATAGCCCACGCCATGAATACGAACGATATAATTGCTAATAAAAGCGCCTGCGGGAGGGGATGCTCCATCCTGGAAAGTACCGCAGTTGCTCTAACCAAAAGCGGAGTGAGTCAGGCATGGCTATTATTTTTGGATGAAGCCCCCTAGAAAACCGCCCAGCACCCAAAACTTATTTAAATCCCTATTCTTTTTATAACAGATATAGAGAGGTGTAAAGATTGGCAATCAATGTAGCAATTAACGGTTTCGGAAGAATCGGCCGGATGGTTTTTCGCGCGGGATTGCGCGATAAGAAACTAAATTTTGTAGTGGTTAATGATTTAACCGACACTAAAACATTAGCTCACCTGCTTAAATACGACTCAGTATATGGAATTCTTAATGATGATGTAACTGCCGCCGATTCTGTTCTAAGAGTGGGCAAAAAGAGAATTCGGGTTCTGTCAGAGAAAAACCCCGATAACTTGCCCTGGAAAAAATTAAAAGTGGATGTAGTGATTGAAAGCACCGGCCATTTTACTGACCCCTATAAAGCGGCTGGCCATTTGGCGGCTGGAGCCAAAAAAGTGATTATCTCCGCCCCCTGCAAATGCGAAGCGGATAAAGCCTGCCCGGTTAATACCGCCACGATTGTTTTAGGAGTAAATGATAACATGTATAATAAAAAAGTTCACCAGATCATTTCCAACGCTTCCTGCACCACCAATTGCGTAGCTCCAATTTTAAAAGTAGTGCAAGATCATATTGGCGTGAAACGCTGTTACTTTACTACTATCCATGCTTATACAGCCGCGCAAAATATGGTGGATGGCCCGGCTAAAGATTTGCGCCGGGCAAGAGCTGCCGCCGTAAATATCATCCCTACATCTACGGGAGCAGATGTAGCAGCAGTGGAAGCTATCCCGGAATTGCGGGGAAAAGTGCGCGGGCTGGCCTTTCGGGTTCCAGTTATTGATGGCAGCGTTACCGACTTTACCATTGAAACAGAACAGGAAGTTACTGCTCAGGAAGTTAATAATCTTTTTAAGGTTCAAGCTGCAGGAGAAATGAAAGGGATTATCGAATTTTCAGATAAAGATCTGGTTTCTTCCGATGTCATCCACAATCCGCATTCAGCGATTTTTGACTCTAAGTTAACAGAAGTGGTTGATCGCAAAATCCTTAAGATTATCGCTTGGTATGATAATGAATGGGGATACAGTTCCCGGATAGTAGATTTGATTAAACTTCTTTAGCATCTAAAATTTTATTTTTCCACCAGTGGTGGGCAGTTTTTTTTGACACACTTACAGTTCTTTAATACAAATATTAACAGTTCCAAAATAATCTTTCAGTTCAACATCTTTAGGAACATATAATTTAAAGACAACTACTCCAGGTTTATTCGGTTCAAGCTTAAATTTTGGCGGAACGATTACCAGCCAATCACTAAAATAATTTTGGGATATAAATATGTATCCATTAAATGAGTGAAAAACAACTAAAAACCCCAAAATTCGTTAAAGAAGATAAACTCATAGATAATTATACTAAAAATGCTAAATAATCGTACTTTTTTTAGCCATTTTTATACATAGCTAGTGATAATAATTGTACGAAAATATATCACACTAGCTATCAATCATTCAAAATAAATCATCCTGATGCCCCGGACTTTTTCTACCTTTCCCACCAGCAATTTTAACTGCTCCAGGTCTTTAGGGATAATGCTGAAAGAGCATTCGGCAGTTTGCGCTCCTAAAAATTTGGCTTTGGCTTCCTTGACTTCAAACCCGGCTGCGGCAATGGTATGCACTAAATCAGCCAACAAGCCGCTCCGTTCATCGGCGCGAACATGAAACATAATTTTCTGATTATAGGTTTGTTTCCAATTAACAGGAATCCAGCGCTCTTGTTCTTTCAGCGCCCCGCGGCAGGCCGTTTTATGCGCCGAGATAATTCTTCGTTTAGTTAAAATTCCAATAATTTCATCTCCAGGAATAGCTAAACAGCACTTGGCCAGAACGCAGGTGGCAGAGGGAAATTCTTCCGACTCCACTAAAATGCCTTGTTCATCGCGGTAAGCTGGCTTCAATTCGCGGTAATGGAATGCCGGCAAGTTCTCATATTCCTTAAGCGATTTCCTGATTTTCTGCCTGGCGCGGGAAGATTTAACCAGCTTGATCCAGCCTCTCCTCGGCCGCTGGTTTTTGTTGGTAACAATCTCTACAATGTCTCCCATCTGCAAAGTATGTTTAAGCGGGACAAATATTCCGTTAACGCGGGCAGCTACCGCCGTATTGCCAATCTGCTCGTGGACTAAGTAAGCAAAATCTAAGACGCAGGCTTGTTTAGGCAGCTCTTTGATCTCGCCTTTAGGGGTGTAACAATAAATATTATCGCCAAAAATGTCTACCTTAAGCGTTTCTAAAAAATCTGGATTTTCTTTCTGCAAATCAAGAACTCCGCGCAGCCAGGCCATTTTTTTCTCGAAAGCCTGTTCTGATTTTAATCCTTTATACCGCCAATGGGCAGCGATGCCTTCTTCAGCCAATTCATCCATCTCCGGCGTCCTGATTTGCACTTCCATAATTTTCTCTGACGATAGTTTAATAGCCGTATGGACGGACTGGTAAGAGTTAGGCTTGGCAGCAGCAATATAATCTTTCAGTCTTCCTTCCACCGGCTCAAAATGCTCGTGCAGCAGCCCCAGCATTAAATAACAATCCTTAATTTCCGGAACGATTATTCGGATGCCGGAAAGGTCAAACATTTCATGAAGGTTGTAATTTCTGTCCACAATTTTCTTGTAGATGCTGTAAATGCTTTTTGATCTCCCTTTGATGGAAATAATCTGGACTTTTTCTGAAGAAAACGCATTAATTTCAGTGATTATTTTCTTGATTTCTTGGTCGCGCTGCTCTTTGGACTGCTTCAGAAAATCAAAAATTTCCCGATATTTTTTGGGATTAATAATCTGAAAAGCTAAATCTTCCAATTGGCTCTTAATCCGATCCAAGCCCAGGCGATAAGCTAAAGGGGCATAAATCTCCATAACTTCCCGCGCCAGGCGCTGCTGTTCATCAATTGGAAATACAGCAATAGTGCGCAAATTGTCAATTTTAGCCGCCAGCTTCACCAGAACTGCCCGAACATCAGTGAGCGTAGTCAGCAGCATTTTCCTAAACGCTTCGGCTTGCAGCTGTTTGTTCTTAAAAGTTAGTTTCCTTAATTCATCTACTTGAAGCATTAAAGCCGCGGTTTCCGAACCAAACAATACAGCAATAGTTTTATCGTCAAGATTGAGCCCTTGAATTAGAGAAGCCACGATTACTTCCGGAGCGGCTTTATTTTCCGCCAGAATGGATGCAACTCTTAAGTTATGGCCAAAGAAAGTGTCTCCGGATTTCCTGGGAACTGTTTTAAGCGCTTCAGCATGTTTAATAGCTAGTTCAAACAAAGGCAGGTCTTTCTCTGAATAATTAAATTTTTTAAAAAGTTCCAAGGTTGTCATTATGGGAGTAGTTTTATTCCTTGCTGGGCTTAATACTCCGTTGCTCAGCAGCGGCCAGCAAGGAATGACCAGAAATCCGTCTAGAGGATTTCTGTATTTATTTTTATGGAAACTCGCTATATATTAAAAGATTTAGGATTAAAAAGCCCAACTGATTAGTCCCGCTGTGCTTCCTGCATACTTCCGTTAATGATGCCGTTTCAAGCTCCTGCAAAACAGATACTTTGAATTCTCTTTGAAATTGTCGCCTCATAGTGCACCTCGCTTTCCATTTGGGAAAGATGGACTTCGTTATCTATCTGTCCATTTTTAGGGGTGCACTCCAAACGTTTACCGAAGAAAATAACCGAGATTGTTAAAATATTAACATTATTTTTATAAATAGTTATTCTATTTTGGCTAGGATGAATAATCTTATTACCTTAGAGAAGCTGGAGAGCTATTTTTCCATTACTAAAGAAGCCCTAAATAAAGCCAGAGCAGCATTAAACGGCACGGCGCAGGCCAATGACTTTCTAGATATGGCGCAGCGCTATTATGATGACGCCCAATTTTTCAGGAGCGGGAAGCAGGATTGGGTATTAGCTTTTGCCGCTTTAAATTATGCCCACGGCTGGCTGGATGCCGGAGCGCGCAGCGGCTTGTTTCTGGTAACTGATTCTAAGCTGTTTACGGTATAGATAATTTTGAATAATTTATTTTTTATTGACAAAGTTCTCTATAGACAGCCCTAACCGGGAATAACCCCCCTCCCCTCCCTCCAGCTGTTACTACTATTTAGTTTAAAATTAGTAAAAAGATTTATAAATAAAGAAGGCATTTTTAGCTATAAAGAAGAGTTTAGAACTGGCGGATACAAATAGGAGAATGGTAGATGCAAGCGGAGGATTCACTATGATTGTGCAAAAAGATTTCCTAAACAAACTAAAGGACTTTGGCCTTAATTCCTATGAAGGCAAATTGTGGGTGGCCTTGTTAAGCCGGGGCGTTTCGACAGCTGGGGAACTGTCAGACATCTCTAATGTTCCCCGATCCAGAGCTTACGATGTTCTGGAATCCCTGGAAAAGAAAGGATTTATTATTGTCAAGATAGGCAAACCGATAAAATATTTGGCGGTTCCTCCCGCTGAAGTAATTGCCAGAGTTAAAAAGCTGGTGCAGGAAGAAGCCGAACAAAAAGATAAATTGCTTAGCCAGCTAAAAAATAGCGAAGTATTATCCGAATTAAGCTCTCTGCATGCTGAAGGAATTAAATTAATTGACCCCACCGACCATAGCGGGGCGTTCCGCGGCCGGGATAAAGGATACGAGCATTTGCTTAGCCTGATTAAGTCGGCTAAAAAAAGTATTACCATCATGACTTCTAAAGAAGGAGCTGAACGAAAATATAATTTGCTGGCGGCCAGCCTTAAAAAGGCGGCTAAGAATGGCCTTAAAATTAAATTTATCCTTCCGCAGAATATGGATAAAAACGTTCAGGAACTGATTTCTTTGGTGGCGGAAGTGAAACTGCAAAAAAATGCTTCGGCTAGATTTTGCATCATTGATAATGAGCATTTATTCCTGTTTTTGACTGACGACCAAAACGTTCATCAAAGTTATGACTGCGCGGTTTGGGTGGAAGCGCCTTACTTTGCGCAGTATTTCAAAAGTTTAGTGGACAAGGAATATTGAACAGGCAAGAAGAGGTAAAATATAGTTGGTTCAAATGATATCCCAAATTTCCGCGCTGGATGGCTCTGCCTCTTCTGCAGTTAATGGCTATTCATTAGATGAAGTCCTTGGCGGAGGAGCTAACAATACTACCTATCGGGGCAGAAACTCTCAAGGCGAGGAAGTCTGCATTAAAACTTTTTCTTTATTAGCAGCTAATTCCTGGAAAGCTAAAGAATTGCTGGAACGGGAAAAAGCCATACTGGAACAATTAGACCATCCGGCCATACCTAAGTTTAAAGATTATTTTACGGCCGGCGAGGGACCCCGGGAAATTCATTATTTAGTAATGGAATATGTTCAAGGGCAGAATCTAGCCCGGCTGGTTGAAGGAAATAAACTGTTTACCGTAGATGAAGCCGCAAAAATCGGGCAGGAAGTTTTAGAAATTTTAGGCTATTTGCATTCCTACGCTCCTCCGGTAATCCACCGCGACATTAAGCCGGCAAATCTCATTTTAACTTCTGAACAGCAGATAAAATTGGTTGATTTTGGGAGCGCGCAATTGGAATTTGCGAAAATGCTGGGCGGTTCAACCATGGCTGGCACGCCCGGTTACGCGCCGCTGGAAGCTATGATTAGCCAAGCTGTTCCGCAATCGGATATTTATGCTCTGGGCGCCACGCTCCTGCACCTGCTGACCAGAAGAGATCCCCATGATTTTCTTGATTCGCAATATCGCTTAATTATACCGCCGGTAATCAAAGATCGGAAATTAAGGAAATTATTAGAAGGGATGACTCGTCAGGAAGTTGGCAAACGTTATGACCTGCAGAAAACTGAAACAGAACTGGCTTTGCTCACCACCAAGAGAAGTTTAGCCGTCAGGGTTAAAGAAACATATTCTAACCTAAAAAAAACTTATTCTAATCTGAAAAAATATTTGGCTGCTAAACCAACAGAGGAGCCAGTATATTTGAGCCTTACAGTATTAGGTTCCGAGAGAGATATTCACGGTTTAACGATGGGATTAATTAGATCAAAAGAAAGAACTGTCGCTGGCGTCAATGCTGGCGGTGTACTTGCTGAAGTTGATGGTGATGTTCGTGGTGTTAATGCTGGCGGTCTTGGTGCTGTAGCTGGCGATGTTCGTGGTGTTAATGCTAGTGGTTTAATTGCTAGAGCTGATGGTGATGTTCGTGGTGTCAATGCTAGCGGTATGTTTGCTTTAGCTGGTGAAGTTCGTGGTGTTAATGCTGGCGGTGTACTTGCTGGAGTTGATGGTGATGTTCGTGGCGTTAATGCTAGCGGTATGTTTGCTTTAGCTGGTGATGTTCGTGGTGTCAAT
>JAGVYX010000017.1 GCA_018303045.1 Candidatus Woesearchaeota archaeon
CGCCCCTTTTCTGCTTCGCAGAACGGTGGCAAATAATTGTTTTCCAAAATCGATAACTTTTTCTATCTTAACATCTTTCTTATTTTTGCATTTTGGGGATATGGGTTTCACCTTTGAGGTGAAGCCTATACTCCCCTTCACCTCTTTTTATAAATGAAAACAAAAAGAATGTATAGAAGTATCGACTATAAACAAACTAAGAGGTCAAAGATAAGTTATAATAAAAAAAGATCAACATACTATCTTCATTACGAGATAGCTTGTGCTTTAGGAGAAATGCTAAACAGCTTTATTGAAAATTATTCTGTTTTGGAAGAAATACCCATTAAAAAACAGAATGAAGATAAATCTACCTTCACCAAAATGCCAACTAGAGAGGACATAATTAAATTACGGCAAAACGGGCATAAATTAGTAACTATACTTGATTTTCTTGAATGTATTTAACCGATTATCTTGATGTATTTAACCGATTATTTAGTATGTGCATAGCAAAAATGATGACTTTAATCTCCACGTGGAGATTAAATGGGCAAAATCCATTTTATTCTTTGAGAGCACTAATTTAAGCTATGCACATACATTATTTAGGCGTTATTGAAAAGTTCCTCGCTCTAGGCTCGATAGCCATCGGCTCGGCTGCGTTAAATTACGACAAGGCAAAAATTCCTCTTGCAATCCCCTTTTTGTATACCAAAGGGCTTAAATTTTTACGAAAATTTATGTCCTTTGGTATAAATCGAGGAGCCTCGCATATTGATGGCTATTTCGAACTTTTCAATACGCCATTATTTAACAATGTTTAAATAGGCCTATTATGATGTCTAATTAATGGCCAGTATTGTAACAGTATTGCTATTCTTTCTATACACTTGGGGATTAGGTTCTGGAGCAACTCACTTTTTAAAAAAATCTGAAGATTCTTTAGAGAATTTTTTTATGCAAATAGGAATTGGTTTAGGAGTTTTTGCTATTTTATCAATTATTCTAAATGCATTACACGCGCCATTAGATTGGAGAATATTTCTTTTTTTATCTTTACTTATGCCAACATACAAATTATATTTAAGATATAAGAATAAAAATTTTAAAATAAAAATTCTAACATTAACAAAATCTAATCTAAGAACAACCATTGTATTATTTATCTTTTTTATTACATTATTAATTTATTTAAAAGGAGCTTTTGTTTATCCTTATTTAGAAAATGAGGACCCTTGGGGGCATTCAGAAGGGGTTAAATATGTTGCTTTAGAAAAAAAAGCATTTGATCCGCCGGTAACTGTTAAAGGAAGGTTTTTTGATAGTACTTTGTCATATATTGATCCATATCCTCCAGCCTATGACATTCTTCTGGGCACACTTCACCAAACATCATCAAATATTACTTGGACAATGAAATTTTTTAATGCTCTAATTATTTCTTTAGGCATAATTTTCTTCTATTTCCTATTAAAGAGATTTCTTAAGAACGAGAATAAAGCATTATTAGCTACCTTTATTTTAGCTGCATTGCCTTCATATCTTAGTCACTTTATTTGGGCCCACAGCTTAGCAGTAACTCTTTTTTTCCCTGCAATGTATGCTTTTAATAATATCTTTGAAGATAAAAATTGGTGGTATATAGCAGCTTTAATGGTTGCGGGAATTTGGGTTTCACAAAATTTGGAACAACCAATTAAGCTTAGCACAATGCTGTTACTGTATTTAATTATCATTTCAATTACTCAAAGAAAATTATTTTATCGTGGTTTTATAGCTTTAGGGGGCGGCATTATTCTCTCGTTATCATGGTGGGGAATTGTTGTTAAAAAATACAATTTAAGTGTATTTTTAAGTACCCTTAGTTCAGAAGTAGCAAGTTTAGAAGTAGCAAGTATTGGAGGTGCTTCCAGCAGCACGTTTTTTTCAAAAATAATTGCTGGGTTAAAAGCAATCACTAATGCGGGAGGTTCCAGTTCAAGACCATATGGTTTCAATGATTTTTTCATTGCCCAGCCGCAAAACCTAATCAACACCCCAATTGGGATCGGGATAATTGTAACCATATTAGCTTTGGTTGGCACTATTTATATTTTAGTAAAATATAAAAGTCATCTGGTAGAATACAAAAATAGCTCTCTAATAATTACATTATTTTGGCTAATTTATACTTTTTGGGCGGTTAATGGAGAGACATTTCCTATTTCTATTGCCAGAGGAGCTTTTAGAACATGGATGCTCTTGGCTATACCCGTTTCTATAGTTGCTGCTGAAGGGATATTTTTTTTAAAATCAGTAATAAGCGGATATACAAAAAACAAGCTAATCTGGCGCTTAATATTAACTATTTTATTGCTGGCAATTATTTTAACTTCAGCCAAACAAAAATATGATTTAAACACAGCAATTTGGCCCACTTCCTCGGCCTTTTCAAGCCCTCAAGAAGCATTTGAGTTTGGAGCCTGGTTTAAAACAATTCCCGATAATACAAGAGTATTCTTATATTCTCCTAGGCCAAAAATAGTGATTGGGTTTGGTAAATGGGGGTGTAATTGGTGCCAAGATGAGCTCGATTTTAGAATTAATATACTAGATAGAACCGCGGAGGAATTATATGAGTTTCTGAAGAATAAAAATTATGAATATTTATTAATTTCTCCCAGCATGGATTTTAGACAATTCAGTAAAAAATTTGGAAAAGAGATTATTAATCAGAAATTGCCTGAAAAATACCGGGAGATTATTCAGTCTGGATTTTTTACGCCTGTGTATCAAAAAGAAAATCTATTGGTTGCTTTAAAGGTGAATTAATGGAAGAAATAATTAAACAAACAATTTGGCAAAAAGCTCTGCTTATTTTTGCGTATGGGCTAATTTTGTTAATGATAATATTTTCAATAATGGCAATAACTGGAAAAGGGCGGGATTATTTTGATAAGTGCATTCAAGAAAAATGCGGAAGAAGTGATGAACATTGTAATAAAGCGAGAGAAATTTATAATTGTTGTAAAGGGGCTGGCGGCGAATTAACATCTAAAAATGGAGGGCCAAGTTGCGCCTTTCCTTAATTAACTATTGGTTTTACTAGTTAAACATGAAAATAAATAAAACTAAGCTGCTGTTATTGATAATTATTGTTCTTTCTCTTATTTTGCGCCTTTATTCGGCTTACCACACAGATGTGGCCACCGATGAAATGATTTATTCATTAATTCCATTAAATATTATCTCTGCTGGGAGATTATCTACGGTAGAGCAATCACCGTTATATTTTTACCTGGCTGATCTCGGATACAAAATCTTTGGCGAATTAAATGCTGTTTCTATAAGAATAACTTCCATTTTTTTTGGTTGTTTGGCCATACTTGCAATCTTTCTCCTTGCTAAGGAGTGGTTTAAACATTCAGGATTAGCCTTATGGTCTGCTTTCTTCTTTGCCGTTTCTGGATATGTATTACGCTATACCATCGAAATGGATATGGTAGCTTACTCATTAATCGCCATTGGTATTTACTTTTTAGCCCGTTATTGGAATACTGAGATTAAAAAATATTTGTATCTTGCCTTTACCTTTCTCTCCCTGAGCATACTCGTTAAAAGCATTGCGCTAATATTCCTATTAATCGCTTTTACAGCTTACATTATTAGTTTATGGAAGAAAAATTCCTCGCTAGAACTCCAGAGGCCTTTAGGCCTAAAACATCATCTAAAAACCAGTTTAAAACTAGCCGCGCTAGTAATCTTGATAATTTCACCAGTGCTGATTTATAATTATCTGCTATACCAGGAAAAGGGGATTACTGACTATTATTTTTCAGTAATGGCCGGCATTGGAGAAACCGTACATCAAGGACTGGAAGGAAAGCCCTGGGCTTTAGAGCGCCTAAAATCGAATCTACTTGCCAAAGTTAAGCAATTCTTAACTCTAGAAGGAACAATTTTTCTTTTAGGGATAACCGGACTAGCCTTGCTCTGGAAGAATGATCGGAGAACGGCCTTGCTAAGCACCAGTTTATTATTCATTCCATTCATATACTTAGCTGGCCAGACTGGAAGCGCTAGCCATTATTTGTTTGTGCCAATGGTTTTTAGCCTAATGGGGGGCTATGGCAGTATAAAGTTAAATGATCTGTTAAAAGAGAAAATTAAGATTTTTGAGATTAAATATATTTTTATGGGGATAATTATCGCTACTTTATTCTTTACTGCCGGTTCTCTGCTTCAAGTAGGAAAACTACGTGAACAATCTATTGCTCTCGCCTTAGAGAGCTATTCACAGAAAGCTATTCCAGATAATGCTGTTATTGTAATTGATCCAAGGATTTATTATGGCATCAATGCTTGGGTATTTTATAATAAACATTATCTTTCTGGAACATCTTTTCCAGAGTTTATAGAGCAAATCTCCAAATTTAATAGCCCAACGGTGCGTGCGCCATTATTTTACATTGAGTGCAGCGGGGAAACTTATTGTGGCTGGAAGCCAGAAGATTATCAGCGAATTGCGCCTTTTGCTGAAGAATTAAGCAGAGCCTTAAAGAAAAAAACAAAGAAGGTTCATGAAATTAAAGCCGAACATCATTTCTTGGTCTATGAAGGACAACTAACAATGCCTTTTCAAGCTTATGAAGCTATCGATCGAAGCCATGTATTCTGGTTTTACCCAGTTGGCTGGAAGTATCCAGAATTAGCTGTTGATTATTATGAGGTCACTGGCGGAAAAAAATTACTGCACAATTTTGGTTTGGCAATATTATGGGCTAACGTAATTATTGCTCTCTTAATTATTCCTTGGCTGTTTTATCTGGTTTTCTTTAAAAAAAATAAGATTACTGATTAATTATCGCTGATTAATTTATTCTGCATAACCTTTTTATAGTTCTCTCATAAATTTTAACCTATGAATGGTGTAAAGAGGATTGAACATAACCATAAAATTCTAGCTATAGTTATTTCATCCGGTATTTTTAATGAGATGTCGGAACAAAATAAAGAGTTAGAGTTTGCCACTCCTGACGAGTTCCCATTTCAAATTGGCGCCCAGAATTGGAAATCCGGCAAAATGATTAAAGGGCATTTCCATTTGCCTTTTGAAAAATTAGAGCACTTTCCCGTGCAGGAATTCTTTTATGTCGTTTCTGGAAAAGTCAGAATTGACTTGTATGATGAGAGGGAAAATGATGCCAAAGTTTCCGAAATAATTGTTGCAGCCGGCGATGCTGTAGTGCTTAACGCCGGCCATGGCATGGAAGCTTTAGAGCCCAGCCAGTTAGTGGAGTTAAAACAAGGGCCATACCGTGGACGCGAGTATGAAAAAAGATTTATTGCAGGGAATAAATAATGAAATTTGACTTAAGCTCAGAACAATACCAAGAATTTCATAAGAACATGCCTATTGCCTGCGTGGATATTGTTCTTAAAACAACCGATGGAAAATGTTTATTGGTAAAACGCGATAATGAACCGGCTAAAAATGAAATGTGGCTGGTAGGCGGCCGGGCAAAGCGAAATGAAAGTTTAGCCGAGACAGCAAAACGGAAAGTAAAGGAAGAAATTGGAATTGATGTTCGTAATCTACAAAAAGTCGCCGGCGGTTATGAAACTGTCTTTAAAGGAGATCCCTTTGGCCACGGTTGCGGAACGCATACCATTAATACCTGCTATATGGCAGAAGTTAGCGATGAGGAATTAAATAAAGTTAAATTAGATCGCCTGCATTCCGAATTTGAATTATTTTCTTTTATCGATCGTTCCTGGCATCCTTATGTGCAGGAATGCTTAGCAGAAGCTGGGTTTAAATATCGGGCAGACAATGCGTTTATACCTGTCTGTGAACCAACTTTGGAAGGAAATGAACTTAAGTATATCACTCAGGCCGTAAAAACTAATTGGATTTCGTCTGCCGGCGAATTTATCAATAAGTTTGAAACTAAATTTGCGGAATATTGCGGAGTTAAATATGGCGTGAGTTGTTCCAATGGGACAACGGCATTGCATCTGGCTATCGAAGCTATGGGGATTGACCAGGGCGATGAAGTAATTACCCCTACGTTTAGCATGGCTGCCTCCACTAATGCCATTTTGTATATAAAGTAAATAAAATTGCTAAGAAACGCGGATTGTCGGTTATCGAAGATGCGGCTGAAGCTCATGGAGCAGAGTATAAAGGCCGGAAAGTTGGCTCTTTAGGAGATATTGCCTGTTTCAGTTTTTATGCTAACAAAATTATAACCACGGGCGAAGGCGGCATGGTTGTTACTAACAATGAGCAATGGGCTGAGCGAGCTAGGAAGTTACGCAACCATTTCTTTGGCGAGCCGCGGTTTTTGCATCAAGAAGTGGGATATAATTACCGCTTAACTAACATGCAAGCGGCGATTGGTCTGGCGCAGTTGGAAAGAATTGAAGAGTTAGTTGAAGCCAGAAGACATAACGCTTACTTGTATGGCTATCTGTTAAAAAAAGTTCCAGGAATTACCCTTCCGCCAGAGAGAAGCTGGGCTAAGAACGTCTATTGGATGTATGGCCTATTGATTGATGAGAAAAAATTTGGAATGAGTATGAAGCAGTTAATGGCTGAACTAAAGAAGAAAGGCATTGATACCAGAACTTTTTTCATCGGCATGCATAAACAACCGGCTTATTATGATAAAAAAGAGGTACATTTTCCAGATAAAACCGAATGCCCGGTGGCTGAAATACTGGAAAAGGATGGATTATATTTGCCATCTTCCAGCCATCTCGCAGTTGAACAAATTGAATACATTACTGATATAATTAAGGAGGCGCAAAAAAATGCTCTCAGAAGATAAAAGAATGCAGGAATTTGAAATCCGGTGGGAACCACGCGTGTCAGTAGTCTTGCCGTCCTATAACGAAAAAGAAAATATTCAGGAAGCTATAGACAGAATTTCCAAGAGCGTTGGAGAACAACTTCAAGAGATTATTGTAGTTGATGATAATAGCCCCGATGGCACATGGAAAATAGTTAAGGAAATCAGCGCTAAAAATACACAAGTCAAGCTTATTCATCGCGTTAATGAAAAAGGATTAGCTTCAGCATTGGATGATGGAGTAAGAGCCGCTCAAGGAAATGTCGTAGTATGGATGGATTGCGATTTAGGATTGCCTCCTGAAGACATTCCCCGTCTAGTTGAGCAAATAAAAAAATATGACGTGGCTATCGGATCTAGATATGCTCCGGGAGGAAAAGATTTGCGTCCGGTCTGGAGATCGGCTTTAAGCGTTATTTTGAATGGGTATTCCTGCGTTTTATTAGGCTGGCAAGTTCGCGATTATACCTCCGGATTTATTGCTGTAAGAAAAGAGGTTCTGGATTATGTTAGGTGGAAAAGGCAGGGATTCGGAGAATATTTTGCGGAATTTGCCTACAACTGCGTGAAACAAGGATTTGATGTTACCGAAGTAGGATATATCTATAAAGATCGGACTAAAGGGACATCCAAAACTCAAGGATTTAAAACCTTGTTTAAGCTGGGATTTCAGTATGGTTTTAAAGTTTTAAACCTGCGCTTTCCCAAGACCAAAAGAAAGATCTTGCCGCCGCACTCTAAACCAACCTCGTGTTTTTAATTTAGAATGAAAGATCATCGTTTCTGGGATCAGGCCTGGTCTTCCTCAAGAAAAAGAGACGACGTAGAGTTAATAGACTTAATTATGCATAAGACTGCCGTGGATTTTACTTACCAACTTCTAGGCAATATTAAAGGAAAAAAATTATTGGAAATTGGCTGCGGTTCTGGGGCTCAAACGATTGAGTTCATTAAGAGAGGGGCTTTGGTAACGGCTATTGACATCTCTGAAGAAAGTGTAATCACCACTAAAGACTTTCTAAAGCAGAATAAACTAAAAGCCCTAGTAAAAACAGCCGATGCAGAACGAATGGGCTTTCCAGATGAATCTTTTGATATTGTTTATATTAATTGCGTATTGATGCATGCCGATCAGGATAAAACTATAACAGAAAGCCTGCGCGTATTAAAGAAAGGGGGCTTATTGGTATTCAAAGAAACATTAAAAGACTGGATTGCGGCTTTTCCCTATCGGACCTTTTCACCGTATATGGAAACAAAACCGCATTATATGGCTTTAAATAAAGTAAAATTATTGAAGGCCAAACATCATGAATTTTACCTGTTGGGCTCTTTTTTTGCATTTTTGTTTTATTTGTTCAAAAATAAAAAAACTGCCCAGGAGATATTTAGTTTGTTTGAACTACTCGATAATTTTCTATTAAAATATATTTCTTTTTTGAGAGCCGTGGCCTTGGTTACTGTAGGGACCATTAAAAAAATATAAAATGATTAAGATAATTAGTTTTAAAGAAGGTTTAAAATATTTTAAATTTTTAATCGGCGGCGGTTTAAGTTTATTAATCGGGTTGGGCATTACTTACATATTTACAGAATTTTTCGGATTATGGCATATGCTGTCGTTAGCTATTGCTATTGTTATTGAGGCCCTGTTCTTATTTTGGTATCATTCAGTAATTACCTTTAGAAAAAAAGGTCGCTTTTGGCTGTTTATTGTTGTAGTGCTATTTATCAGCGATTTAAATTGGATTCTCGTTTATATTGCCAGCGTAACCTGGAATTTTAATTATTTGCTTTCAATTATTATCGTAGCTGGAATGGTTTCAATTCTTAATTTTTTGATAAATAGATGGCTGGTGTTTAAGAAGTGAAGCTCGAAAAATTGGAAATGTATCTTAATATTGCATAACCATAATAATTACGGGAAGAGCAAACCACATAAGCCCAATCAAGATTACCCCAAGAATGAGAGATGATTTGCCCTCATGATTTTTATTGGCTTTGTTACCTAAATAAATTGAGACTATACCACAAGTTAAAGGTAAAATAAGGGCAAATAGTAAATGAATGAAAGTAATCTCTACAATAAAGAAATGGCGAAGATTTTTACTATACATTTCTAACAGAATAGTTATTATAACGCTTAATAAACCAATTATAGCCAGCGAGGTGCCAATTGCATTTTTACTTAACATAAAATAACAAGTGTTCCTTAAATATTTAAATTTACCGAATCGTAATAAAATCATAAACTTTATTAACAATTTCTTTAAAAAGTCTTAGAATGATTAATCTAGTTAAAATTCCAGAAACTACTTTCAGAACTACCTGCCGCGTTTGTTATTCCAAAAAATTAGTGGACTTATTTTCCCTGGGAGAACAATTTATTAATGATTTCGTGCCGGAAGACCAAGTTTATTCCGGGCTGAAAGCGCCGCTAGACTTAGTTTTCTGTGAAAATTGCACCTTAGTGCAACTGCGCCACACGGCTCCGCAGGAATTGCTATATAAAAGATTTTATTGGTACAAATCTGGTGTTACTGAAACGATGAAGCTGGCGTTGAGAGATATAACCCAGCAAGCTGAACAGAGGTTTAAATTGAAAAAAGGGGATATCGTATTAGATATTGGTTCTAATGACGGCACTTTGCTCCGAACATACCAAGTTTCGGGATTAATTGCCGTCGGTGTAGAGCCTGCCGACAATTTGAAAGAAGAAGGCCGGATAGGATTAACTTGCCATATTCATGATTTCTGGAATTATGACGGCTATATGCAGCAGGTTGGAAAAAGGGCTAAAGTAGTAACTGCCATCGGCATGTTTTATGATATGGAAGACCCTAATCAATTCATTTCTGATGCCGGAAAGGCTTTGACTGATGATGGCGTATTTATTGCTCAATTAATGTGTCTTAAAAATATGCTGGATACCAACGATGTGGGAAATGTTGTACATGAGCATCTTGAATATTACTCCTTTAGCTCCTTGGAATACTTATTTAATAAAAACGGCTTAGATATTTTTGATGTGGAAATAAATAACGTAAACGGCGGCAGCTACCGGATTTTTTCTAAATTAAAAGGAAGCGCCAGATTGCAAACTGAAGAAGAACAAAAAAGAGTGCAAGCCGTGAAAGAAAGTGAGAAAGGGCTGCAAGATGTGGAAACGTTCAAACAATTTTTTAACCGCCTGGAAGAAAATAAGAGAAAATGTTTCGAATTTGTTAAACAAGAAGTAGCCAAAGGCAAGAAAGTCTGGGTTTATGGCGCTTCAACTAAAGGCAATGTAATCTTGCAGTATTACGGCTTGGATCACCATTTAATTCCCTTTGCTTCAGAACGCAGCCCCTGGAAGTGGGGAAAATATACCATTGGCTCTAAAATAAAATGCGTGCCTGAAGAAGAAGCCAGAAGGGAAAAACCGGATTACTTTTTAGTGCTGCCTTATGCTTTCTTTAATGAGATGTATGAACGGGAAGCTGAATGGAGGGCTAAAGGCGGTAAATTTATTGTACCATTGCCGGAGTTTAGAGTTGTGGAATAGAGATTTTAGGCATACAACAAGAAAAGGCTGCATAGCGGCATTGGCTACAAACCGCCAATCGAATACGAAAAAGAGCAAATATTAAACTCAGCACAGAAGCTTAACTGATTAGGAACTTAATAGGGTCCATTCCAGTCGCTTTTTTAGCAGATTCTAAGATGAATTGTTCCAGCTTTTCTTTGGCTTCGGCATCTGGAATCTGTCTGGGCGGATGCTTGAAGAAAAAGAATGAAGCTTCCTCAATAGCTCCGCTTAAACCGCGATCCATAGCTAGTTTAGCGCAGCGGATAGCATCAGCCGCAATACCCGCCGAATCAGGAGAATCTTCCACCGTTAGATCAATTCGATATTTAGTGGGTATATTTCCCCAGATATTGCCCTCTAAGGTAATAACTGCGGTTTTTTCATCTTTCTGCCCATCGCGCCAGCCATGTCCCTTCTTGCCAGACAGCCCTTCTCCTTCGCCAGGACCAAAATAAGCTTCATGCTCCAATTTTTGGCCATTAAGCAGGCTGATCACTGATTCTTGCTTGCTCGCTAGCTTATGTTTTAAGCGATGCTCGGCAGTCATGTTAAGGAAATCTGTATTTCCGCCCTGATTGTACTGAGTAGTTGTCCTGATTCTAAGGCCACGGTCAACTGCAGCCTGCACTAACATTCTATGCATGTACGTCGCGCCTAATTGGGATTTAACATCGTCGCCAATCACCGGCAATCCAGCGTCTTTGAATCTTTTAGCCCATTGCGGGTTTGAGGCGATAAAACTCGGAATACAGTTAACAAACCCGCACCCGGCATCAATGGCTGCTTGAGCATAGAATCTGGTTGCTTCTTCTGAGCCAACCGGTAAATAATTAATAACTATATCCACCCGATACTTTTTAAGGGTAGCAACGACGTCTACGGATCGTTCATCGGCTGGTAAAAAGGTCTGATCTTTGTTAGAGTGTTCCAGCATGTGTGGCGAGACCCCATCCAAGAGGGGGCCCATAAATACTGGAGCATTGAGATATGGAACTTTGGCAATAAATTTAGTGCAGTTAGGCAGGGCAAAAATAGCTTCAGAGAGATCTCTATTTACTTTTCTCACATCAACATCAAAGGCGACCACCGGACGAATGTGGGTAACGGCATATCCTCCGATAGATGAATGCATAATTCCAATGGTCGTGTCGTTATTATGGTAATGTTCAATTCCCTGCACTAGACTAGAAGCGCAGTTGCCAACCCCTACAACAGCTACTCTGATCTCTTTGGTTTTGAACATTTCTCGAGCTGCTTCCAATTCAGAGTATTCATCTATGTCCACCCAGAGGTGTTCGCCAATATCTACAGCAAACATTTTGCCATCGTTGGCGAAGATGCTTACGGCTGCGCTCATGGCATCAGGATGTTCTCTGGTTGTTCTTATCGCTTCAAAAATAATCGGACTGCATTTAAAGACGCCGCAGTCGACAGCTTGATAATCGGTGAATTTTTTATTAACGCCAATAATTTTATCTCCTTCCAATTGTACTTTGGCTGCATCATCCAGCCAGAAGATAGTATCTAATTTTTTATCAACCAGCAGAGCGCAGGCATTATATCCTAAAGGATAATCAACGATCTTTTTTACTGCTCCAGCAGGCATATAATGGTCAGACATGGCTAAAATAAATGGCTCTTTAATATAATCTTCGGCTAGAAGAAGGTCAAGACCTATCCCCTTACCTCCATAAGGGCTCATTACGTATTTGATTTTAATTCCATAGCTGGAACCATCACCCAATTTTTCGGCAACTTTATCGGCCATAAAGCCTACAACAATAATAAATTCTGAAATTCCGCAAGTTTTTAAATTTAGAAGGACATTTTCGATTAATGTCTTATCTTCAATAGTATAGAGAGGTTTAGGAATAGGTTCCCGGTTGGCATTGATTCGCGTTCCTCTTCCAGCGGCTAAGATAACGGCTTGCATTGAAATTTTTTAAATGGCTGATCTATTTAAAAATAAAATGAATTATAATTCTACCTTACTTGGGAGTAATAGTTTAGGCTATTTAAAGTAAAATACTTTTTACAAACCACAACTGGTTCAAGAAATGATTAGTAACTCAGTGTCGTTTAGGTCGTGTTTTATCGATGATTTCTTTTTGCGCAAAGGATAGTTTGTCCGCTTCTTTTTTGAAGTCTGGACCGCCTTCTACTACGCCAGCGATGTATAGGTCGGCAGGAAGAGAACCAATTAATTTCATTTTTCCCCCTTGAGGATTAATCCAATGTCCGTCGGAAAGTAGCTGGAGAAATGTATCAACATTGTAAGGAAAAGACCAGACGCGAGTATTTTCCCAAACATCCATCGGATGACAACTCTCCCGCAACGCTAATCGAGATTCTCGTTTTGATTTTCCTTTGGCAAGTTGTTGTTGGTAAAAAGTAATTCCAGATTCTATTTTTCCGATCAAGTCATCAATAGATTGCTCTGGTTCTCCTATGAACAGAGATTGTCTATTGATATGTTGCGTGACTTGGTTGAAGATACCGTATAAGCGTATACCGGTCATTCTGGTTGCGCCTGCTTCCTCATAAGCTTCAGCAACAAAAGCATCAGTTAAGGGGTCGCTATGATAAGAATCTTTCCATCTTACGCCTCCCCCCGGAATAGGTTGCAGTGTACCGCCCTGATCGCTGGCATTGGCTCCGCCTGCTCTGCTGCCCAGGATAAATCTTCCATCGCGAGCTAGCATTCCCTGGACAGCATTTTCAACTACATTATTTTGAACGGGAAGCACTTTATTGCGAAGAGCCTGAATGGTATAAGAATCTAAACGCTGGCCTACTGCCTTTACCAGATTGCTGGTAATTTTAGGATCACCTGAACTGAAATTAGTTTCCTGCCAAGGAAATGAATCTGGCGAAGGATCTCCGTTTTTGTCATACCCACAGAGTCTAAAAGAAGCATCAGGATTACCTAAGCCGTATTTGCTAGCTACAGCTACAAAGTCTACGTTCCCCTCTGCGGTCAAATCATTAATAGTAAGATAGGCATATCCTGGAACCGTGGTATGAGCCACTCGTGGAGCCGGGCCGGTTTTATTAAAGGTAGCTAAAACGTAATTAGGCATAGGCCTGTTTTTCTCAGTTTAGTTATAATGATTACAGAATATAGTTCCTTTCGTTTAGAAAACTTTGAAAAATAGAGAATTTTGTCAACGAGAAAACGAGAAAAATGAAAAATTTTTCTCTAGTTCATACTTTATGAACAATTAAAAAATGATTTTCTCTAGTTTAAAAGTATTGGATACTTTATAAACGATAAAAAATAAATTATTCAAAATTCTCTTTAGTAAATTTTAAAAAGCGCCGCTTGGTATTTTAACTATGGGTCAAATACCTTCCGTTAAAGAATTGCGTCAAATTGCCAGCAAGAAAAGCACTGCCGGTTTTCTTAACCCGATGTGTGATTGGTTAGCTTTTTACCCGGCTAAGATTTTTCTCTATTTGCCATTTAATCCAACTCAAATTACGATTATCTGGATTATTATAAAAGTTATCACTGCCTTATTAATGACTACTGGAAATTTTCTTCTTACCGTTATTGCTCTAGCTATTTTTCAATTAGCTTCAATTTTAGATGGCGTAGATGGAATTATCTTTAGAGTTCGGAAAAAACATTCTTACAATGCTATCTATACTGATTATCTTGGGCACTATCTTTGCAACTCCCTGTTGCTCCTATGTTTAGCTGTTGGTACTTACTTAAATACCGGCGAAGCTATTTCTTTTCTGGCTGGGGGAATTGCCGCCTACTCTTTTTTGCTCTCCAAAGCTATCACTATGAACGGCATTTGGGTAAGCAACCTGGAAATGCGCAAAGAAATGGAATCAATTGTGTATGGCGAACAGTTCTCTATGAAAAGCCAGCAAAATAGAATAATTGCCTGGATTACTGATTTTTTTCTGATGGATAACCCGCTAAATTTTATGTTCTGGGGGGTATTGGCTGGATACTTCTTTCCTAACGCTTGGTTATTTACTCTGTGGGTGTACGCTTTTATTCTTACCCTAGAGCTAGGCCGGCGCCTGTTTTTGCAATATTGGCGAATCAGAACCTTTGAGCAGAATAAAGAGCAAGAAAGCAACTCTAAGAATTTAGAATAAAGTATAGGATAAAGTATAGGATAAAGTATAGGATAAAGTATAGGATAAGGTATAGAGAATAAAGTATAGGATAAGGTATAGATGAAAACGAACGCCTTAACTTAAGAAATTCCAGTTATACACCCCGCCCCTTGGGGCAGTTGGGATTTTTATTTTCGAAAAGCATTTAGCTAATACTGTTTTACTAAATATTCGTGTTATAATGCTCCGGAAGATTAATGGCTTTGTTCACTGATTTTTCTGAGCGCTTTTCAGTTAAGAATTCTTATTCGGAGATTGCGGTGCTGCATAATTCAACTTTTAATCAAAAATCGCTAAAATATTTTAATCAAACTCTGACTTTCTGTAATTATTGGTTGTTTATTTTGTATTTATGCAACACAGCATTCGGAGATACTAATCTTTCACAAGATAATTCTAGAACAAATACAACACTTAAAATAGATCGTGCTTTGACAAATAGTTTTCATACACCATTGCAGACGATAGAAATATCGCATAATTAATTTGTCAGAACACTAGTTATCAGTAGAATGAGCCTGAATGATATATCCTATTTTTTGCGCTGCAAAACTGACAATAAGCAAAAAAATAATGACTATTAATTTTGGGTCATTCCAATATTTCTTAATCATATTTTTAGTCGACCATAAACGCAGCCGATAAAAATTTCTTAAAGAACCAACTTTATTTTTAAATAAATAACTGCCTTTGCCTCTGGTGTAATGCCAGCTTACAAAAGTCTTAAGATTTTTTCTTGGTAAATGATACATAATCATCTTGGGGGCGTATTTTATTTTCAGGCCGTTATTTAATAATTTCATCGATAAGTAGACATCATCAGCAGTAATCGTAAGATCTTTATTAAACGCTCCCAATTTAGTTATCGCTTTTTTTCTAAAAGCGCAATTACCTCCGGCTAAATGGTTGGTATAACTATTTTTGTCAACTGGCCACATTTTTTCAAACCCGAGATGCGCTCCGCCAGGATATCCTAATCCGGAAATGCAATTTCCTAGAACAGTTGATTTGGGAATTCTGGTATTTCCAGTTACAACTGCTTCTCCGGCGCTGATTTCGTTGTAGATTTCTTCCAGCCAATCATATCTGGCATAACAATCAGCGTCAATAATGGCTACGATTTCAGCGCGCGAGTTATTTATTCCTTCATTTCTGGCAGCCGATAATCCTTGGTGTTTGGTGCTAATAACCCTGGCGCCATTGGTTAGAGCAATCTCTTCTGTTTCATCAATAGAGCCGTCATTAACCACTACGATTTCAAAGTCTTTAAATGTCTGCAGTTTCAAGGAATTAAAAATTCCCTGAATACAATGAGCTGCGTTATAGGCGCAAATTACTACGGATATTTTTGGTTTTGTTTCTTTCATAATCAATGGTCTCTTTCAATCCATCCTTTAAACTAGTTTCGGCTTCCCATTCTAGGAATTCTCTAGCTTTGCCAACTTCAAAAAAGCTATCATGAATATCCCCACCCCTAACTGGAGCCTCCTGTTCATGGATTTCCGATGGACAAATTGATTTAATGATCTTAATTAATTCATTAATGGTTGTCTTTCTTCCAGTTCCAATGTTAAAACAGCCTCGTCCGCTGTCCATCGCGCAGATAATAGCTTTGGCTGCATCTGTAACAAAAATAAAATCTCTTGTTTGTTCGCCATCGCCATGAATAAAAACAGTTTCACCATTAATAACTGCTTTACTGAATATTGCTACTACTCCGCCTTCGGCTTCAGCGATTTGTCTGGGGCCATAAACATTGGCTAATCGCAGAGAAACATAATTTATTTTAGATAATTTCAAATAATCTTCAACGACTTTTTTGGAGATGCCATAATTGGCTTTAGGATTTCTTGGATGATGTTCATCAATAGGCAAATAATGCGGATCACCAAAAATAGCTGCTGAATTAATGTAAATGAATTTTTCTACTCCATATTTTTTGGTGAAGTTAATCAGGTTAAGGCTGCCATTAATATTAACAAAAGCATCCTGTGCTGGATTTTCTTGAGATTTAGAAACGCTGACTTGCGCCGCCAAATGTATTACGATTTCAATACTTCCTTTAAATATCTCTTCCAGAACTTCAGAGTTAATGTCTAACTTGTAAAATAATGCCTTAGGATTAAGATTTTCCTTTTTGCCAGTTGAAAGATTGTCAACAACTACAACATCATCACCTCTCTCAACTAAAAAATCAACAACATGGCTTCCGATGAATCCGGCTCCGCCAGTTACTAAAATTTTCATACCGATTTAGTTAAATGAATGTCTTATATATGTTATGGAAGAGCCTAAAGAGCCTAGGCATTCTTTCTTCGATCAAGCCACTCTTGTATTTTTATATAATCAGCATTAGCATATCTTTGATATCCATCGCTGTCTGTGATTTGAGGCACAAATGGTTCGAAGACTTTAAGTTGAAAGCCCCTATCTTTATGGAAATATTGGGCTACAGGCAGTATTGGGAGACCAAGATTTGCTGCAATCACATAACCGCCAGTGCTGAAAGGCTCTAAATCATACGGGCCTAGGCCATTATATTTACCGCTAGTTCCGCCTTCAGGATAATTAACTATTGCAGCATTAGGGTGAATTCCAATTAAAGTCTTGATTTGATCTTGTATAAGCCTTGTTCTTCCACCGATAATAATTTTTTGCGGAGGAACATTTATGAAACCAGCATTCCTATGAATCTCTCCAAAGACCAGAGGGAAATCATCCGATACATAATATAAATTATTACCGGCCTTGTCTGCCACTGGTTTAAGAGCTGCAAAATACATGGGAAAAGGATAAATCCAGTCGTAACCTAGGATATCCGCGCCTAAATCTTCTTTTGGTTTTAGTCCAAGCAGCTTATAAGATCCAAAATGGTTCGTGGTCACTAATACTGGTTGTCGAGCTGAAAGCTTAGCTAGATTTTCTTCACTTTCCACAATCTCAGAACGTAATAACTTAGAGATTTCAGCCAAAACATCCTGCGTCTGCCGATGAATTAACTCCTGATTACCAGCATTAGCAATCATTTCTTTTAGATAATCTTTTTGAATAAGGCTTATCTCAGAAAATGCCCCTTTAGCCCATTCTTCTCTAAGAACAGTTTCACCTATTTTCTTGACGATTTCTATTTCTTTTGGATCGCCTCGGCGAGGTTTCTTTTCTATCAGCGCGCTAATATATGCTGGATCAGTTCTATCAATTTTCATAATTCTATCAGTTAAACTCATCAGCTTTCATTATCTTTATTTCTTTTAGTTTTAAGAAGCTATCTTCTTCCAATTCCATAATATTTAAATCCCGCTTCTGCGGCTATCTTGGGATCATAAATATTTCTGCCATCGAAAATAAATTTTTCATTCATTATTTTAGCCATTTCCGGCAAATCAGCGCCTCTAAATTCATCCCATTCTGTGGCGATGATTAAGCCATTGCTTCCAATAAGGGATTCTTGGAGGGAGCCGCAATAAGTTACTTTCTTCCCTAGGACCAATTTAGCTTCTTCCAAGGCAATGGGATCATAAACTTTTATTTTAGCGCCAAGGGAAATTAATTTAGAGATCATTACTTGCGAGACAGCTTCTCTAATGTCGCTGGTCTTGGGCTTATATGCCAATCCCCAGATAGTAAATACTTTATCAGCTAAAGAAGGAAAAGTTTTCTTAATCTTATCCACAATTACTAATTTCTGTCGTTCATTAATAGTATTAACAGCTTTAAGCAAGGATGCTTCATATCCGCAATCATTGGCGGTATGAATTAAGGCCTTAATATCTTTAGGAAAACAAGATCCGCCATAACCTAACCCGGCGTGCAGAAATTTTGAGCCAATTCGATAATCCATGCCTATCGCTGTAGATAGATCTTTAATATCCCCGCCAACTCGCTCGCAGATGTTGGCTATTTCATTAATGAAACTAATTTTCGTTGCCAGAAAAGCATTATTAGCGTATTTAATCAGCTCAGCCGTTTCCCAATTAGTTTCGAATATTTTCAAGTAGGATCGTTCAAATCCGGCATACATTTCTCTAACCGTTTTTTTAGCTTTATCGGATGAAGACCCAATAACTATTTTGTCGGGATGGGTAAAATCATATACGGCGCACCCTTCTTTTAAAAATTCAGGATTAGAAACAACTTCTACAGGGGTTGCGAGTAATTTTTCCTGGCACATTCGAGCAGTTCCAGGAGGAACAGTGCTTTTATTGACTAGAACGGAATAATTTTTTGAATGTTTAGCAATTATATCCACTACTTGAAACACAAACTTAAGGTCGGCTGAATGATTTTCTTTAGGCGGAGTTCCTACGCAGTTGAAAATTACTTCAGCATTAGCGCCGGCAATTCCATCGGTGGAGAAAGTTAGCCGCCCTTTAGCTGCATTTAGCGAAGTTAATTCCTGCAGCCCAGGCTCATAGAAAGGAATTTTGCCGGTTTTAAGCAGATTAATTTTGTGGTTATCTGAATCAATGCAAATAATCTGGTGCCCAATATTAGCCAGGCAGGCAGCGGCAGTTAATCCCACAAAACCAGCTCCATAAACACTAATGTTCATAGAATAATTTAGCCTCTTCTAGATTTTCAAATGAGCCGATATCAAACCAGGCTTCAGTAAAAACGAAGCCGTTTAATTCTGATTCCTCAACTAATTTTTTAAGAATCAATCCTGATAAATCGCTGCCGCTTTCGGCTAATTCTTTAATAAATCCCAAATCCTCTTTATGGAATAGATAACAGGCTGTAGATGCTAAAGAGCTTTTGGGCTCTTCTGGTTTTTCCTGAAAATCAATAATTCGATCATTTTTTAACAGAGCCACCCCGAATTTTCCTTTTACTTTATTTTTATCTTTTAGGCCGCGCAAGGCAACAATGGACGACTTTTTTTGCTTAAAAAAATCAACAAAATTCCGGATAGAAAATTCAAATAAATTGTCGCCGGCAATTACTAACAAATGATCATCAATTTTCCGTTCTTTTATGACGCGATAAATATCGCCTATGGCTCCTAACCGATCCTCATTGGCTTTAGTTCCATCATTTAAAACCAGCAGGTTAGAATCTTTTTTGTCTCTGGACCAGTTTAAAAAATCCAAATAAAATTTATCATTGGTTACTACATAGATTTCTGCGGCTTCCTTAATTTGATAAATCTTATCCAGGATATGATCAATAATTTTTTTGCCGCCAACTTCTAACAAAGGTTTGGCTTTATCTTTGGTCAAAGGATACAGCCTAGTAGCATAACCAGCTGCTAGAATAATCGCTTTAATTTCTTATCACCGTTTAAATAAAGTTCAGAATTGGGTTTAAAATAGTTGTGGAATAAAGAATGTTCTAAATTAAAGAGAATTTTGAATAATTAATTTTTTATCGACAAAATTCTCTAAGAGACTGTGAAATAGTCGAGATTTTGTCAGTAACAGATCAAAAAATTAACAAACAGCTAACCTGGGTTCCCGCGCAGTGCAGTACAACCAGGAACGGAAATGGCCTTAACTTCTGTGTTCGAAATGGGAACAGGTGAACTCCATCCCTATGGCCGTCCTGTAAGCTTGTTTATGGGGGTTATTTATAAATTTTACGAGAAAATTTTGTTCTTTCAGATTTATCTTTTCATAACCATTATAAATCATTTTCCAGTACCTTAACTACAAAAAAGATGGCAGGTAAACATTCTCGACCCATTGTAGTGGCAGTTTCTGGAGGTTTTGACCCCTTGCATATCGGCCATGTGCGGATGTTTCAAGAAGCTAAGAAGGCTGGCGATAAATTAATTGTTATTGTCAATAATGATCATTGGTTAAGGAAAAAGAAGGGCAAGGAATTCATGCCTGAGGAAGAACGCGCCGAAGTTATTAAAGCGTTAGGTTGCGTCGATGAAGTTATATTAACCAAACATTCGGAAAATCCTCAAGATCTGTCTGTCTGCGAGAGCTTAAGAGAAATTAAACCCGATATATTTGCCAATGGCGGCGATCGGAAAGAGGATAATACGCCGGAAAGCCAAGTTTGTTCTGAATTAGGGATAAAAATGATCTTTAATATCGGCGGCGGGAAAGTTCAAAGCAGCAGTTGGTTGATTTCCAGGAGCAAGTGAATGGGGATCGTCCCTCCAGGCGATTGGAAAAATATTTCTAAAAAGACCATCATTGTTGCTGATGTGGATGAAACAATCTGTGAAAGCTGCCAGGAAATCTCTCCAGAAATGGCCCAAAAAATAAACAGCCTGATCAAGGCAGGATATCAATTTGCTTTTATCAGTGGAACGCCGATTAAAGAACTAAAAAGAATGATCTCCGGCAAATTAACTGAAAAACATCATTTGCTGGGAAATAACGGCACTAATTACGTTGCCTGTTCTAAACAGGAATTT
The DNA here is from genome assembly GCA_018303045.1 of Candidatus Woesearchaeota archaeon. GTDB lineage: Archaea > Nanobdellota > Nanobdellia > Woesearchaeales > GW2011-AR9 > JAGVYX01. Next base: position 20,891 of record JAGVYX010000017.1, read on the forward strand.
TCTGAGATATATAATTATCCCTTTACTTCAGAAGAAAAACAAGAGATCATGGCGGCCTTTGAAAAACTGATAAAAACAGAGAATTTAATTTCTTTAACTACCGCAGAAGACCAGCTGCAGGACCGGGGCTCGCAGATAACTTTGTCTATTCTGGGACGGAATGCTCCTACAGCTTTAAAAGCTCAATACGATCCGAATGGAAAAATCAGGACCCGGTTCATTGAATGTTTACAGAAATACTTAAGGCCGGAAAATTATGATCTGAAAATTGGCGGAACTACTTCCATTGATGTTACCAGGAGAGGGCATGATAAAGCTTGGGGCATGAAGCAATTTTTAGTTCATAATAATTTTTCATTATCTGAAGTTGTTTTTTTTGGCGATAAGATTTATCCTTATGGCAATGATTATGAAGTGTCTAAATATGTGGATTGTATGGCGGTTAAGAATCCTCAGGATACTTTAGAGAAACTGAAGAAATATTTTTAAGCCACGTTCTTACTTCACACATTTATCTAAAAGAACAACTTTTTTGTTTGTAGCATCTAATTTGATTTTGATTCCAATCGGAATTGTTGTATTTGGCGTGTTATGCCCAAAATCATCGCATTTAAGGATTGGGAAGTCATAATCTTTTACTACATTCATTACTATTTCTTCATAAGGAATTTTGCTCTTATGATTGTAATAGCCAATCCACAACCCCTTGATTTTCTCAAAAACTCCCATTTGTTTAAGACGATATAATTCTGCTTCTACTTTTTCAGGTGGATTTGATTGATCAAAACTTTCTAAAAGTAATATTTTGGCTTCAAAGTCCGGGAGATATTTTGTTCCTGCTAATTTATTGAGACAATTCAAATTCCCTCCAATTAAAACGCCCTCTACAATTCCATCTCTGATGCACTTCCACACGGAATTATGTTTTACTTCTCCAATTTTGCCCTCAATTAATCTATTTCTAAATTCTTGTTCGTCATAATCCGCGTGTTTTGTGCCAAAACCCCACATTACATCATTGCCGTGGAATGTAATTAATCCTGTTTCTTTATAGATTGCATTGAGGAGAACGGTAATGTCGCTAATACCCAGAAATATTTTTTGGTTATTTTTGATAATGTTGAAATCTATTAAGGGCAAAATTGAATTTGAATTGTCTCCCCCCTGACTGCAAATAATTGCTTTGACTTCCGTATCTGCAAACATTGAATTGAAATCATCGGCTTTTTCCTGTGGAGTGGCAGAATATTTTAGAGTATTACTCAAAGCATTTTTTCCTACTTTAATTTTGAAGCCAAGTTTTTTTAGAAAAACAATTCCTCTGTTAAATTGATTCATTGTTTCTTTGGTTACTGCGCCAGAAGGGGAAATAATTCCAATGGCATCGCCAATTTGTAGTTTTTTTGGAATCATATAGGTAATTCTGTTGAGTTCTGCCAGATATTTAAAACTTTGTAGGAACTGTACAGTTCATTAAATATGCCTATTCCACGGGTGGTTTCTGCAAGAAACCCCAGAAAACACCGTTTTCTCGTCTGTTCTCCAGTGATTGACTTGTTAAATCTGCTTTTTTTGACAATCCAATTACTAAAAGTTTTTATAGGCTATTATTTATTTTATGGTCATGAATCCAGAAACAATCCAAAAACTTCTTCAGGCAGGCAGAATCGCTTCGCAGGTAAAACACGAAGGGGCTAAAAGGCTGGCTGTTCCCGGTTCTTCAATTTTAGAGATCCT
>JAGVYX010000034.1 GCA_018303045.1 Candidatus Woesearchaeota archaeon
TATTTTCTTCATTTCATGTACCGAAAATATAATCTGTTATTTTCGTGTATACAAAAGGCACAAAATTCTGTTCGGAATTTTGAGTCTTTTGGTATAAATATAACCAATTTATGTATAGATAATTCTCTTGATTTGGATACATTATTTTAATTATCTATCGTCAGATAACTCCGACTAAAATATACTCTAATTACCAGAATTATCTATATTTCATTAATTCGACAATAATTTTATAAAATAATTGACTTCTAAACTATTGATGGCTGAAAAAACTTTCTGGGAAATTCTAGTTCCTTGAGGTTAAAACATGAATGATTTTGATAAATTAGACAACATTGAACAAAAGACTGGCAAAGTAATTGAATTGATGAAAGATATAGAATTGATGAAAGATATAAATTGATGAAAGATATAGAATTGATGAAAGATATAGAATTGATGAAAGATATAGAATTGATGAAAGATATAGAATTGATGAAAGATATAGAATTGAATATAGATAATATTATTTTATATTATATTAACCCAAAAGAGTTAGGTTTCACACGCAACATTATTTTACACCATTCTAAAATCCCAATGGGAGCAAAAATTAAGATATTAAACACAATCTGTCATAATATCGGAGAACAAAATCATTTTGAAGACTTACATAAGTTGATAACTATAAGAAATGTTTTTGCCCACGGAAAACCCTTTGAGGATGAAAATATGATCTTCAAATTGGCCGAATTAAAGTCCGATGGAAAGATTAAAAAAAGTGAGCTTGACAAGCTTGCAGAAGATTTTCTGAAATTGTTTAATGAGCAAAATCAAAAATTAATTCAATTTCACGGTAAAATTAAGAACCAGTACAAAAAAAATCAATAATTACTTATTTTGGATTTTTTAGCGACTTAATAACGAAAGTGAAATTCCATTGAATCATGCAACACGGCAATTAATTATGCATTAAGGAAAATCAATTCATCAATCTCAAAAAAAAACAGAGAGCTTAGATAGTAATGGACTTATCGTTTCTGTCCAGAATAAATAATTCCGTTTGAGCGCCGCAAAAAGCTTCGATCATCGAAGCGGCCTCTTTAGCCACGGTTTTTAAGTCGCTTTTGCTTACCGGCGGCAAGGCAATTAGATGAATCAGGTGAACATAAGATTTTGGAGTAATTTCTGTTCGCTTGTTTTTCCAATAATCTGCCTGCGTTCCTAAAACCCCTCGAGAATCATGATAATACAATTCACCGCGCTTTAAATGCCCCAGAATCCCTTTCCGGCCGGAACTTTTAACGGCATTAAAAGTTAAATCTCCATCAATTTTATGAAAATCGTCTATTCCCACTGGAATTAGGTATTTCAAAGCCACGTATCGCAAGATGTTATCTACCGCATCATTTTTTACTACCGTTTTGCCGCTTAGCGCAGTTTTTAATAACCGCTCTACAGAAGTGTGATAATGATGAGCTTTTCCGCCAAATTCCAATTGCGCTAAAGCCCATGGCTCAATAAAAGAATTATCCTTAATTTGCCGCTTATGGAAATTCAGCCGGACTAATTTTTCCACTTCTTTTAACAAATGCTTAGACTCTTCTACTTTAGCTTTATTATCCACATTCCGGGCTAAAATAAAAGCTAACTTTAATTCTTTATTAAAATGTTCAAAGACTTCGGGCAGGATGCTTATTTTCATGGTTTAGAATTACTTAATCTGGCAGCTAATTTAGTTTTATTTTTACCAAGATGAAGATCAGCATGCTTCCGCTTCATCTTATGCAGCTGTTTTAAGGCTTTCCGGTGAGCCCGGTCTTCCAGATAAGCTATCAACCGCTGATAAAAACCGCCAGGCTCATAGGAATAACGAATGCCGGCGTGTTTATTCATTTGGTCCAGATCAAATTTAATCGCTTTCAGCAGCTTTACTGTTTTCCGATCATAATACACACGGGCAAAAATCAAGAATACAGTAGCCCCAAAAATGCCGCCGACTACAAAACTTAACTTAACAAACAGCGGCCTTACCACTTCTATTAGCGGTAAAAAAAGGGCATCGCTGATATTCTCAACAGCATCTGTCGCCCCCATAACCAAGGGCAAGGAGGTTAATAAAAAAATCACTAAAAATACTATGGAAATAGTTTTATTCATTCTTTACCTCTTTTTAATAAAATAACCATTCTGAATATATATAATTAACGGACAAAAGGAGCCGGCTTCATCCAATAAATGGCCACAGTCAATTTACGAGCGATATAATCACCCTCAAAAGCGCTTGTGGATGGGGTCGTTCCTTACGGGAAGGCGCCGCACTCTTATGTAAGAAGCGCTGAGCGAGTTCGACTGGGCCATTATTTTTTGGATGAAGCCAAAGGAGCCAAAAATTTTATAAACCAGTTCACAAAAGTTAGAGATAGCCCCGCTATGCAGTCTTGCAGCCCCGTGGAGAGGCGAATGCTTCGCGGAATGTAGCGGACTATCATTCTGCCCTTTGGCGCTTAACGGCGATGAAAGGCGGAGACCTCGGAAACATTAAATTGTTGAGGAATTCGAATCCGAGCGGGGCTACTTTTATTTCTTATAAGTAGGGCTTTTATTAAAGTAGCTTAACATTATTAACTTAGGAGGATAGAGAGATTATCAATCGAATGGTTGCACTACCAAATTTATGATTAGAGAACTTTGAAAAATAGGGATTTTACAAATTGTTTTTTAGATATATTATACCAAAATCCCGCCATTTCACAGTCTCTTTGAGAATTTTTTGATTAAAAAACTAATTATTCAAAATTCTCATTAATATTCAATTATTAGCCCTAGCAAATGAAAAGTATTTATATACGTACCTTTTATCCTGACTCATAAACGATTTCAAATGAGTGAACAAGAAATTATTGATCGTCCAAAAGAAGCGAATGGAACTAATGGAAAGTCTTCCGGTCAATCATTAACTGTTTCTCCCAAGAAATTTTTGGTTGTGTCTTTTGAAAGCGTAAGCGGAGATTTGGCCTGGCAGATCAAAAAAGAAGGACATGAAGTTAAAGCCTTTATCCAGAATGAAAGCGATAAAGACGTCTATGATGGGTTTGTAGATAAGGTAGATAACTGGGAGCAATGGAAGAACTGGGCTGATGTAGTGGTCTTTGACTATGTTGGCTTTGGTGAAATTGCCGATTCTCTGCGAAAAGCGGGAAAAGCTGTGGTTGGCGGCAGCGTTTACTCTGATAAACTGGAAGAAGACCGGAAATTTGCCCAGAATGAGCTGAAAAAAGCTGGAATTAACATTTTGCCGCATTGGGATTTTGACAACTTTAGCGAAGCGATCGCGTTTATAAAAGCAAATCCCGGAAGGTATGTGTTTAAGCCCTCCGGAACGATAACTTCCTACCAGAAGGGAATTTTATTTATCAGCCAGGAGGAGGATGGAAAAGATTTAATTGAAATCCTGGAGCAGAATAAGAAGTTGTGGGCTAAAAAATTAAAACAATTTCAGCTGCAAAAAATGGCGGTGGGAGTAGAAGTAGCTGTGGGCGCTTTTTTTAACGGGAAAGATTTCATTTATCCGATTAATGTTAATTTTGAGCATAAGAAATTGTTTCCCGGAGACATTGGGCCCTATACCGGAGAAATGGGAACATTAATGTTCTGGTCTCAGGCCAATGAATTATTTAAAAGCACTTTATTAAAAATAAAGAACGGGCTGGCTAATTCCGGGTATGTTGGCTACATTGACATTAATTGTATTGTCAATGCCAAAGGCATTTACCCGTTAGAATTCACGACCCGCTTTGGCTACCCGACCATCAGCATTCAGATGGAGGGGGTGATTAGCGGCTGGGGAGACTTTTTATTTAAAATCGCCAGGAACGAACCTGCTGAATTTAAAACCAAAAAAGGTTTCCAGATCGGCGTGGTTGTGGCTGTTCCTCCGTTTCCCTATAAAGACAAGGATCAGACTTACATTTACCGTGATTTATCTATTCTCTTCAGGAAAAAAAATCTGGAAGGAGTTCATCTGGGAGACATTAAATTAGTGAATGGCGTTTGGACCATTGCGGGAAATTCCGGATACGCTTTAGTAATTACTGGAGAAGGAGTTACTGTAGAAGATGCGAGAAAACAGGTTTATTTAAGATTAAAAAACATTCTTCTGCAGAACATGTACTATCGCACAGATATCGGAATGGGGTGGTTTAGAGATTCTGATCGGCTGCATACCTGGGGCTACTTGTATTAAATATCCCTCGTGGTAATATTAAAGGTTCCTCGCGGTAATTTCAATGTTCAATCTACTATTCCTGACCATAACGGCTTCTCTTTCCCTAACAGCCAGCCTTCCTGCAGATGAGCATATTCCGCTTCAATCTTTTTGGCCAGGTCTTCTGGTATTAACCCTTTAGCATAAGCGCCAACCAAAAGGCTGGGAACGCTGCTTAAGTTATGATAGGCCATTCCTTGGCTTTCCACTACTTCTCTAACCGTTTTTCCTGAATCAGTTAATTGCTTTCTATCCGCTAAGGAGATAACCGCTGTTGGCCAAGCTTGATGTTTAACTGCTTTTTCTAACTCCCGAACAATGCTGCCGCCGGTTGTAACGGTATCTTCAATATAGACTACCCGCTGATGAGCTGGATTTCCAACATAACCTTCATTTTTTCTGCTAATAACCAGATTATCCAACCCTGTTTTTTCTGCCCAGAGCAATTGGATTGCCACTCCCAGGCTGGTTACCCCTTCGGGAACGCCAATAAAAAGGTCTGGCTCCAAACCCAAATCATTTACCTTAGCTAAGACGCTTCTGGCAACATAATCCAGTGTTCTCAGCTTAGTCAAGGCCGGTTCCCAGTCCAGCTTAAAACAAGACTTTCTGCCTGAAGCTAAAACGGTCTCGCCAAACCTAAATAAATCGTTATCTAGAATAAATCGGTAAAACTCCAGTTCATTAAACGATCCCGGGCTAAGAGACAATTTCAATCAACGGAGCGGAAGCAATGGTTTCCATTTCAATTACATTTTTAGCTAGCAAGCCATAGTCCTGGGCTCCTGAACTGGACCGCGCATAACTGAAGATAGATTTGCCGTATTTGGGGGCTTCTTTAAGTTTAGAATTTACCCTGATGGGATCAGAAGTTAATTCTGAAAACAGTTCCTTGATTTCCATTAACGTTTCCCGGCAGATTTTATTTCTTCGGTCAAATAACGTAGGGATTACTTTGGTTATTTTACTATGATGATTATACTTTTCATTAATTTTAACAACAATCTCCTTCATTTTTTTTAAAGCATCATAGCCTAAAAAATCCGAAGAAGTCGGCACAAAGATCTCGCTGCAAAAAGCTAGCACATTTTGATTTAAAACACCCAGGGAAGGCGGACAATCTACGATAATGTAATCATATCCCCGGATTCCACCGAGCAAGTCTTTCAATAACGCCTTAGTTGTTTCCTGCATGGTTAAATAATGTTCCGCTTTGACCAAAGTTTCCTTGGAAGTGATTACATCCAGATTCTTAGCTAGATTTATAATACAGCGCTGAATCGCCACTTTGCCTGTTAAAGCATCATATAATGTATATTCCGCTTCAACCTTCAATGAAACATCCACATTTCCCTGAGGATCAAAGTCAATCAGAAGGATTCTTTTATCATGCCTGGACAAACCGGCAGCTAGATTAACGGCGGTAGTAGTTTTGCCTACCCCTCCTTTATAATTCATAATTGCAATAGTACGCATGATCACACACCTCTTAATTTTTAGAGAAAAGAATTAAGTCATCAATTATAAAGTTTGCTAAAGTAGAGAAGTCAGATTAAGAATTGTCAGTTAAAGAAAATTTTGAATAATTTATTTTTTTATCGTTTATAAAGTATCTTGGTTATAAAGTATCCAATACTTTTAAACTAGAGAAATTCACGGTTTATACTTCTTCAATTCCCCCCCATAATTCACTGTTTATATTTCTTCAATTCTTCCCGATTCAGCCGTTCTTCCGGCGGAATAAACTTAAACCCTAATTTCTGATAAACCTCTTCTTCGGTTTTGCCAGCGATTATTCTTTTAGTTTTAAGATCGGATAACGCGTATTCATTCAAAGTCCAGCCCTTCTTTAAGGCAATTTTCCGCAATTCAATGTTGTGCTGCTTGTTGCCGGTAAAATAAAGCAAGGCGGCGCCATACTGATCCTTGTTAACCACCCGCAAATCAATCTGCAGGCCGTTCTTCAATTTAACTGAAGCTTTAGTTTTTCCCTTGTCCAGAACCGAAATAACTCCTTCCAGCTGGGTAAAAGTATTCATCACTAACTCTGGATTTCTGGAAACTATTAAGAAATCTAAATCGCCAACGGTGGCTTCTTTTCTTCGGAAAGAGCCGGCAATGTCCATTTTTTCCACATATGGCAAGGCCTTAAAAGTTTTGATTATTTTCTTAACGATAGGCTTGGCTTCGGCATAAAGAAATCTTCTTCTGGTTTTAAGCGCTATAATCCCCTGCAGGAATAACTGCTCGGTTTTTTCGCCAAAGCCGGACAATTCACGGATTTTTCTGGCTTTCAAAGCCTTTTCCAAGTCCTTTAAATTTTTAACCTTAAGTTTTTGATATAATAATTTAATTCTTTTCGGCCCCAGCTCGGGAATATTCTTTAAACTTTCAATATCAATCTTAATTTTCTTTTTTAATTTCTCATAATATTCTAATTTGCCGGTTTCTAACAACTCCTTAATTTTCTCGGCAATATTCTCTCCCACGCCGGGAATTTCTTCCAGTTCATCCCGCCGATAGATCTCATAAATATCTTCAGAAAGCAATTCTATCGATCTGGCCGCATTGCGGTAAGCCTGCGGTTTCCAAGGAATATTCCGCAATTCCAGAATATCGGCAATATTTTCCAGAATTCTGGCTACCTGCATATTATCCATGATTAAAAGATATTTTATAAGTATAAAAAATTAATGCCTGTAAAACTTTCACAGTATCTCCGCTCTAGGAAGGATTACGCAGAGAAGTGTATCATCTAAGAGCAGAGATACTGGTTTTAGCCGTATGTATTAAGTCTTCTCTTGTCTTTAGCACAAGAAAATAAACAGTAACATAAATCATTCGATTTATTTTCTGTGCTGAAAATCAATCGTTGTTGATTTTCATGCATCAGTTCGCCTGCATTGATATAAAACGAAGGCGAAAATTCCCACTGGAACATGAAAATAAACAGAGATTTATTTTCAGTACTGAAATGTGATATTCTTCACATTTCATGAACTTCCTTTTCGCTTGATAGTATAGAGCGAAAGGGCTCACTAATTTTGATGCTAAAGGCCCAGACTTAATACCTACTTTTAGCCGATAGTTTTTTATAAGCATTTTAACAACTGCAAGATATGCCCTTAGTTTTGTATAATACCTTAAACAGAAAGAAAGAACCTTTTATTTCATTAAAAAAAAATTTAGTCGGCCTTTACACTTGCGGGCCTACGGTTTACCACTATGCTCACATTGGAAATCTGCGCGCCTTTATCTTTGAGGATATATTAAAACGGGTTCTGTTATTTAATGGCTTTAAAGTAAACCATGTTATGAATATTACCGATGTAGGCCATTTAATTTCCGACGCTGATGAAGGCGAGGATAAGATGACTAAAGGATTAAAAAGAGAAGGCCTGCCTTTGACTTTAGCTGGAATGAAAAAATTAGCAGATAAATATACTGCCGCTTTTGTTGCCGATTTGAAACAATTACTGATTATTCTTCCGGATAAAATGCCTAAGGCCAGCGAACACATTTCGGAAGATATTGAATTTATTGCTAAGCTGCAGAAAAAAGGATTTACCTATAAGGCCAGCGATGGAATCTATTTTGACACCTCCCGGCTGAAAGATTATGGAAAATTAATCCAGATCGAGGATGACCAGGACCACCAGCGGATTAAAACCGGAGAAAAAAAGAATCATCGCGATTTTGCCTTATGGAAATTTAATTCCCAATTAGGCTGGGAAACTCTTTTTGGAAAAGGTTTTCCCGGCTGGCATATTGAATGTTCGGTGATGGCTTCCAAATATTTAGGGAAACAATTTGATCTTCACTGCGGAGGCCATGATTTGGCGCAGGTTCATCATAATAATGAAATTGCCCAATCGGAAGCGGCTTTTGGCAAAAAACCCTGGGTGAAATATTGGCTGCATAATGAATTTGTAGTGCTCGATGGCGGAGAAAAGATGTCCAAATCTAAAGAAAATATTATTATTTTAAACACGCTTAGAGATAAAAATTATGATCCTTTGGACTACCGCTATCTTTGCTTAGGAACGCATTACAGGAATCCTTTAATGTTCAGCTGGGAAGCTTTAGAAGGCGCTCGCGTTGCTCGGAAAAAATTGTTTGAATTTGTTCTAGCGGCTAAAAATTCTAAAGCTAAAGAGGACAAGTTAAAACAGCAACAGTACCTTAAACAATTCACGCAGGAAATTAATGACGATCTGAATACGCCTAAAGCCCTGGCAGTAGTTTGGGAAGTGGTTAAAGCTGAAGATTTAGCTGATAAAGACAAATATTCTTTATTATTGGAATTTGATAAAGCGCTGGGATTTAATCTGCAGCATCTGAAGAAAGAAAAAATACCCTCCGCTATCGTTGAATTAGCTGAACAGAGGGAATTAGCAAGAAGGAAGAAAAACTGGAAGCTGGCGGACCAATTAAGAGAAGAAATTAAGAACCAAGGCTATTTAGTTGAAGATAATTCAGACGGATTTGTGTTGAAGAAAGGTTGAATTTCTAACTTAATATTTTTTTCAGACGGATTTGTGTTAAAGAAAGGTTGAATTTCTAACTTAATATTTTTAAATCACTGGTTTTCTTAAGTAAAAATGATCCCAAAGATTGATTGTAACAGTTCTTTAGCTGCTGCTTTAGGCGGCAGCCTTAAGGAATTATCAAGAGCTGGAGCGACGGATATGCCATATTATGATTTTAATACTGGCGCTACAAAAGTTAAGCCACTATCTGTTGTGAAAAGATTACCTTACGGATTTATTGCTCAAGCTAAAGAACACAGTTTAGAGATGGACATGGTTGGCAATCAGACATTTAAAGCCGCTCTTTCTAAACAGGGGGCCATAATTTATTCTGATTTAATTATTTATCCTCAGGATTTGAAGTCGGCTGATGTTTTCAAAAGGTCTGCTGTTAAACCAGGGGGGGGCCTCAGGAGAATTATCCTGGTTCAATGGCAGTATTGTCTGTGATGTTTTATGACTATGACAATTGTCTTCGTTTGGATTATTTACAACATTGCTTTAGATTTGGCTCGCCTTCAATCTTAACCAGAGAGTTTTTCAGGCCTTACGGCGGATGCAGAAGAAGATTGTTAGAATTAGCTGTAGAGCAGGCCTTTGAGTTTAATTTTGAAACAATAGAAAAATCAGGATCATTTCAGAATAACTCTCAAAATAACCGCGATTTAGATTTAATTATAAATAGTCGCTCGAAATTTAAAGGGCTAACGGTGGTTAGCGCATGGCGACTTTAAGTTATTATTAACTACTGCTCTGCATAAATCTTTTTAAATAGATCTTGGTAATATAGTAATTAAAGTGGGGATAATGGATCAACAATTTAAGGAAATCGTTATGGAATGCAATAACTGCCATTTGGAGTTCTATGCTTCTCAGTTGCGGGTAGATTCCCAAAGCAATTTAATGATGTGCGTCAACTGCCTGCAAATTCCAGGAAGCACGATCAATATACTCAAGGACCGGCCGTTGAAAACCAAGCCGGAACCGGCGGAAAAACCATTGCCGCGGCTGCAGGTAATTTCTAAAAAACAGCCAGTGCGTAAAGTTAATGTGCCTGCAGGACATAGTCTGTTTCATTGCGAGAAATGCCGCTATGAATTCAGCCGGAAGAGCAGCTTTTCTGGCTCCTGCCCTTATTGCAGCACCGGCAAATTAAGGCTGCTGCGAAGCAATTGAGCCTATTTCAAATCAGTAACTGCATAGCCTTCTTTAACTTCCAGCACTAATTTAGCGGGGCAGTTAGCTGAATCAAGCTTACCGTTGTTAAAATGGCCATAAGCTTTTTCCTTTTCTTTCCCATAAAATAAAACGAAGGCTATTTCAGTTTTCTTCAATAAGGATAAAGACGCGCTCATTCTTTCTTTAGGCAGTTTAGGGGAATCGGCCATTGCAATAAAAAATGGCGATTTATCTGTAATAGAGTGGTGGTTTGGGTATAAAGCTCCGACATGCCCGTCTTCTCCTGAACTTAAAACAACCAGGCCATATTGGCCCCCAAACTTTTCTAACTCTTTTTGATAGGCATTAATTCCTTTTTTTACATCAAAGGGATGAATATTTTCAAAGGGCAAAACACCGGTTTCAATTAATTCTTTCAGTAACTGATCATAAATCAGCTTAAAATTGCTGTCCGGATCATTCAAAGGAACCATTCGCTCATCAACCACAAACATTTGCACTTGTCTCCAGGGGATAGATTGGTGTTTTAATTCTTCATAAATACCAGAGACGCTTCTTCCTCCGACCAGCCCTAAAACAACTAAACCTTTTTTCTGCAGAAGTTTAAGAATAGAATCCCTGATAAGGTTGGCAGCTTTTTGGTCGCATTCAGATTTTTTTGGACAAGAAATTATGGTAAGCATGATAAATTTTAGAATTACAGGTGTTATTTAAGCTTTTATTAAATTGAACTTTTGTTGAATAATTATTCGTCAAAATACTGTTCGCATCCCTGCGGCAGCATCGGAGAAGCTTGTTTCATGCCAAAGAGGCTGTAAATGTTGTCTACTCTCTGCTCCAAGCCATTATATTCACAAATACTGTCGGGAGAAGCATTAGAAATGGTCAATTGACCAATTTTGCTGCTTAGAATAAATTTAATTAAAGTTCTGTTGGGAGTATAATCAAATCCTCGAACATCAGCTTCCTTTAACTCACGGCTGGGACCCAGATGGAGCCGGTAAGATTTAGGCGTTCCTTCCTTTTTGCCTTCAACAACTATCCAGTACAGTTCATTATTGTGGTCATCCAGCTTGGGCAGAAAGCTCAGTAATTGTTTATCTCTCAGTAAATCAAAATTTTTCATCTGCCCAACGAAAAGAGCTACTCTGTCTTGATTTAGCCTAAATACGTGCGGCCCTCCGTATGTGAAGAATATTTCTAAAGGCATAATTTTTTACTAAAATTTAACTGAATTATAAAGGTTGTGTAATAGTTTGGGATAATAGAGAAAGTATTTGAAAGAGATACGTATTAAGAATTATAATTTTATAAAATTCATTTCAACTCTACTACCATTCCTTTAAATCCGGGATTGATTATTTTAGTCCCGTCAATTTGATCCATTAAATTAAAGGTTTCATGCAAATGCCCGGAAATAGCCAGTTTAGGCTTCATTCGTTTGATAAAGCTGGTATAATCTTTATTGCCGACATACCCCTGCTCTAATTTATCTAATTTGGCGCCAAATGGCGGCATATGATGAATAAAAATAGTTTTTTGCTCCTTATACTTGCCGTACCACTCCCTAGCTATTTTACGAAATCGAGGATCATGCCTGGCAAATCCCCCGCCGCCGTAGCCTAACAAATAATAATGGCCTACTTTAGCCACGTTCATATGCAAATTAATCCAATTATTATATTCAGCTACAGTCCTGGCAAAACCATCTTCCGGCTCTTCATGATTTCCGTGCACGACATAAATCTTTTTGCCTAAGGAATTAAATTCTTTCAAAACAACAGGCAACCCTCTTTTGAAGTTAGAAATATCCCCGCAGCAAACCAGGAAATCAATATCTGGCTGTTTGGCTCGCGCCATTAAGTCCTGTAGAGCTTTTTTATCTTCGTGAATATCGGTAAAGGCCAGAAATTTCATCATTGCACCTCGCTAACTGCTAAACTCTAAATGCTGGCTGCTGGTTCTTCAATCGAAGCTTTTTCTAAATCTTTTGCCGGGGCTGTTTCTGATTCCGTTTTAGAGCCGGCAGTTTGTTCTCTTGAAACTAAAACTAACTTTCGTATCGCCATTTCTTTTAAAGGATAAACTTTAGCGAGTTGTTTTTTAGCTGTCTGCTGAGTTTTATAAGCAATGATATTGCTAAAAATGGCGTCAAAATTGTTCTTTTTGAATTCTTCTGCAAGAATTTCTTTCAGTACCTTTCTTAACTGCGTTCTTATTGATCGCGATATCTTTTTGATGGTGAACATTAAGGTTTTAACTACCAGCGGCTTATTATCTTTAGTCATGAACAGAAAATAATCATCCAGCCGATTGCAATTCTTTTTTACCATTCGTTTTACTGAAGCCGAAGTTAATTCATAACCAGTGTGAATAGTATCTAAAGTTGACCCTTGCCATTTAACTATTTTAAAAGAAACATAAGCATTTTGGTCTCTCATATTGCCAGTGAGGTCTTTAAGGTTAATTTTAAGGAAGCGGCCTACAGCTTCTTCCGGCGAGCCAAGAAAAGATTCGCCCAGTTCTTTCTTGCCAAAAACAGCCGAAGCTAAGACGGTATGCCAAGTTTTTCTCTTAGTTTTAATCCTGCTAACTATTTTTACTTCAGATTTAGACATCAGTGTCAGCTTAAATTGGATAGTTATTTATAAAGCTTTGTATGAGGAGATTAAGTCAACTAAACGCCATCTTTAAATATTAATTCTTCTTTCTCTTTTTTGAGAGGTGATTGATCTGATTATTTGTGGACTGTGTGGATCACATAATGTGGTGAAAAAAGGGATGAGGCACAATGCTTCTGGCTCAAAGCAAAAGTTTTTCTGCCATGATTGTCAAAAATGGTATGT